>NZ_CAJCKK010000010.1:0-163455 GCF_903970865.1 Bacillus sp. ME78
AAATTGACGTTTCACGTTGTTTGTTTCGTTCAGTTTTCAAAGAACTACTTGGTCGCTCATTTGCGACTTCCTTATGTTAACATCTTCGTTTTTCGATGTCAACTAAGTTTTTCAATTTCTTTTTTTGTCGTTTTCTGCGTTTCCGCATCAGCGACGGTTATTAATATATCATGGTGAAAAATGAAATGCAACACCTTTTATAAACTTTTTTTAAAACTGCCCACATTTCTTTTTTAATATCATATACTTAAACGAAATATCTCTTTCATGTATGAGTAATTCCTACATATATTTTATATAAAGTTACTCTATCAAAAAACGTTTCTTTCTATACTAAGCGTTTTATTCATATACCATATCATACAAGGAGGAATATATATGGACTATACCGATTTATTAATCAAACTAGGTCTCTCGGCTATTTTAGGGTTTGCCATTGGTTTAGAACGCGAATTAAAACGGAAACCACTTGGTTTAAAAACGTGTTTAGTTATTTCTATTATTAGTTGCCTCCTAACGATTGTTTCTATTAAAGCAGCTTATAACTTACCACATACCGATCATATGAATATGGATCCACTTCGACTTGCCGCTCAAATTGTATCAGGAATTGGTTTTTTAGGTGCTGGCGTAATTTTAAGAAGAGGCAACGATAGCATTGCAGGGCTCACGACTGCCGCTATGATCTGGGGTGCTTCTGGTATTGGTATTGCCGTTGGAGCTGGTTTCTATATCGAGGCGATTTTCGGAATGTGTTTCCTTATGATTAGTGTCGAACTTATACCACTCGCGATGAAATATGTAGGCCCTAGGTCATTTCGTCAACGTGATATCGCTGTGAAACTTGTTGTACGAAATATGGACAATATCCCAATCGTAATTGAAGAAATAAAGGAAATGGATATAAAAGTTAAGAATATGAAGCTTAAAACATTAGAAAACGGTTCTCACTATTTACATCTTAAACTGTCCATTGATCAAAAAAGACCTACTGCTGATGTTTACTATGCTCTTCAACATCTTGAAAGTGTCCAACAAACTGAAGTGGAAAGTATGTAGCATAAAACAAACTCTCTTTAATTAGAGAGTTTTTCTTTTTTCTATAATGGTAACAATGAATGTAGTCCTGCAAAACAAGGAGGAATTTACTATTGAAATCCCGTCCGAATTTAGTAGATACATTTCGTGATTCCATTATTTTTCGTTTAATTTGTTTTATTATTGTATTCACTGCTTTTTCTGGTTTTCTTATACATAGATTAGAACCCTCTCATTTCACTACATGGTTTGACGGAATTTGGTGGTCAATCGTTACCATTTTTACAGTTGGATATGGCGACTTTGCTCCCCATACAACGATAGGAAAACTAATAGGTATAAGTATTATTTTATTAGGAACTGGCTTTTGTTCTTATTATATGGTTCTATTCGCTACTGAGATGATCAGTAAACAATATATGAAAATTAAAGGTGAAGAAGCCGCTACCTCTAACGGTCATATAATTATCGTTGGCTGGAATGAGCGTGCAAAACATGTTGTAAAGCAAATGCATGTATTACAACCAAACCTTGATATCGTTTTAATTGATGAAACACTTTCTTTACTCCCAAAACCATTTCATCATTTAGAATTTATAAAAGGTTGTCCGCACCACGATCAAACTTTATTAAAAGCTAATATTAAAACGGCACACACCATATTAATAACAGCGGATAAAGAAAAGAACGAAAGCTTAGCAGATACACAATCCATTTTAAATATTTTAACTGCAAAAGGACTCAATCCAAACATTCACTGCATCGCAGAACTACTTACTACTGAACAAATTCAAAATGCAACGAGAGCTGGCGCGTCAGAAATTATAGAAGGAAATAAATTAACGAGTTATGTATTTACCGCTTCTCTTTTATTCCCTTCTATTTCAGGTGTACTATTCTCACTTTACGATGAAATCTCTGATAATAAATTACAACTGATGGAGCTTTCTCCGTCCTGCACCGGACAAACCTTTGCAAATTGTAGCTATACCCTTTTAAAACAAAACATTCTCTTACTAGGTATAAAGCGCGACGATCAATATATGATTAACCCAGTCCATACTTTCATTCTTATCGAAAGCGACGTACTCATTGTTATTCACCATTAAGAAAATGTTTTTCTAGTTCCCGCATGAGCACTTTTCCAATATTGATATATTTTCTTTTCACTTCTGCATCTGGATCTTTCGGTTCAGCAAATTGATCCATCCCACTCGTTCCCGCGGTTAAAGTATTCACATTATCATCTAGTTCGTCTTGATATACGTGCGAAAGAATATACGGCGTTTCAAGACGGACTACTACACCAGGTACATCTAGTTCACCATCTACTGCTGTAAACGGCACTCGTAAAAATTGATACCCATCTTCTTCATCGATTTTGTAATCGAAGCATCCTTTATCATAATCCCAATTACCACCAATACTATATCCAAGTGGTTTCATAACCTCTTCTAATTTATATAACGCATATGTACGTCCTTCTAAATTTGATTGAATCGGAATCAAGTCCATCCCTCCAAGACTTTTCCTTTAGCATACCCACTCTAGTTTGAATATACTGATGGACTTTTCGATAAAATAATAAAAAGCGACCGGAATCCGGTCGCTTTTTATTATTTTAAACGCTCTTCTAATTCTGCTTTTAATTCTTCAAATCCTGGTTTACCAAGTAAAGCAAACATGTTTTTCTTGTATGCTTCTACGCCAGGTTGGTCAAATGGATTTACGCCTAATAAGTAGCCGCTCATCGCACATGCTTTTTCGAAGAAGTATACAAGGTAACCGAATGTGTACTCATTTAATTCAGGAATATTTACGATTAAATTTGGTACTCCCCCGTCGCTATGTGCAAGTAATGTACCTTCGTATGCTTTTGTGTTTACGAAGTCTACAGTTTCACCAGCAAGGTAGTTTAATCCGTCTAAATCGTTGTCTTCTAATTCGATTGTTAGTTCATGTGTAGATTTACCTACTTTAAGAACTGTTTCAAATAAGTCACGACGACCTTCTTGAACGTATTGACCTAATGAGTGTAAGTCAGTTGAGAAGTTTGCTGAAGATGGGAAAATACCTTTTTGATCTTTTCCTTCACTTTCACCAAATAACTGTTTCCACCACTCAGCGAAGTATTGAAGTGCTGGCTCATAGTTAACAAGCATTTCAATTGTTTTTCCTTTATTGTATAAAGCGTTACGAACTACTGCGTATTGGTAAGCTGGGTTTTCTGCTAGTTCTGATGTTCCGAAGTCATCATGACCAGCAGCTGCACCTTTCATCATCTCTTCAATATTTAAGCCACTTACTGCGATTGGTAATAAACCAACTGGCGTTAATACAGAGAAACGTCCTCCAACATCATCTGGAATAACGAATGTTTCGTAACCTTCGTTATCAGCTAATGTTTTTAATGCACCACGTGCTTTATCTGTAGTTGCATAAATACGTTTGCGAGCTTCTTCTTTTCCATACTTCTCTTCTAATAACTTACGGAAAATACGGAATGCTAGTGCTGGCTCTGTTGTTGTACCTGATTTGGAAATAACGTTAATAGAGAAGTCTTTACCTTCTAATACGTCCATTAAATCTTTCATGTAAGTGGAGCTAATGTTTTGTCCAACAAATAGCACTTGTGGAGTTTTACGTTGTTCTTTAGATAGCGTGTTGTAGAAAGAATGGCTTAACATTTCGATTGCTGCGCGTGCTCCTAGGTAAGAACCACCAATACCTACAACAAGTAAAATGTCAGAGTCGTTTTTAATTTTTTCTGCGCATTTTTGAATGCGAGCGAATTCTTCTTTGTCATATTGAAGCGGAAGGTCTACCCACCCAAGGAAATCGTTCCCAGCTCCAGTTTTTTCGTGGATTGCATGATGTGTTACTTTCACTGCATCACGTAAATAAGTGATTTCATGTTCACCGATGAAGGATAACGCTTTAGAATAGTCGAACGTTACATGTGTACTCATCTTTTTCCCTCCAATTATGGATATGTATTTCTGTATTCACTTTAGCGAAACTGAAGTTGTAAATCAAGCGATTCAACCATTGTAAACGTAACCAATATATATTTTTTAGAAAAAGTTCATTTTTTGCATAAAAATTCGCATTTTTCGGTATAGATGTATATACATCCTCTTTCGAACATTTTTTATGTATAAAAACAACATAACTACCCCATTCTATAAAAGAGTTAATTAACTCATCGCTTGCTCATGCTTCACAATTAAGGGGGGCTTTTTCATGAGTACTTTGCAACGTATCGCATTAGTCTTTACTGTAATTGGCGCTGTGAACTGGGGACTAATCGGATTTTTCCAGTTTGACTTAGTAGCAGCCATTTTCGGTGGACAAAATTCAGCTCTTGCACGTATTATTTACGGCATCGTTGGTATATCTGGGCTTATCAACCTTGGTTTACTGTTTAAACCATCTGAAAATCTTGGTACGCACCCAGAAACAAACGAAATTCGATAATCAGTATGTCCTTTCACCTCCGACATACGAATATGATTGCATGCAATCATATTTGCAAATATATATCATAAGATAAAGTAAAAGAGGAACGCTCATATGCGTTCCTCTTTTACTTTGTTAACTCGGACTCTTCAATCCATTCTGCCAACTTTTCTCGCAGCGTATTAAATCCGTTTTCAGATGGGTTCGGTATAAGAATCCTTCCTTGTTTTCTTTTCGCCGCTTTTAACGATAAACTCATTTTTCTGTGCTCTTCATCAATTGAAAGTACCTTTACTTCTACTGTATCGCCGACTTTTAAAAAGTCATGAATATCCTTTACATATCCATTTGTAATTTCAGATATATGCACAAGTCCTTGTGTTTCTGCATCTAACGCTACAAATGCACCGTAATCTTGAATTCCAGTCACTTTCCCTGTTACAACCACTCCTGTTGTATATTGTTCTGACATATGAAACACTCCCATACGTTTACCATTCTCTCTACAATTATAGAGAGCAAAGCAGATATATTTATTTTAAATATCCGATTGGTTAGTACGCATTCTAGATAATGATATCTAGAATGCGTATACCTTATATTAGTAAATTATACCACTATGACAGAACTCATTCAAAATTCATGAAAAATTTCCCTTAAAGAAGTATAATTCTCCAATATTGGGATAGACTACTAACACATGGCTTTCTAGTATTCCCCCCCTTTTATGGACAAAGCGTATTACGTTTTGTCCTTTTTTTATTTTCTACAAATCGTTCCATTCTCTTCATCGCTTCCATAAGTTGTTCAAGCGACGTCGCATATGAACAACGAATAAATCCTTCACCACTTTCGCCAAATACGCTACCAGGGACAACGGCCACTTTTTCTTCCAACAATAACTGTTCTGCAAATTCCGCTGAAGATAATCCGGTTGAAGATATAGAAGGAAAAACATAAAATGCTCCGCCCGGCACATGACACGTTAAGCCCATTTCATTGAAAGATGTCGTCATGAAGTTACGACGCTTCTTATAGCTATCTCTCATTCGAATTACTTCATCGTTCCCTGCGCGTAACGCCTCAAGTGCTGCAAACTGAGACATCGTCGGTGCACACATCATTGAATACTGATGGATTTTGAGCATTAATTCTGAAAATTGAACAGGAGATGCAATCATACCGAGGCGCCATCCTGTCATCGCAAATCCTTTTGAAAATCCTGAAATTAAAATCGTATGCTCACGCATATTTTTAATACTCGCGAAACTTGTATATACTTCGTCGTATACAAGTTCTGCATAAATTTCATCAGATAATACGATTAAATTGTACTTCTCAACAATCACTGCTATTTCTTCAAGCTCGGATTTATTTAGCATTGCACCTGTCGGGTTATTTGGTGAACAAAGCAAAATTGCCTTTGTTTTCGCTGTAATAGCTGCTTCAATTTGTTCTGGTTGTACTTTAAACTCGTTTTCTAACGTAGTCGCCACAGGAACCGGAACTCCTCCAGCTAATGTCACAAGTGGTGCATAAGAAACGAAGCTCGGTTCAATAATGAGCACTTCATCATCAGGATTTATAATGGCGCGCATCGCTACATCTAACGCCTGGCTCGCTCCAACTGTAACAATGATTTCATCACTTGGATCATAAGATACTGCAAATTGTTTTTTTAGATACTTTGCTATTTCTTGACGGAGCTCCAATAATCCTGCATTTGCTGTATATGACGTATACCCTTGTTCCAAAGAACGAATACATGCTTGCCTTACATTCCAAGGTGTAACAAAATCCGGCTCTCCTACCCCGAGGGAAATAACACCTTTCATATTTGCTGCTAAATCAAAAAATTTTCGAATACCAGATGGTTTTAAAGATTCTGCTGATCTAGATAGTTCAAATTGCTTCATGGTGTCACCACAATTCGCTTATCATCATCGTCTTTTTCATAAATAACACCCTCATGTTTATACTTCTTCAAAATGAAATGAGTAGTTGTAGAAACAACAGATTCAATTGTTGCTAATTTCTCAGAAACAAACATCGCTACTTCTCCCATCGTTTTCCCTTCTAATGTAATAGAAAGATCATATGTCCCTGACATTAAATAAACGGATTTCACTTCTGAATAACGATAAATTTGTTCAGCAACCGCATCAAACCCAACGCCATGCTTTGGCGTAACTTTCACATCGATCATTGCCGTTAAACCTGTATGTTCTTTCACCTTCGTCCAATCAATATGTGTTACATAATCCACAATAATCTTTTCATTTTCTAACCTCGCAACCATCTTCTTTACTTCTTCTACCTCTATATTTAACAGCTTCGCTAATGTATCTACAGATAATCGACTACTCTTTTCAAGACAAGCTAATAATTCTAATTCTTTTTCTGTCACCATATAAATCATCCTTCCTTTTCGTTTGTGTCTAAATTATACAAATACCCTTTCCAGTTTGAAAAGAAGATTTTTCTATTGAATTATGTCAAAATAAAGTGAAACTTTAATCAGCGGAAAAATGCGTGATAAAGCGAAAGGGGATGGAACCGTGAAACCAAAAGTTTATATTGCTGAACCAGTTCCAACATTTGTAGAAAACTATTTATCAGAACACTGTGATTATGAAAAATGGGATCAAAATGAGAAAGTACCTCGTGATGTTCTATTAGAGAAAATACAAGATAAAGATGGGTTATTAAATTTCGGATCTGCTATTAATGAAGAATTACTGACAGTGGCTCCTAACTTAAAAGTAGTGAGCAACATTTCTGTCGGTTACGATAATTTTGATTTACAAGCGATGAAAAACCGAAATGTTATCGGAACGAATACACCATACGTATTAGATGATACAGTAGCTGATCTCGTTTTCGCCCTTATGCTATCAGCTGGGCGCCGCGTTTGCGAACTCGATTCTTACGTGAAAAATGGTGAATGGAACGCTGAAATCGGAAAAGAACACTTCGGACTAGATGTACACCATAGCACAATTGGTATTATCGGTATGGGCCGAATTGGAGAAGCCGTTGCAAAACGAGCAAAATTCGGATTTGATATGAATGTTCTTTACTATAACCGCCGTCGTAAAGAAGAAGCTGAACAAAAATTCGATGCTACATATTGTGATTTACAAACGCTACTGAAGCAGTCTGACTTTATTGTTCTTCTTACTCCATTAACAGATGAAACATATCACCTTATTGGAGAAAAGGAATTTTCATTAATGAAAGAAACAGCAATCTTCATTAATGCTTCTCGCGGGAAAACAGTAGATGAAGAAGCGTTAATCCATGCTTTAACAGAAAAGAAAATCTTTGCAGCAGGTATCGATACATTTACACAAGAGCCGATTCAAAAAGATAATCCACTCTTATCATTACAAAATATTGTAACTTTACCACACATCGGATCTGCAACATTAAAAACTAGGCAGCAAATGGCTATGACCGCCGCTGAAAATTTAGTTGCAGGATTACAAGGAAAAACACCGCCTAATATTGTTCGCGGGTAATACTGAATAAACGAAAGGCAAGATGACGTCGTCATCTTGCCTTTTTTTGTTAACATATTTTCTTCTTCCTTGGAGATGATATGAACAAAAATCAATGGAGTGACAAAAAATGAATCACGAATATACTTGTCCTTATTTCACTTTTTCCACTCGCGGCACTACTATTCATTACGAATTGTATGAACACGATAACAAAACAGAACGTCCTACTTTCGTACTCGTTCACGGCTTTTTATCTTCCTCATTCAGTTACCGTCGTCTCATTCCCTTACTATCGAAAGCAGGAACAGTGATTGCTCTTGATTTACCACCGTTCGGAAAAAGTGATAAGTCTCATCTGTTTAAGTATTCTTATCACAATTTAGCAACGATTATTATTGATTTAATTGAACATTTATCTCTCTCAAACATTGTATTAGTTGGGCACTCTATGGGTGGGCAAATTTCTCTCTATGTAAACCGTATACGTCCTGAACTCATTTCAAAAACGATTTTACTATGCAGCTCTAGCTATTTAGCACGCGCAACCTTACCTTTACTATACTCTTCTTATTTACCGTTCTTTCATTTATACGTAAAGAACTGGATTATTAGACGCGGTATTGTTCATAACTTAATGAATGTCGTTCATGATCACTCATTAATTGACGATGAAATGAAAAAAGGTTACTCCGCTCCTTTTTATGACGACCGTATATTTCCCGCTTTAACTCGCATGATACGAGACCGTGAAGGTGACTTATCTTCAACTGAATTACAAAAAATCGAAACACCTACACTACTCATTTGGGGTGAAAAAGACCGCGTCGTCCCTGTACATGTAGGTCATCGTCTACACAAAGATTTACCGAATTCAAAATTTATTTCTTACGAAAATACAGGACATTTACTACCTGAAGAAAAGCCTGAACATGTTTATGAAGAAATTATCGCTTTTTCTGCGCAATAAAGTGAAACTTTAATTAGCCCCCACCTAACTTCTTTGCTTCTGCTGAATTTTGAGGTGGGGGTCTTACTGCCCGGCAAATAGCGGGATAATATAAAAAAGGCCGTCGGAAATTCCGACAGCCTATAATGAACAGCTTCCGCCTTCTTTTATTACAAGTAATTCCACAGCTAATTTCTCACATTTTTCAAGCGCAGGTACTTCCTCAAAAGACATAAAGTATATATGTTGAATCTTCTTTGCGATGTATTTTGGATCATCAAACACACTTATGACGTTCACAACATCGCTCGCTTCTGTTTCATAAAACTCCGGTCCCATTTGAAACGGATCCCAATTCTTCACAACCTCTATCATCTTTTCATATGTACCCATTCGCTTCCCGCCTTTTCACTTTTTAATACTTTTCTTTATCCTATCACATCAGCTATTCTATAAGAAGAGAGAGAACTTTCATAACTTATTGGTTTTACAGAAGAAGGGGGCAAACGTATGCAACTATTTCATAAAGCAATCAATCGACGTGGAACGCATAGTATAAAATGGGATACATATAAAAACGAAGAACTTATCCATGCTTGGATTGCTGATATGGATTTTGAAGTACCAACACAAATTCAAACTGCTTTAAAGAAACGTATTGAGCATCCTATTTTCGGCTATACACTTCCTCCCGAAAATATTGGAGATATTATTTGTAACTGGACAAAAAAACAATATAACTGGGACATTCAAAAAGAATGGATTGTTTTTAGCGCGGGGATCGTTCCAGCTCTTAGTACGAGCATACAGGCTTTCACAAAAGAAAACGAATCCGTTCTCGTACAACCACCTATTTATCCTCCATTTTTCGAAATGGTCACAACAAACAACAGGCAGTTATGCGTGAGTCCATTACAGAAACAAAATGATACATATGTGATAGACTTTGAGCATTTAGAAAAGCAGTTTCAGCAAGGTGTCAAACTCATGCTTCTTTGTAGCCCTCATAACCCAATCGGACGCGTTTGGACGAAAGAGGAACTTGTGCAGCTCGGATTGTTATGTACTAAATATGACGTTATCGTTGTCGCGGATGAAATTCATTCCGATATCATTTATGCAGACCATACACATACGCCGTTCGCTTCCTTATCTGAAGAATTAGCAGAGCGCACTATCACTTGTATGGCTCCAAGTAAAACATTTAATATCGCTGGATTACAAGCTTCGATTATTATCATTCCAAACGAAAAACTCCGTCACGCCTTTACAGCTATCCAATATAGACAAGGCTTCCACGGGTTAAATATCTTTGCCTACACAGCGATGCAAAGTGCCTATACAGAATGTAATGATTGGTTAAACGAAATTCGATTATATATAGAAGATAATGCTCAATTTGCTTGTGAATATATTAAAACTCACATACCTGCTCTTTCCGTAACGAAGCCAGAAGGTAGCTTTTTATTATGGATTGATTGTTCTCGTCTAAAACTTTCTCAAAACGAGCGTACTGCATTACTTGAGGAAAAAGGAAAAATCATCGTTGAAGCTGGTGAGAAATACGGGTTAGGTGGCGAAGAACATATTCGAATTAACATCGGCTGTCCACGATCTGTTTTAGAAGAAATTTTGAACAGACTGCGTCATACGTTTTCATAATAATAGAGGAGTCTGTCCCCTAATCATTCTTGGACAGACTCCTTTGTCATATTTTGTCGGTAAGTTGATATATTTCAAGTTACGGTCAATATATTCTAATAATCGCCGATATAATTTGAGTTACAATCGATATATTCCAATAATCGCTGATATATTTTCACTTATACTACACAAAAAAAGCTACCAGCACGGTAGCTTTTACTTTTTCTTCATATCCGCTGCTTTTTTTACAATTACACCACAAGCAATTCGATCGCCTGATTTACCTGTCGGTTGTGTCATACCATCATCAGGGTTTTCTGTAATAATAATAGACGCTCCATCCTTTCTATGAATCGTCGTTTTTCCTTCTTCAAGTGTGATGTGAGGTGCATCGATTTCCGCTTTAATCTTCCCAGAACCATCTGCAACTACGTTCGGTAAATCACCGTTTTCTGCACCCTTCGGATTAAGAAGACCATGTTTTTTATCATCAGGATTAAAATGATTCCCGGATGATTCAAAACGAGGTGCCTTACACTCTCCGATTTCATGTACATGTAGTCCGTGTGGTCCTGGCGTGAAACCTTCTCCTTTAATCGTAATTTTCACGCCACTTGTTTGCTGCACTACTTTCGCAGTCCCTACTTCATCTCCTGAAGCATTATGTAATTTCACTTCAATTTCTTTCGGCTTTCCTTGGTCACAACCTGCCATCAGAAATAATAAACAACAACTGAAAAAAAGCCGTTTCTTCATTCCATTCCCTCCAAAATATATTCTGCCCTTAGATTGTCCGAGCATAGAGGGAAACATACAAAAATGCGTTACTGTTTCTTTTCAGCTAATAGTTTTTCTTCAACTTTCTGTAATCGCTCCGCTTCGCGTTTTGATACACGAATGAACATACGCCACGTAGCAACGGCACCAATTATAAATAGCACGCAAACAATCCCTGGAATAATATATTCTGTTTTATCTTCCGGAAAATATAAAGGCATCATATAGAACACTCCTTATTATAGGATTTGTAAAACATCAGAATTTTCTGTTATATAACTTTAAATTATAGTGGAACCTATACATATTCTCAAGGGGGCGTTCCGAAAGTGAATGATTTCTTTGACTCCTTCTCCTACTTTCCTTACTATAAACTTGAGGTGAAAAATATGAGAGAAACATTTGAAATTGGTGAAATCGTTACTGGCATTTATAAAACTGGCAAATACATCGGCGAAGTTACAAATAGCCGCCCTGGCAGTTACGTCGTAAAAGTATTAGCTGTTTTAAAACATCCGGTGCAAGGTGACTTACATAACGTAAAACAAGCTGACGTACCATTTTTCCATGAAAGACGCGCTTTAGCTTTCCGTGAACAGACGAACATTCCAGAGCAAATGGTGAAAAAATATGAAGGAGGAATTCCGGATTATACCAAGTCACTAAAATTAGCATTAGAAACCCAAATGAATTCATTTTCTGAAGATGATTCACCTTTTGCAGAGCGTAGTCTAGAAACATTAGAACAGTTAAAGAAAGACTACAAACTTTAAAAAACAAAACGACCAAATTACATAATGTGCAATTTGGTCGTTACTGTGTGCTCACTTTCTTTAACACTTTTGAAAAATCAACGAGTTCTCCTAATGTTGGAGGTGCTGGTTTTACTAAATACTCTTTATCTTTTTCTACTAGTTTAAAAATATTGTACGTCGTCATCGCATCATCAAGCGCACAATGATGCTTCCCTGTCCCTACTTTTCCGTACGCCTCAATTGCTTTCCATAATCCTGTTTGATTTCTTTCTCCAAAAAACTTCTTATACTCAAGCGATAAATCACGACACTGTCCGAAGAATGGAAAAGCTATCCCTGCCATTTCACAATTATGCTTCAGCACTTTCATATCCATATTTCCCCACGTTACAATTGTCGGTTTACATTTCGTTTCGTATTCCGCAAGCTTCTTAACGAGTTCAGGAAATGAAATCCCTTTATCCACGACTTCTTGTTTTATTCCTAAAAACTTCTTACATCGATCCGTTAAAGAGGGAAATGTTTTCGGCCTGACATGTGATGAATACGTATCTTCCACCTTACGGCCAGCAACTGAAACGAGTCCTACCTCAATAATTTCCGGAAAAAATCCTTTCGGTTTCTTTCTATGCTGGGGCATCGTAAACTCAAAGTCTAAAAATAAAAATCGTTGTTCATCCATACGATCCCTTCCTTATCATTTTTATCATTCCTTTCTATTTGACACTCCTACACGAACAAGCTCGAATGCTAATTCCATTTTAAATATTCAGATTGGATGTATCTTATATATATGTCAAATGCCCACAAATATTTTAAAAAATAAGAAAAAATGACCTATGCAGAAAATATGACAAAATCCCTCCTTTCATTTACATCCGCAGTTTTTCTACTTTATAATGACGTTATGTGTGTTTCATCTAGTTAATATTTGACACACTAAGAAAAATGAATGAAAGGAGATGAGATTTTTGCACGAAACAACGCAAGAACTCGCTAACTGGCAGTATTATTTTGCTATCGCAGTCTTTTTAATTACATATGCCATTATTATTTCTGAAAAAATTAATCGCGCTGTCATCGCACTTCTTGGTGCAGCATTCATGGTAATTGTGGGGGTCGTCGATTTACATAACGCCTTTACGAAACATATTGAATGGGGAACGATTACGCTACTCATCGGTATGATGATTTTGGTGAACATTACGAGTAAATCAGGTGTTTTCCAATACGTTGCCATTAAAGCAGCAAAAGGGGCACAAGGAAATCCAATTAAAATTTTAATTTCCCTTTCCCTACTTACCGCGCTTGGCTCCGCATTTTTAGATAACGTTACAACTGTACTTCTTGTTGTTCCAGTTACTTTATCTATTACGCGCATACTGCAAGTAAATCCTGTTCCATATTTACTTTCTGAAATTATTTTTTCAAACATTGGGGGAACGGCAACATTAATTGGTGATCCACCTAACATTATGATTGGTTCTGCCAATAAGCATTTAGACTTCAATGCTTTCCTATTGAATCTAGCACCAATCGTAATTATTATTATTGGCGTTACAGCAACCATACTTTACTTCATGTACCGTAAACAATTAATTGCCGATCCTGTACAGGTTAAAAAATTAATGAGCTTAGATGAAAAACAATACATTAAAGATCCAGTATTAATGAAAAAATCTTTAACGGTGCTTGGACTTACGATTGTAGGTTTCATGACTCATTCTATTTTCCATATTGATGCGGCTATCATTGCCTTAACTGGTGCTACTGTACTTATGTTAATTGGTGTGAAAGAGCATGAAATTGAAGAAGTATTTGCAAGCGTAGAGTGGGTAACAATCTTCTTCTTCGCAGGGCTATTCGTACTTGTTGGAGGACTTATCGATATCGGTCTTATTAAAATGTTAGCTCAAAAAGTAATTGGTATAACAGGCGGAGATATTTCTTACGCATCCATCCTTATTTTATGGGTATCTGGTATCGCCTCTGCAACAATTGATAACATCCCATTCGTCGCAACAATGATTCCACTTATTAACGATATGGCAGTCGGGCTAGGCTTATCACCATCTGACGCACAAATCGATGTATTATGGTGGGCATTAGCACTAGGTGCTTGTCTCGGTGGAAACGGAACATTAATCGGAGCTTCTGCTAACGTAATCGTTGCAGGTATTGCGAGCCGCGAAGGACATAAATTTAGTTACATGGAATTCCTAAAAGTCGGTTTCCCAATTATGATCGTTTCATTAATCATTTCTCACATTTATATTTATTTACGCTACCTTATGTAGTAAAAAGAGCGCTCTGATAATCAGGGCGCTTTTTTACTTATATCTAAAATATATCGACTTATCAACAAAAACGAAAAATCTACTCTTTATATCTCACCGGTTCATTTCGAATAATAAATAAATGAATCGGTAAGAACACCGAAAATGTGATTACATGAATAATCGTAAATAATATAGAGTTCGTTCCATATCTGTCTAAAATAGCGTAGATAAGATAAATAGATAATACAATCGATACAGCTGTTGCTAGTAAACTTATAATTGGTACGAAATTAAAAATGAAACATGCAACATATATACCGAATACTTTCCACCCTGCTTCTTCTTTCAAAAAATCTGGTAATTTATCTTTCGCTAAGTCACCCCACGTCTTACTATTCAAAAACGGAATAAACGCAAGCACCCCGTCCGTTGCACCATCATTTTTCGCCATCGAATAAAGTGCAAAAGCCGTTAACAAATATGAAATAATTGCCCAAATCAATATAACAAGAATAAACGCAAAACTAAGAGCAAAGAAACCTGCTAGTACGCCTTGATCCTCCATCTTATCCTCTCCTCTCTACTTTCAACATATTTCATTACATTGCAAGTTATGTTTTAAAATTTATCCAAACTCTTTGTATAATAAGAGAAGAAAGAGAATAAGAGAGGAGAAACACTTATGCATCCATTTGTAAAAGCATTACAAGAGCATTTCACAGCTCATAAAAATCCTGAAAAAGCAGAACCTATGGCTCGTTATATGAAAAATCACTTCCCATTTCTAGGTATTCAAACACCGGAAAGACGCCAATTATTAAAAGACGTCATTCAAATACATACTCTCCCAGATAAAAAAGACTTCCAAATTATCGTACGTGAGCTTTGGGACTTACCAGAACGTGAATTCCAAGCGGCCGCACTTGATATTATGCAAAAATATAAAAAGCATATAAACGAAACTCATATCCCCTTCTTAGAAGAACTTATTGTCACAAAATCTTGGTGGGACTCTGTCGATAGCATCGTCCCTACATTCTTAGGTACTATCTTTTTAAAACACCCAGAATTGATTTCTGCTTATATTCCAAAATGGATTGCATCAGATAACATATGGTTACAACGCGCCGCTATTTTATTCCAACTGAAATATAAACAAAAGATGGATGAGGAACTTCTTTTCTGGATTATTGGACAACTACATTCTTCAAAAGAATTTTTCATTCAAAAAGCGATTGGCTGGGTCCTTCGTGAATATGCAAAAACAAATCCGGATGTAGTTTGGGAATACGTGCAAAACAACGAGCTCGCTCCATTAAGTAAGCGTGAAGCAATTAAGCATATTAAAGAAAATTACGGAATAAATAATGAAAAAATAGGCGAGACTCTATCATAGATAGACGCGTTCCTCTATTGAGATTTAAAAAAGAACGTGTTAGAATATGTTCATTATTACTAATATAAGTAGCGATGACGGACTTATAAGTACTTGCATAAAAAGCGATTCAGGGATAGTGAAAGCCTGAAGCCGCAAGGAAACGGCAGTCCCGAGCAATACATGATAAAGTGGATGCACCTTTTGTGTATCAACTAGGGTGGAACCGCGGGCAAACGCTCGTCCCTAGGCAAATAGCCTTGGGATGAGCGTTTTTTTATGTTCTTTTTAGCTATACTGCTCGTTTCCAAAGTATCAGAGTATGTCATCGCCAATACGTTAACTTTCAAAAGGAGGATTTTCTTATGTATTCAATGGAACAAGTTGTAAACTTAGCAAAACATCGCGGTTTTGTTTTCCCTGGTTCTGAAATTTACGGTGGTCTTGCAAACACTTGGGATTACGGTCCACTTGGAATCGAATTAAAAAATAACGTTAAAAAAGCTTGGTGGAAAAAATTCATTCAAGAATCTCCATACAACGTTGGTTTAGACGCAGCTATTTTAATGAACCCTAAAACTTGGATCGCTTCTGGTCACGTTGGTAACTTCAACGATCCAATGATCGACTGTAAAAAATGTAAAGCTCGTCACCGTGCTGACAAATTAATTGAGGATGCTTTAGATGCAAAAGGCATCGAAATGGTTGTTGATGGTCTTACTTTCGACCAAATGGCTGACTTAATGAAAGAACATGAAGTAAAATGTCCTGATTGCGGTAGTGAAGAATTCACTGAAATCCGTCAGTTCAACTTAATGTTCAAAACATTCCAAGGTGTTACAGAGTCTAGCACAAACGAAATCTTCCTTCGTCCTGAAACAGCACAAGGTATTTTCGTAAACTTCAAAAACGTTCAACGCTCTATGCGTAAAAAGCTTCCATTTGGTATTGGCCAAATCGGTAAGAGTTTCCGTAACGAAATCACGCCTGGTAACTTCACATTCCGTACACGTGAATTCGAACAAATGGAACTTGAATTCTTCTGTAAGCCTGGTGAAGATTTAGAGTGGTTCGCATTCTGGCGTGAAACTTGTAAAAACTGGTTACTTTCACTTGGTATGACTGAAGAGAGCATGCGTCTTCGTGACCACGGTGAAGAAGAGTTATCTCACTATAGTAATGCAACAACTGACATTGAATTCAAATTCCCATTCGGTTGGGGCGAACTTTGGGGCGTTGCATCTCGTACAGACTTCGACTTAAAACGTCACATGGAACACTCAAACGAAGACTTTAACTATATCGATCCACAAACGAATGAGCGTTACGTACCATACTGCATCGAGCCATCTTTAGGCGCAGACCGTGTAACATTAGCATTCTTATGTGATGCATATGAAGAAGAGCAATTAGAAAACGATTCTCGTACAGTTCTTCGTTTCCACCCTGCTTTAGCACCATAC
Source organism: Bacillus sp. ME78 (assembly GCF_903970865.1). NCBI lineage: Bacteria > Bacillati > Bacillota > Bacilli > Caryophanales > Bacillaceae > Bacillus > Bacillus sp. ME78. The sequence goes on from NZ_CAJCKK010000010.1 coordinate 17,240, forward strand.
AAAGCAGCTATCTTACCACTATCTAAAAAGCTATCTGAAGGTGCTACTGAAGTATTCGCAGAATTAGCTAAAGACTTCATGGTAGACTTTGATGAAACTGGTTCTATCGGTAAACGTTACCGTCGTCAAGACGAAATCGGTACACCATTCTGTATCACATACGACTTCGACTCAGTTGAAGACAAAGCTGTTACAGTACGTGACCGTGATACAATGGAACAAGTTCGTATGCCAATTAGCGAACTAAAAGGTTTCTTAGAGAAGAAAATCCAGTTCTAATTATAAGAAAAAGAGGCTGCTCATAAGAGCGCCTCTTTTTTACTTTTCACGTTTTTCTTTAATTGCTACTGTACATCTTGATATACATAGTAAATCATCATTTTCATCAATAATACGAACATCCCAAACCATTGTCGATTGTCCTCTATGTATCGGTGTTCCGATCGCTGTTACAATTCCATCTTTCTTTGAGCGAATGTGGTTTGCATTAATTTCTAATCCGAAACAAATACATTTTTCTTGATCAATTAAATTGTATGAACCAACACTTGCCACTGTTTCTGCTAATGCAACCGATGCACCGCCATGTAAAAATCCAAATGGCTGATGCGTACGCTCATCAACAGGCATCGTAGCAACCACCTTATCTTCTGTCATCTCTAACAACTCAATTCCAAGTGAATCCATTAAAGTTTTTGCCATATCGCTTCCTCCTTCTCTTGCTTTAATTAAATGTATAATTTTACCTATTTATTTTCAAACTACTTATAACACTTATATAAGGAGGCTTCACCTAAATGAAACAGAAATTTTGTATATTACTGCTTATGTTCTCCTTGCTGACTATTGTACCAAATTGTGCAATAACAGCCAAAGCATCTAACCTGACAATCGATGTTAAGACTGTAACGCAAAAAGGTAAGAAACCTTATATAGAATATCAAATAAATAGGCCTTCTTTTCACAACTTTTCTGACTCTACATTTCAAAATAAGCTCAATTTATACTACAAAAAATCCACTGACAAATTTAAAAACAAATTAGAAAAAGAAGCAAAAAAATACTATAAAGAGACAGAAGGATCTAGTACACCATTTCATCCGTACGTAGCAAATGTTGATTATAAAGTCTCTTTAAACAAACCACCTTTTCTTAGCCTATATGTGAATTACTATCAATATACTGGCGGAGCACACGGTCTTTATACGTGGAAGGCAAATACATTTGATTTAAAAGAAAAAAAGCTACTGCACTTAGACGATTTATTTCAACAAAAAGATAAATATAAAGATGTAATCCGTGCAGAGATTGTAAGACAAATTAAACAAAATGAAAGTATTTATTTTCCTGATGCAACTGAAAAGGTAATGAGTATGAAAAAGTTTCACTTCTTTTTAGAGCCAGACAATCTCGTCATTTATTTCCCTTTATATGAGATTGCTCCGTATTCAAGTGGAATTCCGCAATTTCGTATTCCATATACGTTGTTAAGAGACTATTTAAAGCCTTCTTATCAAAATATTTTGATTGACAACAAGTAAATATTTTAGCTACGATAATGTTAACCTAAAAACAACAGGAGGTTAACATTATGAGAAGATTACATGTTTTAGATTTAGCATTAGCTGCCATGTTCGTTGCTCTTATGGCCATCGGTGCAAATATTGTATCTTGGGCACCATTCCTTCAAGTAGCAGGTATCCCATTATCTATGCAACCATTTTTCGCAATTTTAGCAGGTCTTCTTCTTGGAAGTAGACTTGGTGCTTTATCCATGACTGTTTATATGCTCGTTGGCGTAGCCGGCGCACCAATCTTCGCTAACTTCAAGGCTGGATTTGGAGCACTTTTAGATCCTACTGGTGGTTTTATTATCGCATTTATTATCGTTGCTTACGTATCGGGGAAACTAGTAGAACAAAAAGAAAGACCAACATTCATTACATTTGCGATTGCCTCTTTCACAGGAATTATTTTAACTTATATAATCGGTACTACTTACATGTACGGGGCAGTCAATCTCTTTATGGGCGGTAATATGAGCTATAATGCTGCTTGGATGATTATGATGTGGTTTGCAGTAAAAGATATTGCATTTACAATTATCGGTGCTATTATCGCCCCTCGCATATACTATGCTGTGCGTCGTTCTGCTTATCAGCATTCTCATTCGACGATTTCATAATAAAAAAGAGTTATTGCAGCTTGCTGCAATAACTCTTTTTTTATATTAAGACTCTTGATTCACTTGTTCTTCTAAAATTTTCTTCATCATTACAACCATGTCATCACGTAATTCTGGGTGTTGCAGGGCCATTTCAATTGTCGTTTGAACAAATCCTAGCTTTTCACCTACGTCGTAGCGCTTTCCTTCGAAATCGTAAGCAAATACACGTTGAATTTCATTTAAGCTTTGGATTGCATCTGTTAATTGAATTTCACCACCAGCACCGACATGTTGCTGTTCTAAGAACATAAAGATTTCAGGCGTTAAAATGTAACGTCCCATAATTGCTAAGTTTGAAGGTGCTGTACCTTGTGCTGGTTTCTCAACGAAATTGCGAACTTGGTAACGACGACCTTCTTGTTCTAATGGATCGATAATTCCGTAACGGTGTGTTTCATTTTCTGGAACAGTTTGTACACCAATAACAGAAGAAAGTGTTTTTTCATACTCATCCATTAATTGACGTAAACATGGTTTCTCAGCTTGGACAATATCATCACCTAGTAACACTGCAAACGGCTCATCACCAATGAATTTACGCGCGCACCAAACAGCATGCCCTAGCCCCTTCGGCTCTTTTTGACGGATGTAATGAATATCTACCATTTTTGAAGAAGCTTGTACTTTTTCAAGTAACTCATATTTTTTCTTCTCTAATAAGTTTTGCTCTAGTTCAAATGCGTTATCGAAATGATCTTCGATAGAACGCTTTGTTTTACCAGTAACGATAATAATATCTTCGATGCCCGATTTCACTGCTTCTTCTACAATGTACTGGATCGTTGGTTTATCTACTATCGGTAACATTTCTTTCGGCATTGCTTTCGTTGCTGGTAAAAAACGTGTTCCTAATCCAGCTGCTGGGATTATCGCTTTTCTTACTTTTTTCATCACAAAATACCCTCTCTCCTGTCGGAATTAATAGCAATTATTTCCTACATAAAACAAAAGGGAGATTTCGCTCCCTTTTGTTCCTTACTACTTAAAATTACTTTGTATTATAAACGATTCATAATGTCTTCTTTAATAGTAAGTAACTTTTGTTCACTATTTTGTAAAGAACTATCTTGTACACCGAAGTAGAACTTAATCTTCGGTTCAGTTCCAGATGGACGTAGGCAGAACCATGAACCATCTTCTAATTGATATTTTAACACATTTGATTTCGGTAAGTGAATCTCTTCTTTATGTCCATCTTGTAAAGATGTAACGATACTTGCTTTATAGTCCTCCACTGCTACGACTGTTAAGCCCGCTACTTCTTTCGGAGGATTCTCACGGAACGTCGCCATCATCTCTTGGATTTGTTCCGCTCCATCTTTTCCTTTTAACGTTAACGATACAAGGTCTTCACGGAAGAAACCATACTTCTCAAATACTTCTAATAGACCATCATATAACGTTTTCCCTTGTGATTTGTAGTATGCAGCTACTTCACATGCAAATAGGACAGATTGTACTGCATCTTTATCACGGCAGAATGGACGGATTAAATAACCATAGCTTTCCTCATAACCGAATTGGAATTCGTATTGTCCGCTTTCTTCATACTGTCTAATTTTCTCACCGATAAATTTAAATCCAGTTAACGTATCAACTGTATCTAAACCGTATGCTTTTGCAATTGTACGGCCAATTTCAGACGTTACGATTGTTTTTAATACGACACCGTTCTCTGGAAGTGTTCCGTTTTCTTTCTTTTGAGATAGTAAGTAATCAAGCATTAAAGCACCTGTTTGGTTACCAGTTAATACTTGGAACTCACCATTATGATTACGAACTGCTACACCAAGGCGATCTGCGTCAGGATCAGTTGCGATTAATACATCTGCGCCTACCTTTTCACCGTCACGAATTGCATACTCAAACGCTGCGTGCTCTTCTGGGTTCGGTGATTTTACTGTAGAGAAGTTTGGATCTGGTAACTCTTGCTCTTTTACAACTGTTACATCTGTAAATCCAACTTCTTTTAAACCACGGCGTACAGAAATATTTGATGTTCCGTGTAATGGTGTAAAGACGATTTTTAAGTCTTTACCAACCCTTTGTACCATTTCTTTATTAATGATGACATTGTTCAATTCTGCAGCATATGCATCATCTACTTCTTGTCCAATAATATGTAATAAACCGTCAGCTTTTAATTGCTCTACATCAGCGACTTCAACTGTTAATTCATCTTCTACTGCATTTACGTAGCTAATTAACTCATCTGCCTCTTTTGGAGGTAACTGTCCACCATCTTCACCGTATACTTTATATCCGTTATATTCAGGCGGATTATGGCTTGCCGTAAGAACGATTCCACTTACTGTATGTAAATGACGAACTGCGAAAGAAAGCACTGGCGTTGGACGTAAGCTTTCAAACACATATGTTGTGATACCACGTGCACCAAGTGTAGCAGCGACTTCCATTGCGAACTCAGGTGATTTATGTCGAGAATCATAGGCTACAACAACACCTCGTTTTTTCGCTTCCTCACCTAACTTTTCAATAAAGCTTGCTAATCCTTTTGTTGCTTTACGAACTGTATATACGTTTAAGCGGTTCGTACCAGCACCAAGTTCACCACGCATACCACCTGTGCCAAACTCTAGATTTTTATAAAAGCTATCCTCGATTTTCTTCTCATCTTGCTTCATGTTTTCTAGCTGTTCTTTTAATTCTGCATCTAATTGCGCGTAAGAAAGCCAGCGATCAAATTCTTGTTTCCAATTCATTCTTCTCTCTCCTCTCGCTCGTCATACCTTTATTATATGAAAAAAACATGCTGTATCTCAATATTTTATAAAATCTAGCAGGATTTTACTAGGAATATTTGTATACACTATGGTTAAATACTCCACTAAAGGGAATGAGGATTATGCACGAATGGGGCTTGTCAGAAGAGCTCAAAATACAAACAAAGCAAATGATTGAAATTGCTGAAAAAGAACTATCGATTATGAGGAACGCAATCGATAAAGAAGACGAATGTATTTTATGCAAAATGGAAGATATTCATCATATGTTAGCAAATGTACAAACATTGGCAGCTACATACTATATTCAGGCATATTTATCACCTTATACGGAAAGTTCATCTTTTATTACGACAGCTATCCAACATTTAAGCGCTAGAAAACATGGTGCTCTTATCGTTGTGGAACGAAATGAGACGCTTGAAGCTTTCATTCAAACTGGAACGACATTAAACGCTCATTTAACTGCGCCATTACTCGAATCAATATTTTACCCAGGTAACCCTCTTCATGACGGTGCCGTTCTCGTAAAAAATAATCATATAGTCTCAGCTGCTAATATTCTTCCTTTAACGAAAAGTACAGAAGTTGATCCTGAGCTAGGAACACGTCACAGAGCTGCAATAGGCTTATCAGAAAAGAGTGATGCACTTATATTAGTTGTCTCTGAAGAAACGGGCCGTACTTCTTTTGCTTTAAATGGGATTTTGTATACGATTTCTTTATAAAGTGAAACTTTAATCAGCCCTCACCAATCGAGCGTTTACGGGCAACCCCACCTCACTTCTTTGCTTCCACTGAATTTTGAGGTGTGGGTCTTACAGCCCGACAAATAGCAGGATAAACAAACCTATAAAAAAGAAGACTGTTCCAAAATATTGGAACAGTCTTCACTTATACTCTTATTCTTCTCCGAAACGCTCCACAAGTGTTGCAAGTGTACGTACCATTGCACCAGTTGCTCCAGCTGGACCTAAGTCGTGCGCGCCTTTTGTTTCTGATGTTCCAGCGATATCTAAGTGTACCCACGGTGTATCTTCAGCGAATTCGCCTAGGAATGTACCTGCCATAACCGCATGTCCTTCACGGCCTGGTGAGTTATTTAAATCAGCAAACTTACTATTTCTCACACGTTCTTTATCACGATCAAAAATCGGTAGTTGCCAAATTGGCTCATCTGTTTCCATAGAAGCCTCTAGCACTTGCTCAAACAACTCTTCATTATTTGTCATTGCGCCTGTCGTATGGTTTCCAAGTGCAACAATTACACCGCCTGTTAATGTTGCAACATCAACAAGGTAGTTTGCACCAAGTTTTTTCGCATACGTAATACCATCAGCTAAAGCTAGACGACCTTCTGCATCCGTATTTAATACTTCAATTGTTTTTCCACTCATAGATGTGATTACATCGTCTGGCTTAAATGCCGTACCACTTACAACGTTATCAGTTGAAGGAATAACAGCGATCACATTTTGTTCTGGACGCAGTTCTCCGATAATTTCCATCGCACCTAATACAGCAGCTGCACCGCCCATATCACCTTTCATACCAACCATGCCTTCACGTGGTTTTAAAGAATAACCACCTGTATCGTATGTAATACCTTTTCCAACGAATCCAATGACATCTGTCCACTCTTCTTTTCCTTTATAAATAAGAGCAATCATTTTGGGTGGCTCTGTACTACCTTGGTTTACTGCAAGTAACGCACCCATACCAAGATCTTCCATCTCTTCTTTTTCAAGAACTTTATAGTCCATATCATACTTCTCCGCTAACTCAACAGCATACTCAGCAAGCTTTGTCGCTGTTAATACGTTTGGCGGCATATTTACAAGTGTACGAGCTGAATTTGTTGCACGTCCATGTACGTAGCCAACTGTTAATGCGGCTTCAATTTCTTGTGCATCTTCCGCTGTAATAGCCGTGAACTTCTCTAACTCTACACGATCCTTTTTATCTGATTTATACGTTTGTAATTCATATGTACCAAGGCCTTGTACCTCTGCTGCAATATGAGCGACATCAATCGCGTCTAATTTCTCTGTTACGAAAGAATCAAGTAAGATTGCTGCATCTTGTACTTTTGCTGCTTGTAGTGTTTTAAACGTTTTTCCAAGAGCCACACGTAACGTTTCTGTCGTATAAGACTCTTTCTTGCCTAAACCAACAAAGTAATAACGTTTCACATTTGTTTTTCCTAAGCTATGTACTTTCGAAATGGCCTTTTTCTTCGTAGATAATTCTTTCTCTTCTAGTAAAACTTGTAATTGTCCTTCAAACGCTTTGTCCAGTTCTTGTACAAAACTACTCATTTTCTCTTCTTCAAATAAAGCGACAATTACTGCTTCGTGACCTGCTAATTCTTTTTGTACTTGAAACATGTTCAGACCCCCTAAATTTCTCTACCACCATTATAACTTTATTTTCGATAAAATGCGACAATTCTAACTACAGTTATATGACGTGTAAAATCTCCTCTATTATGAAATAAGCCAAGAAAAAAAGTCTAGCGTAATTACGACTAGACTATCTTTGCTTTAAATATTGACCACGAAACACTTGCATCGTTTCGTCTTGATTTAACATCGTTAACTCTTCTTCTGTAAACTTACCTTTTCCTACTTTTACTACATACACATTTACTTTTTTCTTACCCCATTGGCTATAAACATCTTTCACCGTATCATAATATAAATCAAGACGGTTTCCTTTTATTGCTCCGCCCTTATCAGCTACTACACCATACCCGTAACCTGGCACGAAGAGAATCGTTCCAATCGGGAATACGCGTAAGTCCGCAGCAATTGTGGAATATAAATCCCTTTTCACTTTAACACCTGAATATGTAATACCATACTCTGGATGCCCTGGCCTCTTACCTGTTGACTCAATCCCCGATGTATAACCTGTTGCAGTCATTTCAATTGAACGATATTTAGACCAGTCGTTTGCCTGCTCTAAAGCATTTATCACTGCTTTACTCGGAGCAACATTTCTCTTAACTTCTGCTGCATGTACTTCTTTTGCACTCATTCCTTCATATGTCTTTACAATCTCTAATAAAGAAACTCCAGTGAAAGCCTTCCATGTTACGCATAATGCAAATGCAAGTAAACAAGTCATCATAATGCGAATACAATATCGTTTTAACATTTTTATATTCCACACTCCTTCATCGTTAATCATTCCCTATACGATGAAGGAATATGCAAAAAATAATCTCCAACTTAGTTGGAGATTAAAACATTTGATATCCGCTTTTCCGAAGTTTCTTGATTACGACTCCTGCTAAAGCAGCCCCTACTAATCCAGTAGATAGAATAAACACGTCTGCTTGTCCTAAGTGCGATACACTTGTCCCAAATGAAGAAAATGTTTCTTTCGGTTTTGAAAAATAATCCCACATACTCGCTTTATTAATAATAAGCATACAAACAATCGGATACACAATAACCATTACCCAAGTAGCTCGCAAAATCATATTGAGTAAAAATCCAATTCCAAAGAACAAAATAAAAAATAACATCATTGAAATAAGTAGTACCGGTATACTCACTCTTTCTCCCTCTCCTTCGCACGTGCCGTAAATACGTGATAGGCTGTATAACCAAATGGTTCTCCTGGATTTAATGTTTTGTCCACTTCAAGATGTAGTTCTGATCTTCCTTCTAACAAATATTTAATAAGTACAGACGTATTCGGATCGTCCGCAATCTTATCTGGATGTAAGAACGCCACTTCAGACAATTCTTTCTCCTGTACAATAATATTTTCTCCTTCAGGCTCCAAAAGGAAAATAATCATATTATCACTAATTTCATCACGAATAACACCCGATCGAACACCAATGATCCCCTTCACATGAGCGACAATGCCTGTCTCTTCTAACACTTCGCGTTTCACAGCTTCATCAACTGTCTCACCTTCATTTACAAAACCAGCCGGTAAAGACCATTTCCCTTTTAATCCACTGTATTTCTTCTTAACGAATAGCCACCTGCCATCTTTTGTAGCTACTAAGCCACTAACAGCTAACCATACTTTCCCGCGCTTCCCCATGATGCATCCTCCTCCATCCGAACGGACAGAATATTCTTTCTTTTCTATATATTATACTATACTTTTTAATTCGCTGTGAAATTTCCTTTTTTCAAAAAGTGAAAAAACCCATTTTGTCGATATACTGTTAACAAAAAAATATCAAGATGCACAAATGTAATTATGAAGAAAATAAAACATTGGATTCATCCATTTCATGATAAGGCAATGTTCAAATAAAACATTTCTCCCATCTTTCTATTGTTATATCGAAAACATGTATTATATGAAAAAAAAAGCAGAAACGGCGCTTAGCCGTTTCTGCTTTTTCTACTATATATTAAAAGAACTTTAATTTACCTTTTTTAAGAACTAATAAAGGTCCACCTAATAAGAATAAGTAGCGGTTATCGATTACTTTCTTCATGAAGGAAGCTTTCCAACCTGTTAACTTTTTACCCATAACAACGCCCATTGCATCGTCATGACCTAAAGAACATACAGATCCTTTATTATCGAATGCGAATTTTTTCATTTCGCCCTTGCCACGAACTAATACAGTTAAGTTGTGTGCAATATTGTAACCTTGTTGAATTGCAATTTGTGCTGTTGGTGGGTAAGGACGGTTAATTTCTTCGTTAATGATTAACGCTGCATCACCAACCATGAATACCTCTTCGTATCCTGGAGCGTGCATGTACTCATCAACTTTTACACGTCCGCGCATTGCTTCAAAGCCAGACTCTTCCACAATACCATTACCACGAACACCTGCAGCCCAAACTACTGTTTCAGACTTAATTAATTCAGTATCATCACCATTTGCAACAATAATACCTTCTTCAGTTGCTTCTTTAATTGCTGTACCGATGCGGAATTCTACGCCTTTTTTCTCAAGTTGTTTTACAGCATATTCTACTAATGCTGGATCGAAACCTGGAAGTGCTGTTGGAGCAGCTTCTACACAGATGATACGTGCTTTTTCACGTGGTACATTGTACTGTTTGCAAAGTTCAGGAACACGGTTTGCAAGCTCACCTACGTACTCGATACCAGTAAATCCAGCACCACCAACAACGATTGTTACTAACTCATCGCGCTTTTCATCTGCATATTTAGCGAAACTAGCTTCCATATGCTCACGAATTTCACGAGTTGCATTAATGTTAGCGATTGAGAATGCATGCTCTTTTAATCCTGTAATTCCGAATGTTTCTGATTCGAAACCAAGACCGATTACTAAGTAGTCATACTCTAACTCGCCGTCTTTTAAGATAATACGTTTTTCAGCAGCTTTAATTTCTACTACTGTGTCTTGTACAAAGTTCACTTTATTTGTATCAATAACGTCTTGAATATCTAGACAGATTTTTTCATCTTGTAATGTACCAGCTGCGCTCTCGTGTAACCAAGTCGCTTGGTAGTGATAGCTGTTGTTGTTTACTAACGTAATTTCAGCTTCATTTACAGATAATGCTTTTTGCAGACGAACAGTCGTAATCATCCCGCCATAACCTGCACCTAAAACTACGATTTTTGGAGTCTTCACCAAATCACAACCCTTTTCTTTATATAATAGTAATGAGAAATAATACCAAGTACTAAAAACTCTATTTGTCAAGAATGTGGAATTTATCACATTCTATATCATAACAAAACGCAGTCAAAAAATCGTACGAATTTTGTCATAGAAATTTAACATAATACTTCCCTATATTAGTCGGTTTTATTCCAGAATTCAAGCTTCTGGAGAATTATCAATATTTTAAAATAACATAGCGTTTTCAAGGGTTTTTCAGCCTTTTTTTCATGTATTTTCCTTTCTGTATATTTTATACAATACAAAAAGCATCTATGCGAAAACTTACACACAATTCAGTCGTTTTCAGAAGTATTATGAACTCAAATATGCTATCATTTATTTGAAAGTGTCATCATTTGCAGGATTTTCGTGTACATATGAACAATATATGAAATCAATATCAAAATTCCATCTATAGGGGGAATGAAAGTGGCAGAAAATCAAAAAGTTTACGACATAACAATTATTGGTGGTGGTCCAACAGGACTATTCACAGCATTTTATGGCGGGATGAGACAAGCAAGTGTAAAAATCATTGAAAGCTTACCTCAACTTGGAGGACAATTATCCGCACTCTACCCTGAAAAATACATTTATGATGTAGCTGGATTTCCAAAAGTGCGCGCACAAGAATTAGTTGATAACTTAAAAGAGCAAATGAAGAAATTTGATCCAACCATTTGCTTAGAAGAAGCTGTTGATACGCTTGAAAAACAAGCTGATGGTATATTTAAACTTGTTACGAATAAACAAACTCACTATTCTAAATCAGTCATTATTACTGCCGGCAATGGTGCTTTCCAACCACGCCGCTTAGAATTAGAAGGTACAGCAAAATACGAAAAGAAAAACTTACATTATTTCGTTGATGATATGAATAAATTTGCTGGCAAGCGCGTCGTAGTATTTGGCGGTGGCGACTCAGCAGTAGACTGGACGATGATGTTAGAACCGATTGCTGACAAAGTTACAATCGTTCATCGCCGTGATAAATTCCGCGCACATGAACATAGCGTCGAAAACTTAATGAATTCTCATGCAGAAGTAAGTACACCGTATGTTCCAGTTGAACTCATTGGTGATGACAAAATTGAACAAGTCGTTCTTCAGCACGTAAAAACTGAAGAAAAAGTTATCATCGATGTTGATGATGTAATTGTAAACTACGGCTTCGTTTCCTCTCTTGGCCCAATTAAAAACTGGGGCTTAGATATACAAAAAAATAGCATCCTTGTGAATTCAAAAATGGAAACAAATATTCCTGGCATTTACGCTGCTGGTGACATTTGTACATATGAAGGAAAAGTAAAACTTATCGCTTGTGGATTTGGCGAAGCACCGACAGCAGTAAACAATGCAAAAGCTTACTTCGATCCAAATGCAAAACTTCAACCAATGCATAGCTCAAGCATGTTTTAATATGTAAAAATAAAAGCTCCTTCCATACGCGGAAGGAGCTTTTATTTTATATACCACGAAAGCACACTGAATTCGATAAACTATCGAACTCAGTGTGCTTTTCGTCTACAAAAATTATTGTTTTCTTCTTCTACCTAATACGAATAATACTCCGCCAACTAAGAATGAAATTCCCGCACCAACTGACATCATCCATGGATGTGCTGCCCCTGTTTTCGGTAATTCTTTTTCTACTTTTACTTGCGGGTCTTTATTTAACTTTTCCAGTCTTACTTCCGGTTTCTTCAGATCTTTCGGATCTTCCGGTTTCACTTCTGGCTCCTTCGGCTCTTTCGGATCTTCCGGTTTCACTTCTGGCTCCTTCGGCTCTTTCGGATCTTCCGGTTTCACTTCTGGCTCCTTCGGCTCTTTCGGGTCTTCCGGTTTCACTTCTGGCTCCTTCGGCTCTTTCGGGTCTTCCGGTTTCACTTCTGGCTCTTTCGGTTCTTTCGGATCTTCCGGTTTCACTTCTGGCTCCTTCGGTTCTTTCGGGTCTTCCGGTTTCACTTCTGGTTCCTTCGGCTCTTTCGGATCTTCCGGTTTCACTTCTGGTTCTTTCGGTTCTTTCGGATCTTCCGGTTTCACTTCTGGCTCCTTCGGTTCTTTCGGATCCTCTGGTTTCACTTCTGGCTCCTTCGGTTCTTTCGGATCCTCCGGTTTCACTTCTGGCTCCTTCGGTTCTTTCGGATCCTCCGGTTTCACTTCTGGTTCTTTCGGATCTTCTGGTATCTTAAAATCTTCTTTTGTTTTCGGTAAAATTGTAACTGTAGGCTCAAGTGGTGGATTTATTCTATCGTCCACTGTCGCTCTATTTGTTATCCCTTTACTTGGTGCTGCTTTTACCTTCGCTTTAAAAATAATACTACGTTCTTTCGTATCTGTAATTTCTAGATACTTCGCTATTACTTTTCCAAACTCCATTTTTAACTCTACTGGATTTGGTTCAGCCCCTTCAAATCGAATACTATCTTGCACGTACTCTAAACCGGCTGGAATTTCATCTTCTACCTTTACCTCAGCTAATTTTCCGTTTTCTACCGTATTTTCAAAGCTAATTCGGTATTCGATTTCTTCTCCTAGCTTCGGTTCTTTATTACTTACTGTCTTCGTTGCTTTTACCTTACCATCTTTATATTCTGGCTTTATTGTCGCTGTCGGTTCCATAACTGGATGATTTGGATCATCTACGTGAATAATCGCTTTATTTGTTATTTCCTCTCCAACTTTTACTGATTCTTTTACCTTTACTTTAAAGATGATACTTCTTTCTTTCGTATCCGTAATTTCTGGATACTTTACTATTACTTTTCCATTCTCAACTTTAAGTTCTGTTGGTACAGGCTTATCACCTACAGCCTTCAGACTATCTTTCACATACTCTAAACCAGACGGAATTTCATCTTCAATCTTTACATCAACTAACTTCCCGCCATCTACTATGCCGTTAAAAGTAATTCGATATTCGATTTCTTCCCCTAGCTTTGGTTCATGATTACTTACTTCTTTCCTTGCCTCTAGTTTCCCATCTTTATATTGCGGTGTAATTGGTACAAGTGACTCAACCGGTGGATTTGTCGGATTATTATCATCCACAACCGCCTTGTTTATAATTTCTTTTCCTACTTGTACCGTTTCTTGTACTTTCGCTTTAAAGATGATACTTCTTTTTTTCGTATCCGTAATTTCTGGATACTTTGCTGTTACTTTTCCATTCTCTACTTTAAGTTCCACCGGATGTGGTTCCGGCCCATCAGACTTTATACTATCTTGTACGTATTCTAAACCGGCTGGAATTTCATCTTCTACCTTTACCTCAGTTAGTTTTCCGTTCTCTACCGTATTTTCAAAGCTAATTCGATATTCTACTTCTTCTCCTAACTTTGGTTCATGATTACTTACTGTTTTTTCTACTTGTAATGCACCATCTTTATATTGAGGCTGAATAGAGATATTCGGTTGCTCTGGTGGATTTATTGTATCTTCCACAATCGCCTTGTTCACAATCTCTTCGCCTACTTTAGCTTTTTCTTTCACTTTCACTTTAAAGACGATACTTCTTTCTTTCATATCCGTAATTTCTGGATATTCCGCAAGGACGATTCCGTTTTTCACTTTCACATACAACGGTTTCGGATTCTCTCCCTCGGCTCTTTCACTACCTTCTACAAACTCTAAGCCAGTTGGTAATTCATCCTTAATCTTCACCTTCGCTACTTTTCCATGCTCTACTACGTTACGGAAAGTAATTCGATACTCTACTTCTTCTCCTAATTTTGGAGCTGGATTATTTACTGTTTTCTCAGCTTTTAGTTTTCCGTCCTTATACTCCGGCGTAATAATCGCTTCTGGTTTTTGCGGAGGATTCTTCGGATTGTCATCATCCACAATTGCCGTATTCACGATTTTCTTACCGACTTTTGCTACTTCCGTTACTTTCACTTTAAAGCTAATACTACGCTCAGCTGTATCAGTAATATTTTCATACTTCGCTGTAATTTTCCCAGCTTCTTCTTTTAACTCTACTGGCGCTGGCTCATTACCTTCTGATTTTAAACTATCCTTCACATACTCTAAACCAGACGGAATTTCATCCTCAATTTTCACTTCTGCTAGTTTTCCGTTTTCTACCGTATTTTTAAAACTAATTCGGTACTCTACTTCTTCTCCTAGCTTTGGATCTTTTTTATTTACCTTTTTATCAGCTTTAATTTTACCGTCTTTATGCTGCGGTGTAATATCTACTTCCGGTCGCTCTGGTGGATTTTTTGTATCATCAACAATTGCTTTATTTACAATTACTTTGTCCACTTCAACAGAATCTTTCACCTTCACTTTAAAGATAATACTTCTTTCTTTCACGTCAGTGATATTTTCATACTTCGCACTAACCTTACCAGCTTCTTCTTTCAACTCTACTGGGGCTGGCTTATCACCTTCTGCTTTTAGACTATTTTTCACATACTCTAAACCAGACGGAATTTCATCCTCAATTTTTACCTCTGCCAGCTTTCCATCTTTCACCGTATTATTAAATGAAATTCGGTATTCGATTTCTTCCCCTAGCTTCGGTTTATGATTATTCACCTTTTTATGAGCAGCAATTTTACCGTCTTTATATTGCGGTGTAATTTTTGCTGTCGGATCAATTACTGGATGGTTCGGATCATCAACATGGATAATCGCTTTATTTGTAATGTCTTTACCTATTGCAACTGAATCTTTCACCTTCACTTTAAAGACGATACTTCTTTCTTTCGTATCCATAATCTCTGAATACTTTGCCATTACCTTACCATTTTCTACTTTCAACTCCACTGGTTTTGGCTCTTCACCTTCAGCCTTTTCGCTTCCTTCTACAAACTCTAATCCAGCTGGAATTTCATCCTCAATTTTTACCTCTGCTAGTTTTCCATCTTTCACCGTATTATTAAAAATAATTCGATATTCGATTTCCTCACCTAACTTCGGTTCATGATTACTTACTTCTTTTCTTGCCTCAATTTTCCCATCTTTATATTGTGGTGTAATCGGTACATAAGGCTCTTCTGGCAGATTCTTTGTATCATCTATAATTGCCTTATTTACGATTTCTTCTCCCACTTTTACGCTTTCTTTTACCTTCGCTTTAAAGACAATGCTTCTTTCCTCTGTATCTGTAATTTCTGGATACTTTGCCATTACCTTATTATTTTTCACCTGTAGCTCTACTGGATTCGGTTTAGAACCTTCTGCTGTGATGCTTCCTTCTACATACTCTAAACCATTTGGTAATGTATCCTTTATATTTACCTCTGCTAGTTTTCCGTTTTCTACCGTGTTTTTAAAACTAATCCGGTATTCTACTTCTTCTCCTAGTTTCGGTTTATGATTATTTGCTACTTTCTGCGCAACAATTTTACCATCTTTATATTGCGGAGTAATTTCCACATGAGGCTCTTCTGGCTTATTTTTTGTATCTACTACGATTGCTTTATTAACAATCTCCTTACCTATTTCTACCTCTTCTTTTACTTTCACTTTAAAGATAATACTTCTTTCTTTTGTATCGGTAATTTCTAGATACTTTGCCATTACCTTACCGTTTTCAAATTTCAATTCTACTGGACTAGGCTTAGATCCTTCTGCTTGTAAACTGTTCTCTACATACTCTAATCCAGCTGGAATTTCATCTTCTACTGTAACCTCTACTAGTTTTCCGTTTTCTACCGTGTTTTTAAAACTAATTCGGTATTCTACTTCTTCTCCTAATTTCGGTTTTTTATTGTTTACAAATTTCTCCGCTTTAAGCTTACCGTCTTTATATTCTGGCGTAATTGTTACTTCTGAAGTTGTTGGATCTTTTGTATCATCAACAACTACTTTATTGACAATGCCTTCACCAACCTTAAATTCTTCTTTTACTTTTGCTTTAAAGACGATACTTCTTTCTTCTAGATCCGTAATTTCTGGATATTTTGCGATTACTTTTCCATCTTTCACTTTCAGTTCTACCGGATTTGGCTTAGAACCTTCTGCTCGTAAACTATCTTTCACATACTCTAATCCATTTGGTAAATCGTCTTCTATTTTTAACTCTGCTAGCTTTCCGTTTTCTACCGTATTTTTAAAGCTAATTCGGTATTCCACTTCTTCTCCTAACTTCGGCGTTTCATTATTTACCGTTTTCTTCGCTTCCACTTTTCCGTCTTTATGCTGTGGAGTAATTTCTGCCGTCGGTGTTTCTGGCTCATTTTTCGTATCATCAATAATTGCTTTATTGACGATTTTTTTACCGACTTTCACTTCATCTTTTACTTTCACTTTAAAAGTGATACTTCTTTCTTCTGTATCCGTAATCTCTGGATACTTCGCCATTACCTTACCATTTTCAAATTTTAATTCTACTGGATCCGGCTTAGAACCTTCTGCTTTTACACTATTTTCTACATATTCTACACCTTCTGGTAAAGTATCTTCTATTTTCACCTCTGCTAGTTTTCCGTCTTCTACCGTGTTTTTCATACTAATTCGGTATTCTACTTCTTCTCCTAACTTCGGCGTTTCATTATTTACCGTCTTCTTCGCTTTCACTTTTCCGTCTTTATGTTGCGGAATAATTTCTGCTGTCGGTGTTTCTGGCGGATGTTTCGTATCGCTCACAATCGCTTCATTAACAATTGAATCGCTCACTTTACCTTTTACTTTCACTTTAAAGGTAATACTTCTCTCTTTTGTATCTGTAATCTCAGGATACTTTGCCATTACCTTACCGTTTTCAAATTTCAATTCCACTGGATCTGGCTTAGAACCTTCTGCTTTTACACTATCTTTCACATACTCTAATCCATTTGGTAAATCATCTTCTATTTTTACCTCTGTTAGCTTTCCATGTTCTACCGTATTTTTAAAGCTGATTCGGTATTCCACTTCTTCTCCTAACTTCGGCGTTTCATTATCTACCATCTTTTTCGCTTCAATTTTTCCATCTTTATACTGAGGAATAATTTCCGCAGTCGGATTAACTGGCTTATTTTGCGAATCATCAATAGTTGCTTTATTAATGATTTTTTTACCGACTGTTACTCCTTCTTTTACTTTCACTTTAAAAACGATACTTCTTTCTTCTGTATCCGTAATTTCTGGATATTTTGCCATTACCTTACCGTTTTCAAATTTCAGCTCTACTAAATCTGTTCCGGCACCTTCTGCTTTCAAACTATTTTCTACATACTCTAAACCTTCTGGTAGAGTATCCTCTATTATCACGTCTGTTAGCTTTCCGTACTTAACCGTATTTTTCATACTAATTCGGTATTCTACTTCTTCTCCTAACTTCGGTGTTTCATTATTTACGATTTTCTTCGCTTTAATTTTTCCATCTTTGTGTAATGGTGTGATTTTTGCTTCTGGTTCTTTCGGATGTTTCATATCATCAACAATTGCCTTATTAATGATTTCCTTACCTACTTCCGCTTCTTCCTTCACCTTTACCTTAAAGACAATACTTCTTTCTTTCATATCCGTAATATTTTCGTATTCAGCAATGACTTTTCCATCTTTCACACTTAACTTTAATGGAGCTGGTTTATCACCTTCAGCCTTTTCACTGCCTTTTACATACTCTAAACCGTTAGGAATTGTATCCTCTATCGTTACCTTTTCTAGTTTTCCGTTTTCTACCGTATTTTTAAAGCTAATTCGGTATTCTACTTCTTCTCCTAGTTTTGGTGATGGATTATCTACTGTCTTCTTCGAATCAATTATTCCATCCTTATATTGCGGAGTAATTCTTTCTTCCGGCTCAATCGGTGGATTTTTCGTATCATCAACAATTGCTTTATTGACAATCTCTTTATCTACTTTTGCTTCTTCCTTCACCTTTACTTTAAAGACGATACTTCTTTCTTTCATATCCATAATATCGATATACTTAGCTTTGACTATTCCATTTTCAACAGCTAATTCTACTGGTCCAGGTGCTTCTCCTTCGGCCTTGATACTATTTTCTACATATTCAAGACCTTTTGGAATTGTATCTTCCACTCGCACCTCTTCTAGTTTTCCGTTCTCAACCGTATTATGAAAACTAATGCGGTACTCGATTTCCTCGCCTAGCTTCGGTTTCTTATTATTAACTACCTTTGTAGCAGCAACTTCACCTTTTTTACTTTGCGGTGTAATAACAACCTTCGATTCAACAGGCTCATTTTTCGGATCTTTTGCAATTGCTTTATTTACGATTGCCTCCCCTACTTTTGCCGAATCTTTTACTTTCACTTTAAAAACAATACTTCTTTTTTCTGTATCCGTAATTTCTGGATACTTTGCCATTACTTTGCCGTCTTCCACTTTTAGTTCTACTGGCTCTGGTTTTATACCTTCAGCTTTCAAACTATCTTTCACGTATTCAACACCTTTAGGTAGTGTATCTTCTACTAGCACCTTTTCTAGTTTTCCGTTTTCTACCGTATTATAAAATGTAATTCGGTATTCCACTTCTTCTCCTAGTTTTGGTGTTTGATTCGTTACGCTTTTTTCAACATCCACTTTACCGTATTTATAATCCGGCGTAATCTTTTCTTCTGGATGCTCAGTTTGTCCATTTGGCTCACTCACAACCGCTTTATTAACAATTGTTTCTCCGGCTTTTGCCTCTTCTTTTACTTTCACTTTAAAGGCAATGCTTCGCTCTTTTGTATCCATAATCTCTGGATATTTGGCGATTACCTTACCATTTTCTACTTTTAACTCTACTGGATTTGGTTCAGCACCTTCAGCTCGCTCACTGCCTTGAACAAATTCTAAGTTAGCTGGAATTTCATCTTCTATTGTAACTGCATCTAGTTTTCCGTTTTCCACCGTATTTTTGAAGCTAATTTGATATTCAACTTCTTCTCCTAGCTTCGGCTTTTTATTTGTTGCTTTTTTCTTTGCAGCAATTTTACCAGCCTTATGCTGTGGTGTAATCTTCTCTTCTAAATCCTTTGGTGGATTTGTTTTATCACTAACGGTTGCTTTATTAACAATTTCTTCACCAATTTTTGCAGTTTCTTTTACTTTTGTTTTAAAGACGATACTTCTTTCTTCCATATCCATAATTTCTGGATACTTTGCAATTACTTTTCCATTTTCAAACTTCAGCTCTACTGGCTCTGGTTTTGCACCTTCTGCTTTCAAACTATCTTTCACGTATTCAAGATTGCTTGGTAATTCATCTTCAATGGTCAATACATCTAGACGTCCATCTTTTGTCTTATTTTTAAATGTAATACGATACTCTACCTCGTCACCTAGCTTCGGTGTTTTATTAGATGCTATTTTTTTAGCTTCTATTTCTCCAGGGATCTCTTTTGGAGTCGTAACCGTAATATCTGCATCATCTGCAGTTTCATAATTTACCTCGCTACTATCTTGTCCCTTTACAGCAACGATATTTTTTATTGTTGTATCTGATTGTACAGAAGCTTTCACTTTTACTTTGAATGTAATAATGGCACTTTCACCAGGCTTTAAAACACCGCCGTCTTTAGCATTAGCACCTTCACCAACACGGAAATCAATTTGATTATTTACAAACTCCGCTTCATCATCGCTTGCATTATCTGTTTTATTTCCTTTATTACTTCCAGAAATATATTGTATAGATTCCGGAACATACTCTAAACGATCATCTAATTTATCAAAACCTTTTACATTAGATACAGGTGCTTGGTTATTTTTCGTATCATTTTTCACTTCAATTTGATACGTAAACTCTTCACCAGCTTTAATTTCCTTAACTTCTTTACCAGCACTATCTAACGCCTTTTTATCAACTTGTAAGTTTGGAGCATTATGTTCTGTAACAAATGTAGCGTTATTTAATACGTAAATATCACCATAGCCACTATTTGCTCTAAAACGCATTTTTGCTTCTTTTAAATCATTTTTTACTTGATTCGGTCCTTCAAGATGATACGTATGAATGTCAGTACTGAATGAATTCGTCCAATCCGGATTATATCCTGGATATTTTTTCGTAACAAACTCGTTAGTACCGTCTACTTGTACTTCTGTCATAGACGAATCATTCGCATCATTATCTTTACCGTTAATATTTTTTATCTTTATATATCCAGCACCAAAATCATATTCTCCATAATCATATGCATATCCATCTTTCTCAGCTGGATCACCTTGCGATGAAAAATAACTAAATTTCGCCTTAAAAGCACCTTCTTTTGGTGTATTTATTTTATTAACACTAATATCTGTCCAGGCTGTACTTTTTTGAGAGACTAGCCCTTCCCAAATCTTCATGTCTTTTACTGTTTCTTTATAGTTTTCATAAACTAATATAAGATTCCAGTTGCCCCAGTAATAGCCGCCACCTGTTACATCTTTAATTTGTGGCACATTTGCAACTGTCAACGTTTGAGAAATCCCTTGCTGCGCAATTACATTTGTTACATCCGCATATGCAACATAACCAGCACCAGCACCTGAGTAATTAGAAATAAAAGGTAAGCTATCCGCTTTTCGTATGCTATCAGCAGTTACATCTGCATATTCTTTATTTCCCATTTTCATTTTGACTGGTTGCCTTACTTGATCCTCGGTAACCTTTCTATCAGCAATATTTCCTGGTAACCCCATTGCTGCTGTCCAGAATAAGTAAGCCTTTTTCACTTTACTTCCGGCAGGAATATTAGGAAATGCACCTGTTGACGAATTAAAAGTACTATCATCGTTATCAACGTCCACAGTCATTTTATTCGTTTTATAACCCATACTTTGTCTGTCATAATGATCAGTTGTCAAACCAAGCGTCACATTACCAGTCTGTACTAAATTACCAGGAGCAATTGTAGAATACAGTGGATCTCCAAACCCTTGTTTATCTCCTGTTTGGATTTGAACCTTCGAAGCATTCTCTGATGCAGCTTGTACTTTTGCATCGCTCTGCTTTACTGCTAAAGGTGATTGCTTTTTCTCTTTTTCTAGTTGCTTCTCAGCTTCAGGTTGTTTTATCTTCTCTATTTCTGTTTTTGGTGCAAGTTTATTTTTATCCTCTGCAGATACTTTTGCATCCACTTCTTTAGCTTTTGAATCAGTTGTTGATCCGATAGCTTTCTTACTACTGTCAGCCTCATCATCGGTATTAGCTTCTAACTTCTCTTCAGAAGGAAGCCCTTCAACATCTACAGACATGTTTCCTATTTGTAGTTGATCCTTTTGCACACTAATTTTTTGCTTATACTCTTTATTAAAATGTTGTGCACGACGAGCTTTTATTAACACAGTCATTTTTTCATGTGATTTTAAATCTTTAATTTTAAGATTAGAAGAAAGAACCTTTCCTCCCTTATCTTTTTCCTCTACATAGAAATCCGCTACCTTATTTTCAGGTAACTTCTCTCCGTTTACTTTCACAGATTGCGAAGAGAACGTAATTTCATTTTCATTATTTTGTTTAAGCACCAATTCTTGAATTGGTGTAGCTCCCGTATTTTCAATCGTATATTGAAATACGTGCTCCCTCTTCGCTACTTCTCCCTTATATATTTCAGCATTTACTTGCTCTGCCTTAATTTTCACATCATTTCCTTGTAACTCATCCCAGCTTTTTTTATTTATCTCTGTAGCAAAAGCACTGGGTGAAGGCAATATGATGGATAGGAGAAGTGTGATCATCGTTACGACATTAAAACACTTCAATACTTGCTTCATATTTTCTACCTTTCTCCTTTCTATATACTTGCTATCCGTCTACTTAATTTCAGTAACCCTTTCATTTAGTAGCCGGAGGCATAGCAATATATATCCACTCGCAACAATCCGCCCTACGAAAATGTATCGTTGAAATCCCAATTTCAACAATATAAATCTCATAGAATATTACTATTTTAATTTATCAAAAATAGCATATATATCGGACACTTATACAAACCTTTACCATTTTTTAATATAGTAAAAACACTCTACTGTATAGGCTTATATAACAGTTAAAGGATACATAAAAATCTTAACATACTCCCTAACCTATTCATACATACAATAGAATTTTTACCATTTTTTAGTTATTTCAGTTTGTTGTTTATGATTAAAATTTTCAAAAAATAATAACCGATACATGTAAAAATATGTTACATTATCAAAGAACGTATGTTCTTAATTTAGAGGAGGAATTGTTAATGATAAACGAACCCATTATCGTAAAAAAAGAAGCTTTCCAAGCAATCGGCGTTTCGATTACGACGACTAACGAAAAAGAGGCATCTACTGAAGGAAACATTCCCGAGCTTTGGAACCGATACTTTCAAGAACAAATGATGCATCACATCCCAAATCAACAAACGAAAGAAACATTCGCTTTCTACTCAAACTACGAATCAGATGAAACCGGTACATATACATTTACAATCGGTATGCCCGTTTCTTCATTAGAAGATGTTCCTGAAAATATGACAACTTTAACAATACCTGCCGCTACGTATGCGGTATTTACAACGAGAAAGGGACCAGTTGCTGAAGTCGTTTGCGAAGCTTGGGAATATATTTGGCAATGGTCGAAAGAAAATAAACGTGCCTTCACAACAGACTTCGAGCTTTACGACGAAAGAGCATTAGATCCAAATCATGCACAATTGGATATTTATATTGCGTTAGCCTAAAAAAAGATGCCCATTCGGCATCTTTTTTTGTCGTTAAATAGCTACTGGGCAAATTCATTATTATTGTCTACAATGAGAAAGTGCAGTATAGAAATATTAGAAACTGTATAAAGTGAAACTATAATCAGTGGGGGCATCTCCCATTAAGTATTAGCCCTCACCAATCGGGCGTTTACTGGTTTTTTAGTTTAAATTTGTCACATAGAAAGGAAGCAATATGGAGGAACTACAACAAAATAAAACTGCTTTAGAAGGAAGCGGAAAACCGTTATTAAAAAATACGAATTTCCTTTTTCTTTGGGCAGCTACTCTTTTTTCAAGCTTTGCTTTAGCCTTTTTTACTTTTTCACAAACGTGGTACATAGCAAAAACATTAAACCTTGAAGCTTCACTCGGTGTTGTTTTCGTAGCTCTTAGTGTTCCAAGGCTTATTTTTATGATTATCGGCGGCGCTGTAGCTGATAAATTCCCGAAAAAAAACATTATGTTTTACTCCAATATTATTCGAGCGATTCTTGTCGCAACCATTCTCACATGGTTTATCGTTGGTGATGTAACACTATATACATTTGCTTTATTCGCTTTATTCTTTGGACTTGCTGATGCTTTTTTCTGGTCAGCAGATGGATCTATCTTACCTGAATTGGTAGAAAAAAGCCGGTTAACACAAGCGAATTCACTTACACAAATGACGAACCAAGCATCGGTCATCTTAGGCCCTGTACTTGGCGGAATTCTGATCAAATTTACAAACTACGAGACAATATTTTCTATTACAATTTTATTACTGATTGTCGCAGCCATACTCGTTCAAAAAATACAATTTACGATGCCAGAACTAAAAGATACAGATAAAGGTATGTTCACTTCCATTAAAGAAGGAATCTTATATGTAAAGGAATCGCCATTCCTTTCAACTTTCCTTCTTTGTAGCGCCTTTTTAAATTTATTTTTAATTGGTCCGATGCAAGTCGGTTTCCCGCTTTTCGTTAAAAATGTTCTGCACGGTGACTCGCTCCATTTCAGTTACTTAGAAGCATCTGTAGGCGGCGGAATGGCAATAGGCGCTATCATTGTCGGTTTAAAAAATATTAATCGTAGACGCGGACTATTTTGCATTATCATGATGCTACTGTCTGGTGTATTCTTCTTATCCATCAACTTTAGCACCGTACTTTGGCAAGCATTATTAGCCGGCATGTTTTACGGTATTACAATCGCAATGGCTATCGTTCCGCTTATGGCGATGATTCAATCGACAGTAAAAGAGGAAATGATGGGACGCGTAATGAGCTTACTTATGCTATCATCAATGGGCTTTATCCCGCTCTCTTATGCATTCACATCAATCGCACTTGCAATGGAAATTCCAATCGTAACCGTTATGAAAAGCGGTGCAATTGCTGTTATCGTCTTCGTACTATTTGTAGCGATTCGTGTTCCAGTTGTAAGAAAGTTCGACTAGCTACTTGGAGTCATGTATTATACGCATGGCTCTTTTTTAAATGGTTCAAACAGCACTATCCCCTTACTTCTCCTTAATGCAGCTCCCCACTCTAATCCAACCTCTAAAAATAGATCTCGCACTGTACTATATAAAAGTGCCTTCACATTTTTACGGATTTCCCCATATTTATAAGCTCTCACAACACTCTTCACTCGCCAAATGAAATTTCCATACACTTCTTCATCAGCTAATATTTGCTCTAGTAAAACACCTTGTTCTAGTAACCCGCTCTTTTTATACGCAAGCTCGACCTTACTCCAAAATATATTAATTTTCTGCGGATTACTCGTCATCGGTACCAGTGCGTATATAAAAGGCTTCGGTATATCATGACGGCAATATGTCTCATCAAGCTCGTACGTTATTTTTCTTTTCTCTTTTATTTGTGGAATGTTTTTAGAAAGAATTGTTTCCCTTTCGCTTTTTTGCTCCTTTCCGCTACAGCCAGCTGTATAATCCTCACTTTCACATGCGGACATTTTCATACGGTCATCCATGCGGTCAATTGCAGATATAAGAAAAATATATAAGTTCGCACTATACCCGCCGCGCTTATGTCTTTCTTTTGTTGCAACACGCTTTATAATTCCTAGTTCCTCTAACTTTGCAATTGAACGGCGTACTGTACGAATACTCTTTCCAACATTCTTCGCAATCGTCTCCATTAACGGACAGGCGACTCCTACTGTTTTTTGTTTCTCATTCACCGCATACTTTCCTAAAAAATGAATAATGGTAGCATCCGTTTTATTCAATTGAAATCGATAGCACTTCAAAACTTGTTTTTGATATGTATTAAACTCTTCTTTACTTCGAAATTCACTGTATGGTTTCATTAAATTATATAAGCTTCCCATTTATATCACCTCATTTATAAGTAAGAGGCAGGAAGAGAATTTGGCGTGGAATTTAATATTTTTTTAATGGAGATGAAAATATGATCGTAATTAGCGCTTGTTTAGGTGGTATAGCTTGTCGATATGACGGAAATGACAATCTCGTTTCAAAAATAGAGGAGCTACTACAAAAAGAAGATACAGTCCTCATTTGTCCTGAAGTATTAGGAGGACTGCCAACACCTCGTCCTTCTGCTGAAATTATTGGCGGGAATGGCGACGACGTTTTGGACGGAAAAGCGAAAGTGATGACAAAAGATGGTGAAGATGTCACAGAAGCTTTCGTAAATGGTGCTTATAAAGCATTAGAACAAATTAAAAATTTACACCCAGAATATATTATTTTAAAGGAACGTAGTCCATCTTGTGGCAGTTCTACGATTTACACTGGTGAATTTAATGGCAATAAGCAAACTGGTTACGGGGTAACTACTGCTTTATTTAAAAGACACGGATTTAAAGTCATTTCAGAAGAAGAATTTGAAAGCAAAAAAAGGAATTGACCCTGTTCGTCAATTCCTTTTCTATCTGTCTTATTTCACGCCTAATTTTTCTTTCACTTTCGCTGGAAGCTCGTCTTTCTTTACTTCTTCCCAAGCTGATACACCTTTTTTATCTGAGTGATATACGCGTAGGAATGCTTCTTTACGAAGATTTTTTTGAGCTGTAAATTCTAATTCTTTCTCTTTACCGTCTTTATCAAAGCCAGTCAACTTATATTCATAATCTTTAAATTTTTGACCATTATCAGCTTTACTATGAACTTCTTTTCCATCTACTGTAATTTGAACGTAGTACTCATCTTTACCCATACGGTTTAAATCACAACCAACTAACAAGCTTGCGAATACAACTAAAATACTAAATAGTGCAATGTATCTTTTCATTTCCTTCACCTCATATGTTTTTTCTTATATTCTTATCTTAAAGCCCAGAGCTTAAAGAAGAAATTCAAAAACATGACATGAACATTACACTTTTGTAAGATAATAATTATTTCTTCACTTTAGAAATTGTCATTCCATCACCAATTGGAACGAGTACAGATTCTAAATGCGGGTGGTTTGCTATCATTTCATTAAACTTCTTCATAACTTCTGTATAACGTTTTTGTTTCACACTCTCATCAGCTACACTACCGCCAATAACGTCTTTCACGCCAATTTCGCAACTTATCACGTAATTTCCTTATACCGTTTATTACGCCTTCTATTATGCCCTCAATTATAATCTCTATTACAAGATATCTTACTAAATTAATAATAGGTTTAATTACGTATCTCCCTATGAATTCAAAAATATCCTCCATCATATTTTCCTCCTTCTTTCAAAAGGAAGCTGCTACTCCTCCGCATCCTTTTACGTCCAATTACAATTGCTGCCCTACTGCGGTATATATCAACAAAAATAATACGGCAACAACATCCACAATAACGCTATTGAATTTGGAAGAAGCTTCGGTAAATACTAATACTATAATTATTTTTTCACCTATATTGGGAGATGCTCCCAAAAACTTTATAAAATCAAAGACAACTTTACTACAATTCTTCCCGTAATTAATTTATTATCGTGGTAAACCATCTTCCACTACATCCGTAACAGTTCCATTCGGTTCAAAGATTACACGTAATGATCCTTCTCCACCATAACCAGTATAGTCATATACTGAATAAGATTTATATTTCTCAATCACATGTGGCTGTCCAATTGTAGCTTTTACCTGATTCGCGGGCATACCTTTTTTTATTTTCAAATATTGATTGTAACTTACTGCTGCCGAATTGTTATTTACATCTTTATACCACGGTACACGATCGTTTTTTTCTTCATATTCCTTTACAGGCTCTTCAATACGTTTCGTAGATACCCGATTCTCCTTACCTTTATCTTTATCTTTATCTGTATCTGTATCTTTTATAGCAGTACGTTCAATATTCACAACGTAACCATATGTATTTAATTCAACCATAATTTCATATGTACCATCCGTATCTTTTTCAGTATAAAATACGCGTTTTTCATTGTTATTATAATATTTTATGTTCTCACCACCGTAGTCAATCGTATTAAGAATATCCGTATACGTCATACCTTCCTCAATTTTTTGAGATTCATCATGAGAAATATAACGCTTCTGTGATGATGAAGCGTCCTCATTTTTAATACTTTCACGTTTACTCGTAGTCATAGGTGTTTTCTTCTGATCTTTTAGTACGTCACCTTCCTCCTTCGCTGGTTGCTTTGCTCCTACTTTTGTTAATACGTCTGTATCGCTAGAACAAGCTCCCAAAATCGATACTGTAGTCAACGCCATCCCTACTATAAGTATTCTCTTAAATGACTTCACTCTAATCCCCCCGGTATTTTTTAA
Organism: Bacillus sp. ME78; assembly: GCF_903970865.1. Taxonomy (NCBI): domain Bacteria; kingdom Bacillati; phylum Bacillota; class Bacilli; order Caryophanales; family Bacillaceae; genus Bacillus; species Bacillus sp. ME78. Next base: position 45,204 of record NZ_CAJCKK010000010.1, read on the forward strand.
TATCTAGTAATCAACGTATTTTAATTAATACGGAACTATTCAGTTCTATACAATTTGCTATAGCCTTCTCTCTCATGCACCTTTTTTATATAAAGTGAAACTTTAATCAGCCCTCACCAATCATCTTCGTTACAAATATTAACATTAAATATAACTAATAAATAGTATATTTCTTCTATTCATTTACATTTCTGTTGCATAATCTTGTCTTAAACGAACAATATGAAAGTCGAATTCACAATAATTATCATATATTCTCTATATAATAACATTCAAATTAAATTCTAAAGTAACTTTACATGCATTTTCTGTTTTAACGCCAAAAGAAAAGACCTTTCTAACGATTTTATTCTATCGCTAAAAAGGTCTTTTCTATTTTGGCTAAAAACTTAGCACTCTTCTGGCTTACCAGCATTCATCGCTGTACGGAAAAGTGATCCAAATCTGCATGATGCGATTGCGTTTAGATAATCAATCGTGAATTATGCGTTCAATTTAAAGCAGGTTAAAAAATAATAATTCCTTATTCAATTAACATATGCATTAGTTTAACAGCCTAATGCTGCTGTACCGAATGATAGTTTAGTTTTCAATATGTGAAAAGGGATTTCTAAATAATGAATTGAATATATATTTATTGTTTACGCGTTTTTGAGAGGTTCCTTTATGGGAGATAAGCTTTACTATATTCCTGTACTTCGCACAGTTCTATAATAACTAATGGTGATGCTGTGACGTGATTTTCTATTAGTGAGATAAAGTATTTTTCAATTCATTTATTATAAATTGCAACTCTCGTCCTCCAGAATTATTTCTTTTGGGTGAAAGTTTTTTTATGATATAAGTTTCATTCTGTCCTAATTTAAAGTTTTCGAGAGGAGAAATGATATGAACTCTATTTTATTAGATGTTCCGTTACAAATAGAAACAGACAGACTCATTCTTCGAGCACCACTTCAAGCTGGTGAAGGGGATATAGTACAACAAGCTATTAAAGATTCCATTAATGAATTAAAGCAATGGTTGTCTTTATTTCAGTCCATTCCTACTGTTGAAGAAACGGAAATTCTTCTGAGAAATGCACATATAGATTTTTTGAAAAGAGAAAGCTTTCGCTATCTTATCTATCATAAAGAGACGAATGATTTTGTTGGAACAGCTAGCCTTCATCGAATTGATTGGAAGGTTTCTAAATGTGAAATTGGATACTGGATTAACACGCAATTTAGTGGCAGTGGATATATGACAGAAACAGTAAGTGCGTTAACAAACCTTGGATTTCAGTTATTCAAATTTAGAAGGATTGAAATACGATGTGAATGTAATAACACGAAAAGTCGTGCACTCCCTGAAAAACTAGGCTTTGAACTTGAAGGGATATTACGTAATGAAGATTTTTCAGCTGACAGCAAACAACTAACTGATACTTGCATCTATGCAAAAATAAAGTGAAATATTGATTCACCTTGGTAATCGGGCTTTTACGGCAAAAGAAAAGACCTCCTTAACGATTTTATTCCATCGCTAAAAAGGTCTTTTTCTATTTCGGCTAAAACCTTAGCACTCTTCTGGCGTACCAGCATTCGTCGCTGTACGGAAAGATGATCCACATCCGCATGATGCGATTGCGTTTGGATTGTCGATTGTGAATCCGCCACCAAGCATAGATTGTTTATAATCAATTTTTACTCCTTTAACAATTGGAGCACTTTCTGTATCGATAACAAATTCAACACCGAAAAACTCAAGAACTGTGTCGTCTTCTTTTGGTTCTACTTCAAATCCTAAGCCGTAAGAAAGGCCAGTACATCCGCCGCCATGTACAGCAAGGCGCACATACTTCTCTCCATCTTCAGCATCTTTTAACATATCTTTAATTTGAAAAGCTGCTTGTTCTGTTACTTCAATCATGAAATACACCATCCTTTCTGTTCTCATTCTATTATACATCTTTACGCTTCTATCTTGTACTCATACACTCCGCGGCAAATTACTTCCGCAGGTCCTTTCATTAACACGTTTCCTTCTTCTGTCCACGCAATCATTAAATCGCCGCCAGCTAAATGGACTGTAATTTCTTTACCACGTTCCATCTTCCCATTCAAAATAGCAGCTACAACGGCAGCGCATGCCCCTGTTCCGCAAGCTTGCGTTACACCTGAACCACGTTCCCAAACGCGGAAATTCATTTCTTCATCGTTTAAAATCTCGATAAATTCAACATTCACTCGCTCTGGGAACATTTCATGTGTCTCAAGAACTGGACCAAGTGTTGTAAGAGGTGCCTTCTCTACATCCTCAACAAAAATAACCGCGTGCGGGTTCCCCATTGAAACAGCCGTAAATGCATAACGATGATTATTATATAAGAAGTTTTCACGAATAAATGGTGTTTCACCTTCACCGAGCATCGGTATTTCTGCACGTGTTAGACGCGGTGCTCCCATATCGATTTTCGCTAATGTCACGAAACCATCTTCTACTGTTACTTCAGCCGTTACAATGCCAGCTAACGTTTCAATTGTGAAAACTGTTTCCTCTACTAGTTTATGCTCATACGCATATTTCGCTACGCAGCGCAAACCATTACCACAGCTCTTTCCTTCTGATCCATCATTATTAAACATACGCATTTTCACCGGAGCTACATCAGACGGACAAATTAAAATCATTCCGTCTGCTCCAATACCAGTATTAATATTTGAAACCTTTTCCGCCACAAGAGCTAAATCTTCTTCGGGAATTTGCTCTTCAAACATATTTACATATATATAACTATTGCCAAGACCATGCATTTTTGTAAAAGAAAATTGGCTCATTTGTATTCACTCCAAAAATAATTTGTTATTTTAAGTATAGAATGCATGCTTTTAGAACACAATATGAATGTCCCCCGTTTCTCATATTTGACAACGTTTGGCGATGAGCCACTCTTACACACATTGTGTAAGAAAAAAGCCCTTCTAAAAAGGGCCTTTTTTTATTTATCTATAGTATTAAACTACCCTCCAAAATAACGTTTTATCTAAAATAAAATGAAAAAGGCGTTGCTCATTCGCAACACCTTAAAACATTGGATTTTCATCCAAATACTCATATACATTATTAACAAGCTCTTCTACTGTTGCACCTTGTACAACTTCACCATTTACAAGTGCAAACGGTCCTTCAAAACAAATACCACAATACCCTAGACAACCATACTCCATTACATCTAAATTCGGATCTTTTTCTAATTTTTCTAGAGCTGCTTGTGAACCACTTGCAAGGTTACCTACACAAAATTCAATTAATGGTTTAATCAAAATTCTCCCCCCTGTACTACAAAACAAATTACCTTCTGACTTCATCTATAAGAAGAAAACTAAGCTGTCTCTTGTTGTTTTCGTTATACATCCTAAACTATTTAGTTACTTCACTATTTCACTTCAAAGTAGATGATTTTATTTTATATAACATGCTACTTGCAATGAAATAGTAACTAAAAGGGCAAAACAGTTTACTTTACTTTTCTTCTTATTGTACAACAGAGTATTCATTCATGCATTGTTATTTGTTCACAAATTCGATATAATTTGATTGAGTAAAGTCAAAATATTTTATTAATATAAATTTTTATGATTAGGGGATATTTCAACAGAAAAGGGGTAATCCATCATGAAACACCTCGTAATACTAGGTGGCGGCTACGGTGGAATGAGAATTCTACAAAGGCTACTTCCAAGCAACCAACTTCCAGATGATGTACAAGTGACATTAATCGACAAAGTACCATATCATTGCTTCAAAACTGAATATTATGCATTAGTTGCGGGTACTATTTCAGAAACGCATATTCGTATACCGTTTCCTGAGCACCCACGCCTCAATATTCAATACGGCACAATAACAAATATTGACCTCGAAGAAAAAGCGGTTCATCTCGATGGCGGCGAAGCAATCCAATATGATGATTTAATTATCGGACTTGGCTGTGAAGATAAATATCATAACGTTCCTGGGGCGAAGGAATATACACATAGTCTACAATCAATTGAACAAACACGTAAAACATATGAACAATTAAATAGTCTAGAACCAAATGCAACAGTAGCTGTCGTTGGTGCTGGCTTAAGTGGTGTGGAAGTTGCAAGTGAACTTCGCGAAAGCCGTTCTGATTTAAAAATCTATTTATTTGATCGAAAAGATAGAATTTTATTCCCGTATCCAGAGAAATTAAGTAGATACGTAGAAGAATGGTTCGTAAAACATAAAGTTAATATTATAAGAAACTCTAACATTACAAAAGTGGAACCAAATATTGTGTATAATCACGATGAACCACTTGAATGTGATGCAATTGTCTGGACAGCTGGTATTCAAGCAAATGAAGTTGTTCGAAACCTTCCAGTTGAACAAGATGGTAGCGGACGGGTTGTCTTAACGAAATATCACAATATTCCAAACAACGAGCACGTTTACGTTGTAGGAGATTGCGCAGCACTTCCACATGCACCATCTGCCCAACTTGCTGAAGGTCAAGGAGAACAAATTGTCCAAATATTATTAAAACGTTGGAATAATGAACCACTCCCTGATGAACTACCTGTTATTAAATTAAAAGGTGTTCTAGGATCTCTTGGTAAGAAGCATGGATTCGGTTTACTCGCAAATCAACCGTTAATGGGACGTGTACCAAGATTATTAAAATCCGGCCTTCTTTGGATGTACAAATATCATAAAGGTTAATACTTTACAGGCTGTCTACTATGTAGGCAGCTTCTTTGCATCAGTTTTTAAAAATTATCAGACACATCTTTCTCAATATGTATAATGATTTATTTTTCATTTTTATATTAAAAACTATTGATAAACAGTGTATGCTATTTGTAAGTTGTTTTATTATTTCCTTGAAGACCGAATTCATTCGGTCTTATTTTTTATGTTATAAATACTTTTGTAGGAGGCATTACATTCCACTTATGAACTTATCGAAACTAAACAATCGAATAGAAGCGAAAAAGAAAGAGTTAATCTATCTCGTTGAACGATACGGATTCACTCATGATAAAGTGATTTCTTTCAGCCAAGAATTAGATCGTTTACTTAACTTATTAATAAAACTCAAGACGCAGAAAAAACGTTGTTCGTTATAACCATTTCCCCCTCTTTTTTGATACGATATAACTAGAATCAGAAAGGAGCGATTTATGTTTATATTAAAAGACGTTATATATAAAGATATACTACACATTCCTTATTTACAGATTCAAAAAGAAAAGATCACTTGCATTATCGGTGAAAGCGGAAGCGGAAAAAGCACATTGCTTCGCATGTTAAACGATTTACAATCTCCAACATCCGGCACAATTGAATATAACGGAAAGTTAATTTCTGATTATCCGCCTATTCAATTACGTCGTGACGTAGTTATGCTTGGGCAAACTCCACCTCTTTTTGATGGAACCGTTAAAGAAAATCTATTAATGGGACTTCGTCTTTCTGAAAAACCATTTCCAAATGATGATGCCCTGCGGAGCGCACTACAAACCGTTAGCTTAGACAAGCAATTAGAAGATAGCGCCTCCTCATTATCCGGCGGTGAAAAACAAAGACTTGCCTTTGCACGTATCGTACTTATGGATCCGCCTGTCTATTTATTAGATGAACCAACTTCAGCATTAGACAGTGATACAGAACGCCGCGTTATGAAACAATTTACTGAACTAGCACGAAAAAAGAAAAAAACAATTATCTTCATCACACACTCACAACAACTTCCAGAAGAAATTGCAGACGACATTATTGAGATTAGTAAAGCAAACGGTGCAACTAGAAAGGAAGTGCTCTCTGTTGAAGGGCGTTATTGAACTCCAAATTTGGCAACTTGCAGCTGCCTATATTTTTATTCTTATTTTAATTGGACTTGTAAAATTAAAAGGAATACCTCGCGAAAAACAAATCGCGCTCGCAACATTCCGTATGACCATTCAGCTCGTACTTGTTGCATATGTCCTTACATACGTATTTGAAAACAGTAATCCATTTTATACAATTGCTCTCATTACTTCTATTACTACCTTTGCAATTTTTAATATTTATAAACGAGTTAACATCCCGATGTCTAAAGAATTAAAACGAGTAGCCGCCCTTTCCATGGTCGCCGGATCAATTGGGCCACTTCTACTATTTATCTTCGTTATTATCGGTCATGACCCTTGGTATGCTCCGCAATATATCGTCCCTATTACAGGAATGTTAGTTGGGAATGCCATGACTGGTGTTTCTCTCGGCGCGAATACGTTCTTAAACAATATGAAGTCGCAAAGAGGTCAAATTGAAGGTGCACTTATGCTCGGAGCAACACCGAAAGAAGCTGCTGCTCCGCTCATTCGAGACGCTTTTGATTCTGCTATTTTACCAACAATTAATTCTATGGTCGGAATGGGGATTATAAGCTTACCAGGCATGATGACTGGTCAAATATTATCCGGTGTATCACCATTCACAGCCATTCAATATCAAATCGCTATCATACTCGGTATTTCTGGAAGTACTGCCTTTGCTGTCATTATCTTTTTACAGCTTGGATATAAAACATTCTTTACTAAACGATGTCAGTTGAAAGAAATTGACTATGATGCACGGTGAATCTTGCGTAGTTCACGATGAATGAAATTATATTAACGATTTTTTCAATATATCTATCATAACTTGCAATATATCAACGATTTTTCAAATATATCTATCATAACTCAGAATATATCAACGATTTTGTACGAAATATCGATTTACCGACAAAAAGTGACATAATAAAAAGAGGAGGCTATTCGCCTCCTCTTTTTATTGTCTTACGCCTTCTTAACGAACTGTGATTTTAACTTCATAGCTCCGAAACCGTCGATTTTGCAATCGATATCGTGATCGCCATCAACTAGACGGATACTTTTTACTTTCGTACCGATCTTCACAACTGAAGAAGTTCCTTTTACTTTTAAGTCTTTAATAACAGTAACTGCATCGCCATCTTGAAGAACGTTTCCGTTCGCATCTTTTACAACTTTTGCACCATCATTATTTTCAGCTTCTGCGTCTTGGCCCCACTCATGAGCACATTCTGGACATACGAAAAGAACACCATCCTCATACGTATATTCTGAATTACATTTTGGACAATTTGGTAAAGTAGCCATAAATTCATTTCCTCCGTTCATTATTTATACGTAAAAATCAAAATTGATGTTTACATCTCGATAAATAAAATTTGTATAGCATTTCTTTATAGTGCCATAGTCTCACGTTATTGACAAGCCTACCTCAAATTCTCATTTTTTATTGTATTTTACAAAATTTCAATTCGTATGCTTTTTTTCTATTTGTTCTTCTACTAATTTTAAAAATCTTCGTTGTGCATTTTTATTTTTTACGAGCAATCGAACTCTTAACTTACTTTGTAAATATGAGCGAACTTTGTAGTTCGTAATAAATAACTTTCGATACTTCTCGTCTTCATATATCATTCGAAACCATTCATACTGCTGCAAGTAAAGTATGTTAGCATCAATCTTTTTCGTGTGTAAACCCGTACTTAAACTAATAGATCCTATTAGAGCTTCTATTAATGCTGAAATCATTTCTCTCCCCCTAATAAATAAAAGAAGAACCTTCACAAGATTCTTCTTTTCAAAATGAACGAGTTCCCTCTAGAAACCCCAATTATTTTCTTCAATATAAATTTGATATTCTTCTACTTCTTCTTCACTTAACTTCTTATTATTTTCATATACCTCTTGCCACTCGAAATAATCTTCATCGAAATAAACAGCAAATTTAATTTTCACGTTTTTCTTCTCTGTATAATCATAACCAGTAAACTCTACTACATCATAATCTTTTTCTTTCTTCACAAACTTCCAGTTTGGATTATCAGTCATAATCTCTAAAGTAACCCCTTCACCAGTTGAACGAACAACGTTTTTAATATTCGGCTCAGTTGGTAAAAGAGAAAGTCCGAGCATAGCTCCGCCAAACACAATCCCGACTATAACTTGTAAACCAATCATACCAGCTACACTAGCGCCACCCTTAGATTGTAAGAAATACGCCTTCTCATGATCAGACGCATCTTCTCCCTTACGAAAAACACGAACAGCCTGCTTATAATATAAACGGTTTCCTTGCCATCCAGTAAATATCATCATTCCTAATTGAAGAGCTAAACTAAATGTTACATAAATCCCCTCTGGAATATCTATAAAAGGGGTTATAACTATACTAGGTATAGCCAATAACGCAAATATAATAAATAACTTATACATTTTGCGATAAGCTAACCAAAAGGTTGGGAAGAAAAAGGCTACCCAATTCCATGTATTCCCTTGCGCAGGGTTTTCTACTTTACCCCACTTAAAATCATAATAAGCTGTATTCTTTTGAACAACTTTATGTAATTCTTGTGGAGAAATCGTTTCTTGTAAAACAGTGTCCTTCACGTACCTCATCCTTTTCTTATTTCTATATACATTTATTGTATATGGACAAAATGAAGGAATCTAACAAAAAGTACACATATTTCATAAAAATGAACGGAAATCGAATATATTCCGACAATTATCCGTTTCTTATTTCATTTTACTTTTAAATATATTAAAATAATCATGTATCATATCTTTAATACACTAAGTTAATTATTTTATATATTCACTAAAAAGGATGCATCAAAATCATTTTTATACATCTTTTTTAGTAAATATATACTACATTTCCTCCCTCTTAATCACATTGAAATACTATTTTATTTCTCGCACATTCCCCTTCACTTTCTCAATAATATCTTCTATACGCTCCGCTATACATTCCGGCTCCCATTCTCCCTCACCGTGCATAGCTGTATAAACTGGACAGTTCTCATCATTACTATCTACAAAAATCGGGTCTCCAAGATATGAATCTATCCCTATTACAATCCATCCTTCTTTCCAATCTCCTTCTTCATCAAAACTATAACCAAGTTGCCCTTCTTCTATTTCTTCACTATTAAACAATTCTATCGTCATAGGTTCAGATTCATACTCTAGCTCAATTTCATTATCCTCAGCACGATCTACATGTGCTAAAAGTTGTTTAATTTTATTATGATTAATCATGATATCTTCTCCATTCTATCTTTTAAAAATCTAATTTTATTCATAATGAGCTGCCGCAAGTAACATTTGAGCAATAAACTTCCATGAAATATTTTCTGGAAACTTCTCTCCTTGATTTATATAAACCGATTCACAAGAACCTAACCAACTATTTAATGCCTCTAAATAAGTCTCTACCTCTACATTCTCCCATTCATCTTTATTCACTTTAAAATCCTTTTGGAGGTATACAAGAAATTTTAATAAATCTTCTTTAGAATTTACGTGATCGAGGTATTCATACACATCCATACTCCGTCCCTCCCTCTATTGCGTGTTATCTAAACTAACTATAATATATGACATAAGATTCTTAAAACTATTATTTGAGGTAACCGAATATGAAGAGTACAATTTGGGCAGACGATGACTATTTAAAACTAGCACCCATTAACGATGAACTAATCAAAAAAGCAGAAGAAGTACTGAACGTAAAGCTTCCAGAATCATATATAACCCTTCTAAAAGAACAAAATGGGGGAACTCTTCGTCTCGATGTTCACCCTACTTCAAAGCCAAATCCTTGGGCAGACGATCACGTTAATGTATCTGGTTTATATGGTATTTCTTTTGATGAAAATGAATCTAGTATTTTAGAGAGCTGCTATTTAATTCGAGAATGGGAAATGCCTGAGAATATCGTACTTTTATCTGGTGATGGACATACATGGATTGCATTAGACTATCGAAATGTAGCTGAAAATCCTCCAGTTATATTTATCGATAATGAGTTTGAGGAAATTATTGAATTAGCACCTAACTTTGAAAGTTTCTTACAAAACTTAACTACGTATGAATATGACGAAGAGTAAGCCTGGCTCTAAAAAGGAGCAAGATTTTATTACAAATTTACACGCCACTTTAAAATCACTCGGCTTTAAGAAAAAAAGACATACATTTTTCAAAGCTGAAAACGGATTTTATAAGCTCATTAACATACAAAAAAGCCAGTTTGGAGATGACTTTTATATAAATATAGGAGTCCACCCTATCGGTCTCCCGCAGCTTATTACGAACCAATTACAAATAAAAGAGAACATTTCAATATTCGATTGCATTCTACAAACGAGAATAGAGCCTATGCATATCAAACAGAACCAGTTATTGCATAATGTTTCACATGAAACTATCGAAATTCCGAATTACCTTTCTACTATTTTCGACTGGTTTCAAACGTGGGCATCTTATAAAAATTTAGTGGAAATAAATATACATTCCATTACTCCCGTACTAGCTGTCGTTCCAATATTAGAAGAAAAAGCGTTTCTACTTCTTACCTGTTTTTCTTTCTACAAATTAAAACAGTACGAACAAGCTACTCGCTACTTACAGCAATATTTACATTGCGCCGTGCATCTGAATACCGAGGAAAAAGAGCCCATATTCTTTCATGAAGTTGATATGTATATGAAAAAACTAGTAAAAAGTGCAATGTAATTTCACATTGTGCTTTCTACTAGTGCTTTATATTCTTCTTGTAACTTTTTAAATCGTTCTTCATACTTTTGCATCTTCACAGTATCCGTTTTTGAATTAAGGACTGGCCTTCTTCTCCCAGTCACCATTATATTTTTCCCATCTATTGCATCGTTCATATATACGTAAGGTTTAAAAGACTCACATACCGTATATGGCAATGCTACAGAGAGTTTTGCATACTCTTCCACTTTAAATTGATTAGATAAGCTTAACTCCTTTAAATTTTTCAATTGCATTAACGGTTCTAATGAATCATCTTTAACCTTTAAATTCATCAAAGTAAGCTTTTGCAACTGCTGTAATTCAGCGAGTGGTTTTAAAGTTTGTACTTTCATCGCTGTATTTATTCCACCACCCATATAGAAGGTATTAAGTTGTGTGCACTTACTTAAAGCACTTAAATCTTCTAACTTAGAAAAATCATCAATTAGTAAGGATTTGAGTTTTTTATTATAATCAATATCCCATAACGTCTTCGCTTTTGTATTCCAGCACATATACAACTGTTGTAAATTAGACAATTTCTGAAGGCTACTTAAATCCTCGACCCTCATTTCGTAAACGTATAATATATCGGGACAAACATACGTAAGAATATGATCAAACTGCTTTTGATTTACTGTGAACATCCATAACTTTTTAACTTTCAAAGATGCTAGTCGTTCTATATTTTTTGTTTTCCCCTCAATCGCTACTTCTTCTAAATCACCAGCTATACTTGCTAAGTCTTTCATAATCTTCGGCTGATCACCAATCGGAAACATGTTATCCCCCTACAACTCCCAAGTAATATTCATTTCTTCAAATGAGTCCTTACTAACTTCCAATCCTTCGCTATCTTCCGTTCCAATCATTGCTATTTCTTCTTTAGACAACTTAATTTCCTCATTTGGACTTTGGATTTTTTTCTTATACACGAGTTGTAAAAGCTCTATTTGTTCCTCTGTCAGTTCATACTCTTCTTCCAGTCTTTCTATTGCTGATTCTGTATCAATTAATGGAATTTCTAATAAGAATCCGCCGTGCTCTTCCATCTCTTCAAATGAATCAATTGAATACGCACCACTATCCTCAATCCAAAATGCAGTTGTAATAAAAGGAACTGTTTCGCCTTCTACTTCTTCTAATACGTATTGAAGTGCTTCTTCTTTCGCAATATCTATTACTTCCGAAGGTGCCCCTTCAAAATAATTTTTCGCATCAATCCACTCATCAATTCTCTCGCTATTCACATCTTGAAGACATACAATCGTGTAATTCGGATGAAACGTAATTGTCCCTTGTCCGCCTTGGCTATCTTGCATACTATAGTTAAATCCATCCCATGAACTTTCATGTGAGAAATCTGGACAATGCGCTACATTAATTGCATGGGCAATCGAATTTAAAACGCAGCCTTTCCATAGTTGTTCTTTATCTATATGTAATTTATATTTACTCATCATCTTCCCCCATGCGCATATTTTTTTCTATTATCTTTCCTCTACACAATACTTGTAAATACTTTTCTATCTACTACAAAATAAAAAAGACTTCCTTTTTAAAAGGCGTCTTTTTATAGTTGAAAATTTACTAATAAATAAAACGAATTATTTAATAAATGAATCCCAATTGGAACGAGTAAATTCTTCGTTTTCTTATATGTGTATGCTAAACATATACCCATACCAAAAATATATAAAATACTACCTACTGTAAGGGGATGGCCAAAAGTAAATATGAAAGCACTTATAATGGCACTAGTAAGTGCAGAAAAGCGCTGGGATAATTTCGTAAAAAACATCCCCCGAAATAAAAGTTCTTCCCAAATCGGTGCAAAAATGGTGAGCACAACTACATATAAAATGATTTCATTTTTAGTAGGCTTTATTACTATACTAGACTCGTCCACACCAATCCCATGTGGTAAAACTAAATTTAATATTGCAAGATATATAAGCATTACAATCGCTGTCATTACTATCGTTACATAATGTTTAAAATTATTGAATTGTAATGATTTTATTAAATGTAAGCAGCAATTTCTTGCCGGTGCATACATTACGATAATCATACAAAACGTGAAAGGTGGAATAAGATGATCTACATACCATGGATATAAGGAAGAATCATATAAAAGGTTCAAAAAACCAATTCCATGCATGGCCCCAAAAATAATTAATAGAATGCTAATTACTTGGCGCATACTCATTTGTTCATTCTTTTCTTCATATGTAGCTAATTCTATATTCATCCTATCCCCTCCAGTATAATTAAACCTTTTAAACCATTATATACCAAATCCAACATAAAAAAAGACAATACACCCCACTGTATTGTCCATTTTCTTCCCTACCATTTCTCTCTACACGTCTCAATTAAATGCAGTAAGTACCTCTTCGTCATATCTGCTCTTCTCCACCTTGAGAGCATTCGCTTTTCTTTTGGATTGTGCCGTATTCTCGCTACTTCTTTTAATAAGAGCTCCCATTCTTCCGCTGAACGTTCTGACAAGTATTGCAATCCTCTATCTTTTGAAACGATTGTTTTATAATCTAGTGTATATAAAATGCGTCCCATCGTAACGACAGCTGATTCTACCCACTCTTCTATAAAAAATAAATATGGCTTCTTCACCTTTTCACTCCAGTACTGTTCTACGTTGTATTTCATCGTATTTACTACATCATTCCATTGTATTTGCAGCGGAAGATCTTCTGCTTCTTTTCCTGTAACTGTAATGCCTTGATTTTTCAACGTCCACCATGTGACCGCATTAATGTCCCAATGACCAACATTAGCTTTACCATCTGCACAATACACGTACTCGTTCATTTCATCATTGTATTTCCCTAAGTCAGCAAGCGGAATATACATACCGTCCATTCTTTTACCTAGCGTATTATCACTAAGTTTCTTATGTAGTTCCACAAGCTGCTGTTTTTCAGCTTCATTCACGGAATCACTTATTACTGTAACAAAATCAACATCGCTCGTTTCTGCATAAAATGCACCAAGTGCGATGGAGCCGTAAATATATACCCCTACTATTTTTTCATCTAAAAAAATTTCTTTTAATTCTACTGTGTACCGCTCCATTAACTGTTGTACTTCCGTTGGTAACGCATGCTTCACTCCATTTTTCATATCTATCCCTCCAATAAAAAAAGCCTTTGCAAATTCGCAAAGACTTCTTGTTTTATAAATATTTCTCGATTTCTTCATAAACATCCTTCAAACGAGGATTTCCTTCTCCAACAATTTCTCCATTTACAAGAACGACCGGATAAAATAAATCTTCTTCCACTACGCGCTCTGCGAATGCTTTTTTATCTGCATCTTCTTGTTCTTCTTGGAAATCAATATACTCGAAATTAAATTTATTTTCTTGTCCTTCATATTTACGACCAATTGCCGCTTGTAACCATTCAAACGTTTCTGTTGAAGATGGCATTCCGACGCAGCTCGCACAAATTACTTTCGTCCCATACACTTGAACATTAACCATTTCTTCTCCCCCACTTCTTGTCCCAACAGTATATTCAGATGTCTTATTACATAAGCACATCATTTTACAAACTTATTCCATACCCCTATACTGAAAAAACACGATACAATATTTCGACAATAAAACAAGAAGAGAAAAAATAGATTTTCCCCTCTATCTTGATTATAATAAAACTGATGAAAGGAGTCGATAAAAATGGAAAACCCACATATGCAAGAACAAGTATTAGAAGTATTAGATAAATTACGTCCATTCTTACTTCGCGATGGCGGAGACGTTGAATTAGTAGACATTGAAGAAGGTATCGTAAAACTACGCCTTATGGGTGCATGCGGAAGCTGCCCAAGTTCTACAATCACACTAAAAGCTGGTATCGAGCGCGCGTTACTTGAAGAAGTACCAGGCGTTATCGAAGTAGAACAAGTATTTTAATCTAAAAGCGGAAGCGGCTCGCTCAAAATGTGAGGGGGATGGAGCTTCTGACATAGAGGCGCTTTTTGCCTCGACGGAAGAAGCGAAGCCACCGAACATTTTAGCCGCTGGAGCTAGATATTAATTAAAAGCAGAAGCGGCTCGTTCAGAATCGCCTTCTAAAAGGAGACCAAATTTGGTCTCCTTTTTTTATTCAAATCACATTTATCCGTTAACATCATAAAACAAAATTGGAAATCCCTCTCAAAAAATGCGATAATTAATACTATATAGTGAATCGTTCACACATATACAGTAAAAAAACATAGGGGGACGACAGATGCCAAAAATGGGGAACACTTTTGTAACAATTCAAGAACTAGAAAAGAAAAAAGAGTATTTATTAGGCCTTTCATCCGTTATACCAACATGGAATACAAGCTATCAATTTTTATTTAAAGAAATCCAGCAAGAATTATTGGGTAAAGTAAATGAAAAGCTCGAAAGGCATCAATTCGTTTTAAATATATGTACAGATCAGCAGGTAGGGGCATAATGTATTACATAAAATTGTGGTATATAAAAAAGAGACCTCACTCGGTCTCTTTTTTATATTTTTAAGATAGCCAATCTAATTTTCTAATCCCGAGCTTATCTACTGGTAAACGAAGTGAGCCATAAAAATGCTTCATAAATTGCTCTGAGCGGTTCACATCGTGTAAAATGGCTTCTAAGCGATCTCTATATATGCTTTTTTGTTCTTCGTTTCCAGTTTGGTAATATCGTTCGACCGTTTCAAAATAGTGAAGCGGGAACAGGAGCCTTGCAAATAATAAGCGCCAACCAAATGAGGACAGCGAGTAATTTCGTTCATAATCTGTAACAAATTGAACGATTGTTTGATCCCAGTCTTTCTTTTTTTCAATCATCATATAGCGAATCCATTCTGCTATATCTCGAGTTGGGTGATCATACACCCAATCAAAAGGGAGTTTGAGACGCTTCGTTTGATGCCATAATAAAGGTGTGAATCGTTCTTGGCAAATTGTCGCTGCATCCGTTAGTTGCGGCGTATCATCCATTTCTGTATCAACAACATATTGAATGGCATTTTCTGCAACTCCTAAGTAATACGGGAAGGATTCAATAAACAATTGATCGAATACGTCTGTAGGGTGGTTCATCACTTGCGATTGCCAAAACTTTTCTAACTGATCGAGTCTCTTTTCCCATAACGCTTTCCATTCACCAATGCGGCTTAATTGCTCGATTTCTTCTGGAAAGAATGCACCTCGTTTATGGAATATAGAAAGTTCATTTCCTAATGACATAGCATGTCGTTCTAACGTGCGCATACCTTTTAATAAGCAATAATTTTGTTCTTCTATCTCACTTACATAGTAGCCGTGTATAGTCGGAACGAAAGTCGCTACAGTTATATCCCCTTGCTGGTTCATATAATCACTGAGCTTTTTCATCTCTACAAGTACTTCTTCCTCCATTTCTCCAATTGGAACAAGTACATAAATTTTGTTGCGAATCCAAAAGCTTTTATAGGGGCCAAGGGGGATTAATTCTTTAACATGCATGTGATAATGCTCATAAATATGCTGAATCATCGCAGTCGCCACCTATGGTTTTTCTTTATATATATGAGCTTGTGCTCGCCTTTCATTCCTATGCACATGATAAAGCAACGAAACGTATACAAATACTAAAAAGAAAAAAAGGTGATAAACATGAAAGAATCAAATCAACTACAAGAAAGAGCATTACAACTATTACAAGAACGCGGTGTAACAATTGACGATATTGCTGAACTTGTTCATTTTCTTCAAAAAAAATACCATCCAAATTTAGAGATGTCAGAATGCCGTTACAATGTAGAACGTGTACTATCAAAACGTGAAGTACAAAACGCACTGATTACAGGTATCGAACTTGATGTCCTTGCTGAAAAGGGAATGCTAAGTGAACCGTTACAAGATATTGTAAAACGTGATGAAGGCTTATACGGAATTGATGAAGTTATCGCACTTTCTATCGTGAACGTGTACGGCTCTATCGGTTTCACAAACTTTGGATATATTGATAAATTAAAACCTGGTATTTTAGAATACTTAAATGATAAATCAACTGGAAAGGTGCACACGTTCCTTGATGATATCGTTGGCGGAATCGCTGCCGCTGCATCAAGTCGTTTAGCGCACCGAGCTGAGCACTCAGAATAATAATGTTTTCTAGGCCGTCAGTTTCATGCTGACGGTCTTTCGTATTCCATAAGCATAAATTCTCTTCCGCGGCTCAAAAAAATAAGCCCTTGCTTAAATCCGATATTTTTATATAACGTAATCGCTCTTGTATTAAATGTTGCTACACTTAATCGAAACATGTTTGCGTTAAACTCTTTCGTGGCAAACGCTATTCCAGCTTGGAAAAATTCTTTCCCCATTCCTTTCCCAGTTAACGCCGGCTTCATACCAAGTCCGATATCAATCGCTTCTTCTCCACCATATAAATTAGCATCTCTGCCACCTGGTACTTGTGCATTTTCTCCAAAACAAAAATAGCCGATGAACTCTCCTTGATCATCACAACAGCCATAATACGTTCCATCTAATAGCTCTTCTATTACTTCTTTCTCGCCTGAAAAACTATATAAACTATATGGTTCCTCGTACGTCCACGTATTTATCTCATTTGCTTCTTCCTCTGTTAACTTATGTATATCCATATTCTCTTTCCTCCTATTATATTTCTATTAACAATATTCGATATTCATCTTATAATTCATCTTTCTCAATATATTTTTTTAATTTATCGCTTCATTTTTATGGAAGATTTTTCTTATTATGTTACGATTAAACAGAATCATTACGAATAAGGTGGTGACAATGTGAATTACTTTTCTTACCTCTCCTTAGAAGAACGGCAAAATTTTTTCTATAAAGAACCTCTTAGTTTTTCAAAAAATATAGGGAAAGAACAACTAGCTTACGCACTAGGCGCCACACTATATACTCCTGGCACGAAAGAAACGATTGTGGAAGATATAATTAGAAAGAAACATGTGGATGCTACCTCAATTATTCTTTGTCTAGAGGACGCTATCAGCGATGAGGAAGTAAAACTTGCAGAGCAAAACATCGTCGTTCAAATACAGCAAATCGCTAACTTAGTCAGTGCCAACATACTAAATCAAGCAGACATCCCGCTTCTTTTTATTAGAGTTCGACAGCCAAGTCAACTGAAGACAATTGTTACTGAATTAGGTAGTGCTGTTCATTGTTTATGTGGTTTTGTCTTTCCAAAATTCACACCGATTAACGGAAAGACTTATATCGATCAGCTTGCATATATAAACGAGGTATACTCATTATCGCTATATGGCATGCCGATTTTAGAATCCCCCGAAATTATGTATAAGGAAACACGGGCAGAATCATTATTACAAATAAAGGATTTACTAGATTCTTATCACGATTACATCTTAAATGTACGTATTGGTGCTACTGATTTTTCAAGTATATTTAGTATTCGGCGTAATAAATACACACCTATCTATCATATTACTGTTGTTCGTGATTGTATTTCGGACATTATTAACGTTTTCTCAAGGGCAACAAATGAATATATTATTTCAGGATGTGTATGGGAATATTTTTCTAATGATTATGAAGAAGGGCTCATCCAAGAGGTATCACTCGACCATGCAAATGGATTAATCGGTAAGACAGTTATTCACCCATCTCATATTAAAGTTGTACAGGCAATGCATATTGTCACAATGGAAGATTATTTAGATGCGAGATCAATTTTACAAAATGCAGATACGTATAATGGAGTGCTAAAAAGCAGCTTTTCTAACAAAATGAATGAAGTAAAACCTCATTATGACTGGGCTCGCAAAACCATTTTAAAATCTAATATTTACGGGGTGCTACATGAAAACAAACAATTCACCGATCTCCTTATTACAAACGCAAAGCAACACGTATAACGTTTTAAATAATATACAAGTTCATGTAGAAGTACGTGATAATCCATATAATTTAGCGCTAGACAAGCTTTTTCAAATGGCTGCGAGAATAAATAAGAAACGTAGTTTTTTATTTGTGAGTACAATCCTTGGAAAGCATCTTCCTATTAAACCTGCAGTCTCCCTATCAAGTGGAGTTGCTCTCGCTGCAAGATATATGGAAATACTACATAATATTTCTCATCCATTTCAAAAAGAAATTTTAAATCTCATTTCATTAGAAATTGATGAAATCCCAGAGGAAGTATTTCGTTATCAATATCCTCTGCAAGAAGAAGTTTTGTTCATCGGATTCGCTGAAACAGCGACAGCACTTGGTCATTCTATGTTTCAATGCTTTCAAAATGCAAAGTATGTGCATACAACTAGGGAATCGATACCCCACCTAGAATCTGTCATTACATTTGAGGAAGAACATTCTCATGCAACATCGCACCGTTGTTATGTAGATGAAAGCTTTTTTCAAAACAACAATCCAATTGTTCTCGTAGATGATGAGATGACAACAGGAAAAACAGCATTAAATATTATTAGATCTATTCAAAATAAATTCCCACGAGAAGAATATATAATTGCTTCTTTATTAGACTGGCGTTCTCATACTAATAGAAAACAATTTAAACAATTAGAAGAAGAACTTCAAATTAAGATTCATGTTATTTCTTTATTAGAAGGCAGTATTCATACAACTGGCCAACCATTAAATATTGCAAAAACAGATATTCAAATTAAAGAAACAAAACCTGATTTCAAAAAGCATACCCTTACCTGCCCAAAATCACCCTATACATCAAATTATATAAAATATACTGGGCGATTTAGCATTTCAGCATATGAACAAAAGCACATTCATTCTTTCGCTCAAGAAGCAGGAAAAGCTTTAAAAAGAGAAAGAATTGGAAAACGAACACTCTGTCTCGGAACGGGTGAATTTATGTATATCCCAATGAAAATTGCTGCTGAAATGGGTGAAAATATTTTATATCAATCTACAACAAGAAGCCCTATCCATCCTGTTTCAAATGATGTGAACTATGCCATTCATAATCATTTCTCATATCCAAGTCCTGAAGATTCTACTATTACAAATTACTTTTATAATATTTCACCTCATGATTACGATGAAGTATTTGTTTTTATTGAGCGTGATTTAGGAGAAGAAGCCCTGTTTCCTCTTCTACAGCAGTTACAAACAGTTATTCCTTTTATTCATATCGTCTCATTTTCAAATGGCATAGAAAAGGAAGGTTGATAATTATGGTAAAAGTAAATTCTCATATTAGTAGTTACAATCCAAATGATGCTATTTTTCTATTAAAAGATATTAGTAATTTAATGAAAGAAAGTTCCACGGAAACTAGAGAACAAGCAATTCAAGCTGGCACACATTATTCCGAAATGTTACCAATGGAATATAAACCATCTAAAGCGTATATGGATTTATTCTTTTCTTCCCTGCAACAATACAAACACAAACTAGCCATCGCTGTTGGAGTTGTCGCCGAACAGATTATACAAACTAAAGGAACTAACCTTGTCCTCGTTTCATTAGCTCGTGCTGGTACACCTATTGGCATTCTTATCAAACGCTACATACGCTATCAATACAACCTTGATGTACCTCACTATTGTATTTCTATTGTTCGCGGACGCGGTATTGATGAAAATGCACTCCATTATATTTTGGAACATCACCCTAAAGAAACAATTCAATTCATTGATGGGTGGACTGGAAAAGGTGCAATAAAAAAAGAATTAGAATATGCAGTACACACATTTAACGAACGAAATAATACACACATTTCTCATTGTATGGCTGTGCTTGCTGATCCCGGTTACTGTACTTCAATTTACGGTACACGTGAAGATTTTCTTATTCCTAGCGCTTGCTTAAATGCAACAGTCTCTGGACTAATTAGCCGCACTGTACTAAATGACACCTATATCGGTCCAAATGATTTTCATGGTGTTAAATATTATAAAGAGCTAGAGCAAGAAGACTTATCAAATTTCTTCGTTGATGAGGTAACAGATTTATTCCCTTCTGTTCATTCTCATATAGATAATCAATTACGTTATATTACTTCAACTTACACTGATCCCTCTTGGCAAGGATTAAAAGATATACAGTCTATCCAAAATCACTTTGAAATTGACGATATTAACTTAATTAAACCAGGAGTCGGTGAAACAACTCGTGTATTACTCCGGAGAATACCGTGGAAAATTTTAATACGTAAGCAAAACAATCCCGATTTAAAGCATATTTTACTTCTCGCTAAAGAAAAGAATGTCCCAATTGAAACCTATGAGAATATGGCTTATTCATGTTGCGGGCTCATTAAGCTTCTTAGGAAGGAAACAATATGATTTTCGCCAGTGATCTTGATCAAACGCTTATTTATTCCCGGAAATCGTTTCGTGTCCCTATAGAAGATGAATCAATTCAACTCATTGAAACTTTAGATGGAAAAGAAATTTCTTTCATATCACATAAAACCATTTCACTACTAAAAAAATTACAACTGCACTCACATTTCATCCCAGTTACAACAAGAACTATTGAGCAGTTTCAGCGTATTACTTTATTCCAAAACGAAATCATTCCCGAATACGCCATTACAAGTAACGGCGGCAATATCCTTCATAACGGTAAACAAGATGGTACTTGGAACAGGACAGTAAAAGAAAGACTATCGGTTGAATGTATAGAGAGAAACGACATACTAAAGGAATTTGGACAAATAGCTCATAAAGATTGGGTTATATCACAAAAAACAGCTGATGATCTATTCCATTATTGCATTATTAAACGGGAGAACATTCCTTATGATGAATTATCATCCTTCACTTCCTGGTTAGACAAACAAGGCTGGAATCATTCACTTCAAGGTAGAAAGCTATACTTTGTACCAAAACCAATTAATAAATGGGACGCCGTGCAATATATAAAAGAAATTTTGCAAATAGATACGATTATTACAGCTGGGGATTCTTTACTTGATTTATGCATGCTTGAAAAGGCGAACCATGCCTTCGCACCACTTCATGGTGAGTTAGGGGCAATGCATGATAACTTACAACCCCATATTTTAAAAACAGACGCAATCGGCATATATGCCGCAGAAGAAATCGTAAATAAATCACTTCAAATTATTCACAGTTCATTACCTACCTCATGATCATAATATGCACAATTGCATACGCACCGCGATTAAACAGATGGTACAATTTATTTGAATCGCTGTTGCTACACTTCTTGATTAAAGAAAAGGCGTTAACACGGAAATTAGCGTCTTATCAACCTCAAGCAATTGGCACATTTTGTCATCTTAAAAGACACTCGAACGAGTGTCTTTTTTTCTATATCCAACAAGGACTTACTCATTTCAAAGTATAAATACATAAAATAATGTAAATCATTACACGCATGAATCACTTTCTAAAAGTTATAAAGTAGATTCAAAATAAAAAAAGCACTCTTAACTAGAGTGCTTTTTACTTTCAAACAAGGAGGCTACATATATGGATAGTACTCTCGTATTTAACTTTGGCATTGGTATTGTTATCATTTTATTCGTCTTCTTTGTACTTTGTATGAGCGGGGTATAAAAAGGCGATTTTCGAGCGTCTTTTTATACATACATATGTATTACTTGACTTCTATAAAAGTAGTAACCATAATAGTTACAGATATACAAATAGCTATTCACATATCCACAAATAGGAGGAAGAACAATGAAACATGTAATCGTTTATGCACACCCAAATACAGAAAGCTTCAACCATGCGATTTTAGAAACGGTAAAACGTGAATTAGAAGAAAAAGGTCATGAAGTACGCGTTCGCGATCTATACGAATTAAACTTCAATCCAGTATTAGGCGCTTCCGATTTCATCTCATTTTCTCAAGGAAACACACCCGAAGATATTAAAGAAGAACAAGAGCATATCTCTTGGGCTGATAGCATTACATTCATTTATCCAGTGTGGTGGGCGGGACTTCCTGCTATTTTAAAAGGATACGTTGACCGTGTGTTTAGCCATGGATTTGCTTATGCTTACGGTGAAAACGGCATTGAAAAGTTATTAAGCGGTAAAAAAGGATTGTTATTATCTACAATGGGCAATACGAAAGAGGCATACACAGCAGGCGGTATGTTTGATGCAATGAAGAAAACAGCGGATGTTGGTATTTTTGAATTTACAGGTATTGAAACACTTGAGCATACATTCTATACAAGTGTCCCTTCTGTGGATAATGATGTGCGTAAACAATATCTTGAAGAAGTAAAAGACGTTGTGAATCGTGCATTCTAATAAAAAACTCCGGTTGTTAAAACCGGAGTTTTTTTATTTCACCATTAATTTCGGAATATATCTTTGAAGAATGCTTTCTAATTCATTCATATCTTCCTTTCTAATAAGTAAATTCACATTGTCATTCATTTTTTCTCTCCCGCGATATAAAAATATATTTTCTTTTGGATTTTCCCATGTTGATGTTTTATAGCCTTTCAATTCTTCATATGAATAAAAGTTTAATCCATCTATTACACCTTTTTCATATATTTGTACACTTTTAATAAGATGTATAGCTATTAAAGTCATAAAACAACTTGCTACAGCATGAATACCTAGCTGAATAAAAAACTGTTCAACTGTATCAATATCGCCACTTACGTACTGAGCATATATATACATACATTGTCCAATGAAATATGCTGGTCCAAGTAATGCAATCCAACGTCTTTTCACCCGAGGATACATTGCAATAAGTTTTCCTGCGCTTTTTTTCATTTCATTTATTTTATATATTTTCCATAGAACAAAGAACAAAACGCATAATGTAAAAACAAGCATAATACATGACATCCAGTACATTCTTATTCCTCCCTTATATCAATACATTTAAATTTTACATTCCGTATACCTATAGTACATATGCAATTATGCATAAAAAAACAGGTAACCTCTTCCGGCTACCTGCATTTCATTACATCTTCTCAATCCACTCCGTCAAGTTATGCACAACTTGCGTCGGTTGAACTTCGTATTCTGTTAACTTCTCCACAGTTGTGACTCCAGTGTGGACAAGAAGCGTATGCATACCAGCATTTACTCCTGCTAAAATGTCTGTATCATAGTTATCCCCAACCATTAATGCTTCATCTTTTCCTATACCAAGAACTTTTAAAGCTTGTTCCATAATGATTGATTCTGGTTTTCCGATAAAGATTGGATCCACACCTGTTGATACTGCTACAACCGATGTTAATGAACCGTTACCTGGTAATAACCCGCGCTCAGTTGGGATGGCAATGTCCCCATTTGTGGAAATAAACGTTGCACCGTTACGCACAGCAAGACACGCTTTTGCTAACTTTTCATATGTGATGTCACGATCTAAACCAACAACAACGAAATCAGGATTTTCATCCACAAGTTCAAATCCTTTTTCCACAAGTGCATCGTGTAAGCCTTCTTCACCAATCATATATACAGTTGCATCTTGTTTACGTTCATAAATGAAGTTCGCAGTCGCCATACTCGTTGTGAATACTTGCTCTGCTTTCGCTGGAATATCGAAACGAACAAGTTTTTCTGCCACTTGTTCTGGTTTACGCGTTGAGTTATTCGTAACGAATAAATAAGGAATGCCGCGCTCTCCTAAAGCTTTTACGAAGTCGCTCGCTTCTTCAATTTGTTCTTCTCCGCGATACATCGTACCGTCTAAGTCAATTAAGTAACCTTTATACATCATTATGTCTCTCCTTCTATGCTAACGTTCTCACCTATCATACCACTCTTATATTACCCGCTTTTTCCAAAGAAAAAAACGCTTTACTTTAAAGCGCCCCATAACGTTCATTTTTTCTCTTTTATTTGGTAAGAACAACTACAATCGCCCTCGCACATGTTTGCTAGCGTTTTCACATCTGCGTTCGTAAATAAACGCTTATACATCTCTTTTTCATCTTCACATACTTGTGGGAATCTCTCTGCAATTTCTTTTAACGGACAGTTTTGTTTTTCAATTACGAAAGAGTTCTCTCCATCTCTCTTTATTTGAACCATATAACCATTTTTCTCTTGCATAGCTGCTATCTCTTGCACTTTATATGCTAAATTCTTTTGATTACTTACTCTCTTTTGCAACTGTTCTTCCATTCGCTTCGTTCTCTCTTTTAAAACGTAACGAAGTATTTTTTCATCGCCGATTCGAGCTAAATCTTCTAGCATATCAATCGCAAATTGCTTATACTCTTTCGGGAATGTATCTTCTCCCTTTTCACTTAATCCATACAAATAAGTTGGTCTTCCGACATGTTGCCTTACCATCTTAGAATAAATGAGTCCGTCTTTCTCAAGATTACTTAAATGTCTTCTGATTGCCATTTCTGTAATCTCTAAAACGTCTGCTAGTTCAGCTACTGTGTGCTCTCCCTTTACTTTCAACAATTGTACAATCTCGTCTTTCGTAGTACGTGCTTCCCCCATACTTCACCCTTCTCCCTTTTCTTTCTCACATACAATATAAGATCCCCAAAAGGTATTCTCTGGGGATCTTATAAG
Organism: Bacillus sp. ME78; assembly: GCF_903970865.1. Classification (NCBI taxonomy): domain Bacteria; kingdom Bacillati; phylum Bacillota; class Bacilli; order Caryophanales; family Bacillaceae; genus Bacillus; species Bacillus sp. ME78. The sequence continues at coordinate 70,360 of NZ_CAJCKK010000010.1, forward strand.
CATAATTATTCTGGTACAAATGCAGATACAGGTCCTAATTCCTTTTCTAAATAACTGCGAATATTTGCTGGGTACTTTTCCACCACTGCAATATGTTTTTGAATCGTCTTATATAATTCATCATGATTCATTTGAATATAATCTTGCGTAAGCATTTTTCGAAGAAGGATAATTTCTTTCATCCCTTGGCCATCTTCTTCACTTATCACTCGCTCGTCCATTAAAATATCAATAATATCTTCATAGCTTCCTGGATCGCGCATAATAAATCCATCGATCATCGCATTTCCTACATCTAATACAGTATCAATAATAAGATGGGCTATGCGCTCTAATGCGTAAAATTCAAACTCGGTTTCATATATCTTTTTCTCTTGAAATGTACTTGTTGCTCGTTCTAAACATACTAGCATTTGTTCTATTTTCTTTCTGTCTACAAAATACATGAATGTCACCTACCTGGAAATTAAAGCATTTACATTTTAATTGTAACGCTTTCTTCTGAAAAAATCGACAATTTTTCGAATTCACCTTTTCTCCGTTATTTGTTATAGTTATATTTGTATGATTTTTGAAATTGGAGGAATGGAATCTTGGAACGTGAACTCGCACTAGAAATTGTCCGTGTAACAGAAGCAGCAGCCTTAGCATCCGCACAGTGGATGGGCCGCGGAAAGAAAAATGAAGCAGATGATGCAGCAACTACAGCAATGCGTGATATGTTCGATTCAGTAAACATGGCAGGTACAGTTGTAATTGGTGAGGGAGAACTTGATGAAGCACCGATGTTGTATATTGGTGAAGAACTAGGAACAGGTAACGGTCCGGAAGTAGACATCGCCGTTGATCCATTAGAAGGTACAAACATCGTTGCAAAAGGTCTTGCAAATGCAATGGCAGTTATTGCAATCGCAGACAAAGGGAACCTTCTTCATGCTCCTGATATGTACATGGAAAAAATCGCGGTTGGTCCAAAAGCAGCTGGTAAAATTAGCTTAGATGATCCAATTGAAAAAACAATTGAAATTGTAGCAGAAGCTAACAATAAAAAGATTCGTGACCTAACGGTTATCGTTCAAGAACGTGAACGTCATCAAGATATTATTGACCGTGTTCGTGCAAAAGGTGCACGCGTAAAATTATTTGGTGACGGTGATGTTGGTGCGTCAATCGCAACAGCACTACCTGGAACGGGTATCGACTTATTCGTAGGTATTGGCGGAGCTCCAGAAGGTGTTATTTCTGCAGCAGCATTAAAGTGCCTTGAAGGTGAAATGCAAGCTCGCTTAGTTCCAATGAACGAAGAAGAAGAAGCTCGTTGTCGTGAAATGGGATTAGAAGACCCTCGTCAACTTCTTATGTTAGATGACTTAGTATCTGGGGATGATGCAATCTTCTCAGCAACTGGTGTATCTGCTGGTGAGTTATTAGACGGTGTTAAATTCCTTGGCGGAGATTTAGCTGAAACATACTCTATCGTAATGCGTTACAAAACAAGAACAGTACGATTCATTAAAACACATCACCATTTAGATCATAAACCACACTTAAACTTAGATATTTAATAAAGGAGCCATGTGTATGGAAGAACGTTTCTTTCTGTACGACGACACTGTCGCTACAAAAACTCGTTTCGTTAGCTTTATGGGAGAAAATGAGCGTCACGATTTAGCGCTTTTATACTCCGATCGTCATTACGGTAAAACAATTGTACTTGATATGCAAAGTAATAAATTTGCAATTATCGGTGCTGACGATTTAAACGAACCAGGCTACTTAGAGCACGCATTTTCTATGACTGAAGAAATTGCAGAAGAATTACGCTCATTTTTATTTGAACTTATATAATTTATCGTATGCACCAGCTATTTTAGCTGGTGTTTTTTCGCCTTTATTATTTAGAATTTTCAGTATTATATGTTATAATGAAGAATAAATCTATTTGGATAGAAAGGACGTTATCTACGTATGCCAACATTTACTTTGTAATGGACCAGCAATTGGATAGCATTACTCTCAAAAAAGCACCACGCTTTTTCAAGGGAGTAGTCTGCCCATTCCCATTACAAAGGAACGTATTGCATCTGTAGTATGATGTTTACGGAGGTTCCTCTTTGGGGAACCTCCTTTTATTTTTGTCTTTTTCTCATGTCTTCATACTACAAGACATCCAAATAGCTGTATTACGTTTCTTTGCCACTACTATAAGAGGTGAAGGAAAATGCAGAAAGTACAACTTTCTTGGAGTTTATATGAAAATCAGCAACACACAATCGAAAAATATTGTAAAAATTGCGGACGTACTACCCTATTTACTGATACGAATATTCGTAGGCATAACGCCAATGGAAAAAACATATACCGCTTTGCCATTTATAAATGTTCGAAAGATCATACGTGGAATCAAAAACTGCGTATTTATAAATCATTTACTGATCACGTTGAAACGATCGATATGACTCAGCAAGATCAAACAGAAACAAGTACTACTATTTCTATTACGCAACATAAAGAAAGTGGCGTAGCTGAAATCACGATCGTATTAGATATCGTTTTCGGTTCCCACCGCATTGATAAAGCCTTATCCACATATATTTCCGACTGGAGCCGTACACGCATTGTGGATAAAATTAAAAATGGGGATATTCAATTAAATGGACAACAAATGAAACCAAATGCAATACTTTCTGAAGGCGATCATATCTCGATTTGTTTATAAGCGAGAATATGTAAAAAATCCTCTTACAATTGTAAGAGGATTTTTTTATTTCTTCACTTTTCGTAATACGAAGTGTGCACAACCGAAGTTACAGTACTCGTATAAATACTCCGTTAACGTACTAATTTTCGTATCATATGTCGCACGTTGGTTACTATCATCAAAGAATCCTCGCAGTCTAAGTTGCTCATATCCCCAGTCTCCAACGATATAATCATATTTATTTAAAATTTCTGCATAGCGCTCTTTAAATGCTTCTTCACTAAAACCGTCACGAAAGTTTTTAATTACTTCGTACTGAACATTATTAATGCTCACCGTAGCATGAATCTCTTGCTCTTGCTTTTGCTCCATCATTAACTTCCTCTCTAAGCATTCTTCTTTTTATCGTATCACAAAGCATAACAACCAACAATTTCAAATACAAAAAATTGCAAATTAGTACATGCTATGGAGAAGGAGGTGATACATCGTGAAAAAACAAATTTTACTTTCCCTTCTCACTCTTTCCTTATTTGCAGGCTGCCAATCAGCGAACAAAGCTGAAATGGAACGTGAAGAAGGAAGCCGTGTTCTTGTTTCCAATAAAAACGACATGTATCATACGGAAAATACAAATACAAGACTCGCAAGAGTCGGTTATTCTTCTAAACAAAAGCATGAAGTATCTAACAAACAAGTAGGGGCCATTAATCGCGAGAAAGTCGCTGAAATGATTACAAGCATGACAGTCAAACTTCCTGACGTTACAAACGCTGCTACACTCGTTACCGATGATGAAGTATTTGTTGTATACCGTGCAAACACAACGGATCCAAAACTCGTAGCGGATCAAGTATATAGAGCTGCTTTGTCCATCGTCCCTCGCTATTATAAAGCATATGTATCAACAGACCAAAAGTTGATTTCCCAAATTCAAGGCCTTCAATCTGGCGCATTAAATGATACAGAATATACGCAAAGCCTCGATATGCTAAAACGTGAAATGAGTAAAAATCCTCATTTGAATAATACGGGGGATCAGACTTTAAATAATATGATTAAAAAGTAAAACAGGTGGAGAGAACCTCCACCTGTTTTACTTTTTATTTTTTATTACGATCCGCATAAATCTCCATCGCATCACACATAAACTGCGCTAACCCCTCACCAAACTTATCGATATTTTTCGTGAAGCGCTTATCAGCGACGTACATTTGACCGAGTCCTTTAAAAGCATCTAATGAATATTCGCCGAAGTTTTGCAAGTAACCATACCACACTCCAATTGCTTCTTGTGCCTCTTTAGAATCTGGTGCATCGTGTCTAAGCGTTGCTAAATTTCTATAAATAGCATTAAACTCCTCTTGGTTCTCTTTTGACATACCTTTTGCATATTCGTTCGCTTTATCTACAGCTGCGTTTCCCCATTTTTCACGGGCTTCTTCTTCATATGGGTTATGGCTGAAATCGAATCCTTCAAACTTCTCTTTGTTCGTCATTTCAATCTCTCCTTTTGTATGCTGAATTGTTTTATCAATCGTCGCAATCACCTTATCTAATCTGGCACGCTTTTCAAGAAGCATTTTCTTATGAAGCTGTAGTGCCTCTTCGTGATCAAATGATGGACTCATGATAATCTCTTTAATTTTTTTCAAAGGGAAGCCTAGTTCTTTAAAAAACAAAATTTGCTGCAATGTCTCTAAATTTTCATTGGAATACAGACGATATCCAGACTCTGTCGTCTCGTCTGGGGTTAACAACCCGATTTCATCGTAATGATGCAGTGTGCGCACACTAATTCCAACTAAATCAGCTACTTCTTTTACTCTCATTGTCATTTGTATCTCCCCCTTGGTACATACGATAAAGTATGACGCAACGTTAGAGTCAATAAGTAAATTCATTTTCTTTCTAAAAGTTTCATCTCTCCCCTATTTCATGCATAATAGATATGTACATATATTAGAAAGCGGTGAAAGTATGGTTTCAAATACTGTAATTGCCAGCATCATCTTTCAACTCATTGTCTCGATTCTGGTCCCAATTATCGTACTCGTTTATTTCCGTAAAAAATATAATATTAATTGGAAAGTGGTCGGCATTGGTGTTCTTATCTTTATCGGATTCACCCAAATTCTTGAAACACCATTCCACCTATTTATGCGCGGTAATTCAACAATCGCTCCATTTTTAGAAAATCCGTTTGTCTTCGCAATTTATGGCGGATTGACTGCTGGTATTTTTGAAGAATTAGGACGCTTCGTTGCCTTCTTCTTCTTACTAAAAAAATATCTAGAATATAAAGATGGCTTCGCTTATGGAATTGGTCACGGCGGAATTGAATCTATTTTAATTGGCGGTTTTTCTGCATTACAAGCATTAATCTTTGCTAATTCTATTAACGATGGTAGCTTCGCTCGACTGATTGAACAAAAACCCGAGCTTAGCATTTTACAGGACATGTTAATTCAGCAACCTGCCTACTTATACTTCCTTGGTAGCTTAGAAAGAATTATGGCACTCGTGCTTCAAATCGCCTTTACAATGCTTGTTTTATACGCAGTCAAACAGAAGAAATACATCTTCCTAGTATACGCTATACTATTCCACGCATTTGTAGACTTTTTCGCGGCACTTTACCAAACAAAAACAATCAACATCTTCGTTGCCGAAGGAATTACACTTCTGTGTACAATTGGCGCTGTCGTTCTTATTCGCAAAATGAAAGAGAAATTAATGAGTGTACCGGAGTAAAAAATAAACCACCAAAATTGGTGGTTTATTTTTTATATGGATTACCACACTGATGATAACTTTTACCCTCTCGCAACTCCCTCTTTGTTTCTGCATCTATAACGATGTACTTATGAAACTCTCCTACTTCATTTTGAATAAAAGAAGCGAAAAAGTATACTTGGCGATCAGAGTGAACAAAAAAATCTTGAAGTACCACTCTACCTCGACAACCGACAGCTGTTTTTTGTAGGAAAGAAAATTCTTCATCAGGCACTTCTTTAAATAAGATTTTTTTCCGAACACTATATGCTGCATTTTTGTATTCTTTATAGATCTTCTTATCTAACTGTTTATAAAAAACATCCTCACTCACAAATGACTTATTTTGATTGCTTGGATAATTTAGTTTTCGGTTGGATTCTGCATATGTTGTGGACAATTGCGCAAGAAAACAAATAATGAATACGATACATATCATTTTTTTCATCATTGCACCTCAATTTTTTATTATCCACATTACTTTTCCACATATTTAAATCCATATGCTGTTTCCAATAAAAAGGAATTATTTCCACATTTGTCGAAGTATATAGCGTCAACTTGAAAGATGGGGATGAATTATGAAGAAAATTATTTTAATACGACATTGTTCAGCAATTGGGCAAGAATGTGATGCTGAATTAACGACCGATGGAAAAGACCAAGCAAATACCCTTGCTACATTCCTCTTAGAAAATACTCTACAAATCGATCATATTATTTCAAGCCCATTTGTCCGAGCTATCGATTCCATTCGGCCCTATGCGCTCCAAGCTAACTTATCTATCCAAGAAGATGAACGATTAACTGAACGCATATTGAGCAACGTTCCAATGGATGATTGGATGCAAAAACTAGAATCCACTTTTACGAACATAGATATTGCCTTCTTAGGCGGAGAGTCCACAAAACAAGCAACAGACCGTGCCATATCGCTTATTCAAGACGTTTTACAATTAAACCATACGACAACACTACTTGTTACACATGGCAATTTACTTACACTCATTTTAAAGCATTTTGATCATACGATTGGTTTTAATGAATGGAGAAATTTAACGAATCCTGATATTTACGAAATTACAATCGACGAACAATGTATCATAACACGCTTATGGGAAGCATCGTCCAAGTAATATCCCTTTCCAAAACATTCAGTTGACGCCACGAGAAGAGACTGTTCTAACAATAGAAAGGGGTATTATTTCATATGTACGAAGACGTACTTGCTCTACTACATAAAACAAATGTTTCTTATGAAAAGTTCGAACACGAACCGGTACTCGATTATGAGACAGATCGGATTGTACGTGAAAGACTTGGCTTACAAGGTACTCCAAGTAAAAGCTTATTTTTAAAATCAACATCTGGAAATTTTTATGTGTTTTTTACGTTAGAAGGAAATCGGCTTAATCGCGGAGAGATGAAAGAAATAACGGGAGAACGCTTATCGCTCTGTTCTCCTGATGAACTAAGAATGGAAACTGGCTGTACTCCAGGATGTGTAGCTCCTTTTGGTTATTCACAAGAAGTAACAATTATTGTGGACAGTTCCGTTTATACGTACGATAAAATTTTAATTACACCTGGTGTACCTGAATTTACAATTGAATTATCCACAGAAGAATTAAAAAAGATTTTATTAACATGTACAAATACCGTTTTAGAGTACAAACAAAAAGAGAGCTGATCGTTAGCTCTCTTTTTTCATTATTTAGCTTCTGCTGTTTTTTCTTTTGCAGAACGTACTTGCTCGTCCGCATGGTAAGAAGAACGCACAAGTGGGCCAGCTTCACAGTGGCTAAATCCTTTGCTAAGTGCAATTTCTTTAAGCTCTGCAAATTCTGCTGGTGGATAATATTTAATAACTGGTAAATGCTTCTTAGATGGTTGTAGATATTGTCCAAGAGTTAAAATATCCACATTGTTTGCACGTAAGTCATCCATTGCTTCAATTAAATCTTCTCTTGTTTCACCTAAGCCGACCATAATGCTCGATTTAGTTGGAATATCAGGCTGCATTTCTTTTGCTCGACGTAAAAACTCTAATGAACGGTCATACTTTGCTCTAGCGCGAACTCGGTTAGATAATCGACGTACTGTTTCAATGTTATGGTTTAAAATATCTGGTTTTGCATCCATTAACATTTTTAAGTTTTCTTCTACCCCAGCCATATCAGATGGTAATACTTCGATAGACGTGAATGGGTTTTTACGACGTACTGCTCGTACTGTTTCAGCAAAAACAGCTGCTCCGCCGTCCTTTAAATCATCACGTGCAACCGCTGTTATAACAACGTGCTTTAAGCCCATTTGTACTACTGAATCTGCTACGCGTTCTGGTTCTTGTAAATCAAGCTCAGTTGGTAAGCCTGTTTTAACCGCACAAAAACGACAAGCACGTGTACAAACCGCACCTAAAATCATAAATGTTGCTGTTTTTCTTACAGCCCAGCATTCATGAATATTCGGACATTTTGCCTCTTCACAAACGGTATGAAGATTCTTAGAACGCATCATTTTCTTTAAGCCTGTATAGTTTTCATTCGTGTTTAACTTAATTTTCAACCATTCGGGCTTGCGCTTATATTCTGTTTGTTTTGTCATGGTTATCAACTCCGCACAATATGAAATAGTTTACCGTGTTCGCTTCTTTCAATGTAACATATCTATTCTAACGTATGAAAGCGATTTGCTCAAATGAAGATTCTAAGATTTTTTCCAATCGTTCCCTATAATGAAATACTCCGTATATCCCACACTAAAAAGAGTGATGTTGTGAAAGGAGTCTATTTCATGCTTCGAAAAATTTCTCTTTTGCTTTCTATTTGTTTTCTTCTCCACCAAAACATCGCTTACGGTGAAGATAATCAGCAAAGCATATACGAAAAGCGCATGGCACTATATAAAGAAACCGAGCAATCTTCAGGCATTCCATGGTATTACTTAGCTGCAATGGATCAATATGAAAGAAATATACGGAGCGTAAGAAAAGATATTCCAAAAAAACCAGATTCCATCATTTCCCTTTATTTCAAACCAGAAATATGGGCTGGACCTGTTAATAGTAACGATACTCTCCCCCATACAATTTCTCTATTTGGCGGAATAGGTTTAGATGGTGACAAAGATGGATTTGCAAATGCAAATAGCGACCGTGATCTTCTGCATACTGCAGCGACCATTTTAAGGAAACAAGGAACGTCAGAAGACCGTATTAAAATTATGCTTTGGGAATATTATAGACGTGCAAAAACAGTTGATTTAATTAGCGAGTACGCCCAAATTTATAAACATTATGGACGTATTAATTTAGAAGGAAATGCTTTTCCTCTTCCGATTCGTAGTGACCATAGCTACCGTAGTACTTTTGGCGCTGGAAGAAGTTTTGGCGGAAGACGAATTCATGAAGGAACCGATATTTTCGCCGGATATGGCGTGCCAGTAAGATCGACTTGCTATGGCATTATTGAAACAAAAGGCTGGAACCGCCTTGGTGGATGGCGCATTGGTATTCGTGACCTTCATAATAATTACCATTATTACGCTCATTTAGGCGGGTTCTCAAAAGAAATACAGCTTGGACAAATTGTTGAGCCAGGAAAAGTAATTGGATTTGTTGGTAGCACTGGTTATGGACCTCCTGGTACAGCCGGAAAATTCCCACCCCACTTACATTTTGGCATATATAAAGACAATGGCTATACAGAATGGGCCTTCGATCCATACATGCATTTAAGCCTTTGGGAACGCAAAGAACGAGCAAATACAAAAAGATAACCGTAGCTGCATTGCTACGGTTATTTTTTATCCAGTAAAAGCCCGGCTCAGCCGATTTTTACTTTATATGCAACTAACTATCTGTTTTCTTTTTATCAGGTACAGCAACACTTCCGCTTCCATAATACGTAGGCACTTCCCCTTGAACGATACGCGTCGCAATCGGAACATTTTGTTTCACAGTTATCTCTTTCGTATGAAATGGAATAATTACTTGCAATGTTACTTCCATTTCCATAACAATTTGAATCGCTGTAGTATTAATTCCATGCGGCTCAATTTTTTGTTTAATATCTGTATTCACATGCCCAATTGGCGTGAAATGAATCGGAATATCTGGTCCTATATTACCAAGAAGTGCATTATCAGTTACACGCCCAAAAGGAACTGCCATAGTCGCCCCGTTTTTTTCAGAAATACCTAGCTCCTTCAACTTCCCTTGTTCTACTTGTTGCAAATATTTTTCTATGTACGTGGTCGTTGACGTTACGATTTCATTTACTTGCTTCGTATTTAAATTAATTGTGGATACTTTTCCGTTTTTATCATTCTGTACTTTCATTAATGAATCGACATCGAATCCTTCATTAATTCTATCCTTTACCGCCTTCGTCATAATTGCTGTCGCCATTTTATGTGTCTCTACTTCCCCATATTTAATTAAGGTCGGCTGAATACTATTATTCACAATCCACAACCCTTGCGTAAGTAATATAACAAAAAGAATAAACGACATAAGCAGTATATACCGAAAGGCAATAGGTCCCCTTCGAAACCGCGAGTTTTTCGAGCGAAATATACTCATAAAAAAACCTCCTTCTTATATCATTTCTATGCAAGAAGGAGGGACGATATATGCTTATCTCATTTTTAATAATGCTTCTTTTCCAATCGTTCCTACTGGAATGCCTAACGCTTCAGCTCCAGTCGTTACCGATTCTAGTGGCGCTTCAAGAAGTTGTTCAATCGTTCTTACACCAACCGCACGGCCAGCAATAATTCCTCGATCACCTAATTTCTCATTTAAAAGACCTACATCTAATGCACCACACATAATATATCCTTTATCGCTCATTACAGCTAGCAAATTCGTCTTTGGAAGTTTCACGCTAACCGCAATAAACGTATAATTATCAATTATAATTGGCTCCACATTAACCATAGTTCACACTCCTCTCTTTCTTATCTGTATGACAAGAGAAAAATGAGTGTTACAAGTTAACTAGCCTATAGTTTAACGGAAGTTGTATGAGTTATTAACATATCCGTTAACACATCTCTAAGTAGTTCTGGCATATAATATTGTTTGCCAGAAAGTGTGGATAGCTCTGGGTATAAGTATCCAAACGTAAACATATCGATTGTTCCTACCGTATATATACGGTCTAACTCCAGCGATTCGCCGTTAATCAATACATCTTCTAATAAAATTTTATTGCCAGGAATCGTATCTGGAATGACTTCTACACCAGCATAAATCATTTTCCCCATCACTTTCCCCCGAAATCCGAATCCTTTCACCTCAAGCTTCTCCATGTTCGGTTTACGTGCTTTCAAAATAACTTCTCTTAATATCTTTCCTGGAACTTTCAAAGCACACGGATTAATTGGATGTGGACAAATTCTGTGAATATCTCCGCGCGTTACAACACCCTCTTCTAGCCCTTCAAGAAGTACACCGGCGTTCACCATGCCAATCTCTGCATCGCACCATGTTTTCAGCGCACTTGCTAACATATGAGAAAACGGCGTCTCCTGAAACCAATCAACCGGTAATGACTCTTTTAAATGAACGACAGGCTCTGCCATTATATGATTACTTTCTTCCTGCAGTATTTCAATTGTGGATAACGGCTCGCTATAAGCACCTAAACGTTCCGTCTTAATCGCTCTACCGTCTTTTTTCAACAGCTTCTTCGTCTCTTTATCCACAGTAAGCTGAACGTGGCCAACGTAACGTCCCCACTTTTCACAACAGCAAAGTAAAGTATTGTTCAGTAGAACACCACGCTCAAATAAATGATGCGTATGTGCACCTAAAATAACATCTATATCATAATGCTCTGCCATATACTCATCCATACTTTTTCCAAGGTGAGATAGGACAACGGTAATATGCGCCTCATCTTTCACTTCTTCTAAAATAGACTCTAAATGGATAAGCGGATCTTCAATATGCCAATCGAGCATATGATAAAACTCTGGATAAGCTACCGTTAATCCGATAAAAGCAATGATAATCCCATCTGTCGTCGTATGTAATTTATAAGGTTTCGCCCACGCTGGACGTACCCCTTCTTTTTCAAATAAATTCGCAACGAGCACCTCAAATCCAGCATCATCATATAGACGATTCAAATGCTCCTTCGCTAACGTAATGCCTTCATTATTTCCGATCGTTACATAATCATATAACGCCTCATTTAAAAGCTTCGTATTCCCAAGGCCATTTGTCGCTTCCGAAATACTATGAAAACGATCCACATGATCACCGATATCAACCGTCAAAACAGTCTCTCCCGCTTCCTGTCTTCGCTTTTTCTCCCCTAGAACAAACCGAGAAATTTGCGGCCAATTTTCAAAATGACTATGTATATCGTTTGTATGATAAAGGTGGATGATTGTTTCTTTATTTGTATTCAGAGAAAAAACCTCCTCTCAGTTCCTTACTGCCATTTACGCTATGCGCACACAATAATCCTGTAAATACTTTTCGTCTTTTCTTGCTATTTTACATTGTACTCGCATTGTGAGAAAAAGCAAAAGATTGTCCTTTTCATATGAGAAACTTTTGCTAATGCAGGAAAGAATTCCAGATAGTGGAGGGAGGGGTGGATTTGTCAAAAAGTTTAATAGAGAATTCAGTGGGTGGTTGTTCAAGTGGATTTGTCAGTATCTTTGTCTTAAACCTAGTCGTTCTCTGTTCTTATAAAATGTTTGGGGTATGTGAGGATTTTCTTTTGTCTTATCTTGTCGACAAATCGATATTCCTTGTCGAAACGTTGATATATTGAAATAATCGTTGATATATTCCCGTTTATGATCGATATATTTGAAAAATCGTTGATATATTTAGCTGAACACCCACCCGGGTATCCTCTCCCAAGCCACGACAAATCCGCAAAACAAAAAAGCGCCCTGCACAGCAGGGCGCTTCTACTTTAACTATTAACCGATAGAACCTTCCATCTCAAACTTGATCAGGCGGTTCATTTCAACTGCGTATTCCATTGGAAGTTCACGAGTGAATGGCTCGATGAAGCCCATTACGATCATTTCTGTAGCTTCTTGCTCAGAAATACCGCGGCTCATTAGGTAGAATAATTGTTCTTCTGATACTTTCGATACTTTCGCTTCGTGCTCAAGTGAAACGTAATCGTTTTTGATTTCGTTGTAAGGAATTGTATCAGATGTAGATTGGTTATCCATGATTAACGTGTCACACTCGATGTTAGAGCGAGAGTTTTTCGCTTTTGGTCCGAAGTGTACGATACCACGGTAAGTTACTTTACCACCATGCTTCGCAATCGATTTAGAAACGATTGTTGAAGACGTGTTTGGTGCTAAGTGAATCATTTTCGCACCAGCATCTTGGTGTTGGCCTTTACCAGCAATCGCGATTGATAATGTTAAACCACGAGCGCCTTCGCCTTTTAAGATAACTGCTGGGTATTTCATCGTTAATTTAGAACCGATGTTACCATCAATCCATTCCATCGTTGCGTTTTCTTCACAAACCGCACGTTTTGTAACTAGGTTGTATACGTTGTTCGCCCAGTTTTGGATTGTTGTATAACGGCAATACGCATCTTTTTTAATGATGATTTCTACTACCGCACTGTGAAGTGAGTTAGTAGTGTAAACAGGTGCTGTACAACCTTCTACGTAGTGTACGTGTGCGCCTTCGTCTACGATGATAAGCGTACGCTCGAATTGTCCCATATTTTCAGAGTTAATACGGAAATACGCTTGAAGTGGTGTATCAACTTTAATACCTTTTGGAACGTAGATGAATGATCCACCAGACCAAACTGCAGAGTTTAATGCAGAGAATTTGTTGTCTGTTGGTGGGATTACTTTTCCGAAATGCTCACGGAAAATATCTTCGTTCTCTTTTAATGCGCTATCTGTATCTTTGAAGACGATTCCTAGAGCTTCTAGGTCTTCTTTCATGTTGTGGTATACAACTTCAGATTCGTACTGTGCAGATACACCAGCTAAATATTTTTGCTCAGCTTCTGGAATACCTAATTTATCAAATGTTGCTTTAATTTCATCAGGTACTTCATCCCAAGACTTCTCAGATTTCTCAGATGGTTTTACGTAGTACGTAATTTCATCGAAATCTAAGTCGTTTAAGTCGCCGCCCCATTGTGGCATTGGCATTTCATAGAACTTATCCAGTGATTTTAAACGGAAGTCTAACATCCACTGTGGTTCTTCTTTCATACGTGAAATCTCTTCAACGATCTCTTTTGTTAAACCGCGTCCAGCACGGAAAATCGAAACGTCTTTGTCTTTGAAACCATATTTGTAATCGCCGATATCTGGCAGTTGCTTCGCCATGTTGGTGTGTCCCTCCTTAGATAACCTCATTTTTAGGAACCTTTAACATTACTTATCTTCGTTTAAGCCCTTTTCTAACGCTTTCCACGCTAATGTTGCACATTTAATACGTGCAGGGAACTTGCATACGCCTTGTAATGCTTCAATATCTCCTAAATCGATGCTGTCATCGTACTCTTTTCCTAGCATCATGTCAGAGAAAATTTTCGAAAGCTGAAGTGCTTCTTCAATTTTCTTACCTTTTACTGCTTGTGTCATCATTGAAGCTGAAGACATTGAGATTGAACATCCTTCGCCTTCAAACTTCGCCTCTTGCACAATACCTTCTTCTACTTTCATCGTAAGTTGAATACGATCGCCGCAAGTTGGATTGTTCAAGTTAACGGTAACACTATCTTCTAACACGCCATGGTTACGAGGATTTTTGTAATGATCCATAATAACTTGACGATATAACGTATTTAAATTATTAAATGACATTTGTGAAATACTCCTTTGTCTTGATTAGCGATTCAACAAATGTATCAATTTCTTCTTTTGTATTATATAAATAGAAGCTCGCACGTGCTGTTGAAGAAGCTTTTAGCCACTTCATAAGCGGTTGTGCACAGTGATGTCCTGCGCGAACTGCAATGCCTTCTACATCTAATACAGTCGCTACATCGTGAGGATGTACGTCTTCAATATTAAATGTAACAAGACCAGCGCGATGCTTTGGACCATAAATTGTAACGCCATCTACTTCTGATAGTCTTTCTAAAGCGTATTGCGCTAATTCATGCTCATGCTTTTCAATATTATCAAGACCGATTTCTTCTAGGAAATCAATTGCCGCACCAAGTCCGATTGCATTACCGATAATCGGTGTACCCGCTTCAAACTTCCACGGAAGCTCTTTCCAAGTAGATTCTTGTAAATCTACGAAATCAATCATTTCACCACCAAATTCAATTGGCTCCATATTGTTTAGCAATTCTTTCTTACCATATAATACGCCGATACCTGTAGGTCCGCACATCTTATGAGCAGATAATGCGTAGAAATCACAGTTTAAATCTTGTACATCCACTTTCATGTGAGGTGTACTTTGTGCACCATCAACGACCATAATTGCTCCGTTTTCGTGTGCGATTGCTCCGATTTCTTTTACAGGGTTAATCGTTCCAAGTACGTTTGATACTTGCATAATAGAAACGATTTTTGTATTCGGTGTAACAGTTTGACGAACATCTTCTAAAGAAATTGTACCGTCTGGTTGAAGCGGAAGGTATTTCAAAGTTGCGCCAGTTTTCTTCGCAACTTGTTGCCACGGAATGATGTTACTATGGTGTTCCATGTAAGAAATAACGATTTCATCGCCTTCTTTTACATTTTCAAGGCCATAGCTAGCCGCTACTGTATTTAATGCAGTTGTCGTTCCGCGCGTGAAAATAATCTCTTCCATTGATTTCGCGTTAATAAACTTGCGAACTTTCTCACGTGCACCTTCATACGCGTCGGTAGCTTTCGTACCGAGCGTATGAACACCGCGATGCACGTTAGAATTATATTCTTTATAGTAACGTTCTAACGTTTCAATGACTTGAATTGGTTTTTGAGAAGTTGCTGCACTATCGAAATAAACAAGTTGTTTGCCGTTCACTTTTTGATCAAGAATTGGAAACTGTTTGCGTATTTCATGAATATTCATTAGCGAACTTTCCTTTCAATTACCTCAACAAGCTGTGCTTTTACTCCTTCAATTGGAAGCTCATTTACTACAGGTGCTAAGAATCCATGGATGACTAAACGTTCTGCTTCGCGTTTTGGAATACCACGGCTCATCAAGTAGTATAATTGGTACGGATCTACGCGGCCTACTGAAGCTGCGTGACCTGCCATAACATCATCTTCATCAATTAAAAGAATTGGGTTCGCATCACCGCGAGCTTTCTCGTCTAACATAAGAACGCGAGAAGATTGTTGTGCATTTGATTTAGATGCACCGTGTTCAATCTTACCAATTCCATTAAAGATAGATGTTGCACTATCTTTTTGTACACCGTGTTTTAAAATCCAACCTTCAGAGTGTTTACCGAAGTGAACAACTTTAGTTGTAAAGTTTTGTGTTTGGTTACCACGGCCAATTGTTACTGTTTTCGTATCAGCATATGAACCGTCGCCCATTAAGTTCGTAACGTTCTCTGAAATTGTGTTTCCGTCATTCATAAGGCCTAGAGCCCAATCAATGCGGCCGTCGCGTCCAACAACACCGCGGCGGTTAACGTAAGTTGTTACGTCTTTTGCTAATAGATCAACCGCACCGAATTTCACTTGTGCGCCTTGTTCCACAATTACTTCTGCTACGATATTTGCAATACCTTTAGCATTTTCATTTGCAACATAGTTTTCTACATAAGTTGCAGTACTGTTCGCATCAGCTACGAATAATACGTGGTTATATACGTTAGCTTCTTCGCCGTCTACTAAGAATACAGCTTGAAGTGGAGTTTCAAGAACAACGTTTTTCGGAACATATACGAATGCACCGCCGTTGATTAATGCAGCATGAAGTGCAGTTAGACGATGCTCGTCTACTTTCACGCCGTCTTTCATTAAATACTTTTGTAGTAGTTCAGCATGCTCTGTTGCAGCTGTTACGATATCTGTGAAAATAACACCTTTGTCTTTTGCTTCGTCTGCTAAAGAAACGAACGCAGTTGTACCAGTACGTTGCACTAATACGCTGTTATTTTCATCGATTAAGTTTTTCACTGCTTCTGGAAGCTCTGTTAAAGAACTTACAGGCTCTTGCTTAGCAGCGTCGCCTTTTCCGATAAAGTCCCATTTTTCAATTTTCGTTTTATCAGGCGTTGGCATTGGAAGTTCTGTTGCTTGTGCAAGAGCTTGTAAGCGGAACTCAGTCAACCAAGCAGCTTCGTTTACTTCGCTTGCGCGTTGACGGATTGTTTCTTGATCGAAAGGTAATGTACCGATTGTCATGTTTATGCTCCTCTCTTACGCTTCTTGCTCTGTTGTTTCGTCTTCAATACCTAATTCTTTTTTAATCCAGTCGTAACCTTCAGCTTCTAGACGTTGTGCAAGCTCAGGGCCACCAGATTTAACGATACGACCGTTCATCATAACGTGAACGAAGTCTGGTGTGATGTAGTTTAATAAACGTTGGTAATGCGTAATCATTAGGCAACCGAACTCTTCGCCGCGCATTTGGTTAATACCTTTAGATACAACTTTTAATGCATCGATATCAAGACCTGAGTCGATTTCATCTAAGATTGCGATTTTTGGCTCAATCATCATTAATTGAAGAATTTCGTTACGCTTTTTCTCTCCACCAGAGAAACCTTCGTTTAAGTAACGTTGTGCCATTTCTGGATCCATTTCTAGGAATTCCATGTTTTTATCTAATGTACGGATAAATTTCATAAGAGAAATTTCATCGCCTTCTTCACGACGTGCGTTAATTGCAGAACGTAAGAAGTCAGCGTTTGTTACTCCGCTAATTTCACTTGGATATTGCATTGCTAGGAATAGACCCGCTTGTGCGCGCTCGTCTACTTCCATTTCTAATACATCTTCACCGTCAATGATGATGCTACCTTCTGTTACTTCATACTTTGGGTGACCCATAATTGCAGAAGATAAAGTTGATTTACCTGTTCCGTTAGGTCCCATAATTGCGTGGATTTCTCCACCTTTTACTTCAAGGTTTACACCCTTTAAAATTTCTTTGCCGTCAATTGATACGTGTAAGTCTTTAACCGTTAATGTAGAACCAGCCATCTCAATACCTCCATTAATCCTATATATACATTTTAAAAATTCCTAAAACGTTCATATTCTCATTTTATTCTCATTCTAATTTTATATCAAATAAAATGATATCGCAAACGACGAAAAAAAGTAACCGTTTTTTCACAAATGTATATAAGTATTTCCTTTACATCTTTCTATGATACACCTTTCTTCTTATTTATATAAAGAAAAAAGGACTGGTAATTTCCCAGTCCTTTCCTTATATTTATTCACTTACCGGAAGTACAGCACCTTTATATTCTTTATTAATAAAATCTTGAATTTCTTTTGAATGCAGTACTTCTACTAGCTCTTTAATTTCTTTTTTCTTCTCATCACCTTTACGAACTGCAATGATGTTTGCATACGGAGAGTCTGCTCCTTCAATCGCAATTGCATCCTTCGTTGGATTTAATTTTGCATCAATTGCATAGTTCGAATTAATGAATAAAGCATCTCCCTCATTATTTTCATACAACTTCGGTGAAAGTCCAGGTTCAACATCTGTTTTAAATTTTAAGTTTTTCGGATTTTCGACTACATCTTTTACTGTCGCCTTAACCACATCTACACCATCTTTAAGCTTAATCACGCCGCCTTTTTGTAACAATGCTAACATACGGCCTCGCTCCGCTACATTATTACTCATAATAACTGTCCCGCCATCTGGTAAGTCTTTTAAGCTTTTATATTTCTTAGAATAAATGCCCATCGGCTCTAAATGAATTTTTCCTGCGTTTACAATTTTATATCCCTTTTCTTGGATTTCTTTATCTAAGTAAGGAATGTGCTGGAAGTAGTTCGCATCAATTTCCTTATCCGCTAACGCTTTATTCGGCAACACATAATCTTGGAATTTTTTAATTTCTAATTTAATACCCTTTTTCTCTAATATCGGCTGTGCCTTTTCTAAAATAACAGCGTGTGGCACGTTAGAAGCTCCAACAACAAGCTTATTCTCATCTTTCCCTCCGCAAGCAGCTAATGTAAATACAGACAGCGCTGTAACAACTGACAATAGAATCTTTTTCATATGATGTCCCCTTCTCCCCAATAGTTATGTAGTTATGAAAAAGAGCTGGCATCAGACCAGCCCTTTTCAGCAATTATTCTTTTACAGGAACAACTGCCCCTTTATATTCTTTATTAATGAAGTCTTCAATTTCTTTAGAATGTAATACTTCTACAAGAGCTTTAATCTCTTTCTTATCTTTATCGCCTTTACGAACAGCTACTATGTTTGCGTACGGTGAATCATTTCCTTCAATTGCAATGGCATCTTTTTCCGGATTTAACTTTGCATCAATTGCATAGTTAGAGTTAATTAAAACAGCATCGCCTTCTTTATTGTTATACACTTGTGGCAATAAACCAGGCTCGATATCCGTTTTGAATTTTAGATTTTTCGGATTATCTGCAATATCTTTTGGAGTTGCTTTAACTGGATCTACCCCATCTTTAATTTTTAAAATGCCTTCTTTTTGTAAAATTGCTAAACCACGTCCATGGTCAGCAACAGAATTACTCATAATGATTGTTGCTCCGTCCGGAAGTTCTTTTAAGCTCTTATATTTTTGAGAATATACACCAATTGGCTCTAAATGAATTTTTCCTGCTACTTCAAAGTCATACTTTTTATCTTTAATTTCTTTTTCTAAATACGGAATGTGCTGGAAGTAGTTTGCATCTAAATCCTTATCCGCTAACGATTTATTTGGTAATACGTAGTCTTGGAATTTTTTAATTTCTAACTCAATTCCTTTTTTCTCAAGTAACGGTTTTGCCTTTTCTAAAATTTCAGCGTGCGGTACGTTAGAAGCACCAACAACAAGTTTCTTTTCATCTTTATCTTTCCCGCCACAAGCAGCTAAACCAAAAATTGAAGTTGAAATAAGTGCCGTAAGTAATAATTTTTTCATTTGAAACATCCTCCCGTTTTTTATTATCGTTTATCTATTCGAGTCGTTAAACTATCACCAATCCACTGAATTAAAAATACAACTAGTAATACACAAATTGTCGCAACGATTGTTACATCGTTATTCCCTCTCTGGAATCCTTCTAAGTAAGCAAGTGTTCCAAGACCACCAGCACCAACAACTCCCGCCATTGCTGTATAGCCTACTAAAGCAATTGTCGTAACTGTAATACCAGATACTAATGCTGGTAACGATTCTGGAATCAATACTTTTAAAATAATTGTGCTTGTTTTTGCTCCCATTGCTTTTGAAGCTTCAATTACACCTTTATCAATTTCGCGAAGTGCGATTTCAACCATTCTCGCGTAGAATGGTGCCGCTCCAATAATTAAAGCTGGCAGCGCTGCACTTGCTCCAAGAATTGTTCCAAGAAGAATCTTTGTGAATGGGATTAATAAAATAATTAAAATGATGAACGGTATAGAACGGAATATGTTTACGAATGCTCCAATCACCGTATTAATTGATTTGTTTTCCCATAAATTATCTTTCGCTGTCATGAAGAGTAACAATCCTAAAATTAGTCCTAAAACAAATGTCGCAAGAGCTGCGATTGCCGTCATATATAACGTTTCACCAGTTGCTTCTAACATTTGATTCCAATCAACATTTGCGAGTAACTTATCCATGTGCAATCACCTCCAGCTCTACTTGATCTTGATGAATTCCTTCTATTGCTTGCTGGATCGCTGTTTCCTCACCATTTAAATGAACAACTAAACTACCGTAAGAACCGTTATTCGTTTGTGCGATATTTCCTTGCAAAATGCTAACTTCTATATCACTGCGTTGCATCAATCGTTGAAGCACTGGTCTTTCTACAGCCTCACCGATAAACTGCAAACGAATCACTTTTCCATCTGGATATTTTTCAATTAAACTTTCAATCGTTTCATTTGTATCTTCAGAATCTGTTAACTGCTGTACAAATCGTTTCGTAATATCTTGCTTCGGATTACGGAATACATCAAGTACTGGACCCGTTTCTACAATCTTTCCTCTCTCCATTACCGCCACTCGATTACAAATCTTTCGAATTACGTGCATCTCATGTGTAATGAGTACAATTGTTAAACCAAGGCGCTTATTAATGTCTAATAGTAAATCCAAAATTTGATCTGTCGTTTCTGGATCAAGAGCTGACGTTGCTTCATCACATAAAAGTACTTGTGGGTTGTTAGCTAATGCTCTTGCAATCCCAACGCGTTGTTTTTGTCCACCGCTCAGCTGAGATGGGTACGCGTCTCCTCTTCCTTCTAATCCAACAAGATGAATTAATTCATCAACACGGTTTCTTCTCTTCGTTTTATCAACACCTGCAATTTCAAGTGGAAACTCTATATTTTCACGTACAGTTCGTGACCAAAGTAAGTTGAAGTGCTGAAAAATCATTCCGATTTCTTGCCTTGCCTTACGAAGTTCACTTCCTGTAATTGCTGATATAACACGATTCGCAATTGTAATTTGGCCAGAAGTCGGTTTCTCTAACTGATTAAACAATCTGATTAAAGAACTTTTCCCAGCGCCGCTATATCCGATAACACCAAATATTTCGCCTTTTTCTATTTTTAAATTGGCGTTATCTACAGCAGTGACATCACCGCTTTTCGCCTTATATATTTTCCTTACATTCTCTAATAGAATCATGATGTTCACCCCTTTTTTGTTTAGGTCGACTCCGCAATTTTTTATTTTTAATGCGTGTAGTCCACTGTTATCATTACTTTTATTATTTGAATGTCCTCCACATTCAAACAATAAAAAAACCTTTCTGCTTTAGAGAAGCAGAAAGGTTTATATGCGTATATAACAACATTATCCCTCTCTCTCATCTCTCAAAGCATTCGCTTTGCAGGAATTGGCACCATTTCAACATAAGTTGACGGTTGCCGGGCTTCACAGGGCACAGTCCCTCCACCTCTCTTGATAAGAGAAATCAGATTCAATTTTCGTCTGATTTGAAATTTATGAAATTGTCTATATTTTATGACTTGAATTGTATCAATATACACTCACCATGTCAACAGAAATTTTCGTAAAAAATGAAACTTCAGAATTTTAAGCACCTACTGACATCGGTTTACATATATGAAACATCGATTCCACTAATAACATCGTTCGGTACGTTCCTGAATATTGTACACGTCCATCATTCATTAACATTTGCAATCGTACATTTCCATTCACCAATTGTTCTATATCCTTTTCGTCTAAGCAAATGATTTGTTCCGTTCCTCTTTCCTCATGTACCAGCTCTATATAATCTCTTGAAATTTGTAACGAACAACTTTCATCTCTAAAGCGGAAATTAACAGTTTTTTCTTCTTGTCTTAAAAGCGGCTCTAAATGATATTGACCATTAGCGTAATTTACAAATGATTGAAGCAAAGAATATAATCTCACCCTAAATCACATCCTTCATATCACTTTCTATTACATACCATTCCCTCTCACTAAAGAGCAATCCTGTTATTTTCGCTCGACAAATACTGTATCCATCCTGCATCTCGACATATTTCCCAAGAAATATGTCGAGGCGGCAAAAATTTTGCCGCCTACTTTAATTCCGTATATAAATATTCAACCGAATGAAATGCATATATCTTCTTCATCAGTGTCCCATTTTCAAAAACAAGTAAACAAGGTACACTTTCAATCCCATACTCTTTCGCTAAATGCGGAGCATAATTTAAATCTAACATCCCAATTTTGAGGCCTTCAATTGTCATCTCAACGACTGTTAACATCTTTTTTGCTAATTGGCATGTTCCACACATTGGAGTATATACATATAACACTGTTTTTTCTTCATTCTCTATTAGGGCTGTAGCTTCGGCTCCTGTCCAATCGATCACTTCTATCATTCCTTACCGTAAATATTCTGTATAAACGTCAATGTCGGCTCCCCATAATACATTTGCTAAGTGTGTAGATGGCGCAGTTGCCACTTCTCGGTACGAGCGATCAATATAGATATGCTCGGCTTGCGGAAATTCTTTTCGAAATTGTTTCCTTAACTTTTCTCCAGCATCATCAGCATCCACTAGCACATACACTTCCTTATCAAAAAACTGATCAACGAGCTCATCCATTTTCGACAAACCAATTGTACCATTTGTACAAACAATTTCCACTGGTTCACGAATAATAGATTCAATCTTTCTTCTATCTGATGTACCTTCTACAATAATGACTTTTTCCACATAAATCATATGTCATCACCCGATCACCATATACTATACAACCTTGAACTTAGTATATAGTATATTCGTTATTTTCATGTTGTTTCCTGTTTATTTTTGCAAAAGAAAAGCGAAACCGACTGTTTAGCCCTGTTGGCTAAGGTTCTTCCGTACAGAAGACGCTTTTTGTCTTCTCGTGCGGAAGGTTCTTAGACATGAAGGGCTAGGAGTTGGAGCTAGACAATGAAAAGCGCAAGCGGCTCATTTAGATTGTGAGGGGGATGGAGCTTCTGACGTAGAGGCGCTTTTTGCCTTGTAGGAAGAAGCGAAGCCACCGAACAATCTAGTCGCTGGAGCTAGACAACGAAAAACAAAA
Source organism: Bacillus sp. ME78 (assembly GCF_903970865.1). NCBI lineage: Bacteria > Bacillati > Bacillota > Bacilli > Caryophanales > Bacillaceae > Bacillus > Bacillus sp. ME78. The sequence continues at coordinate 93,514 of NZ_CAJCKK010000010.1, forward strand.
ACGGCTAGACCTGCATAAAGATTAAACGAAAAAGTTTTTTCAAAAAACGTTCTCCTACACGATAATTAGTATATGATTCTACATTCATTATTTTACACAAAATAAAAAAGGACAGCACAAAGGCTGTCCTTTAGTCGACTATAATTAGTCTTGGTTTGTCATTTCTGCATATTTTTCTGCAGTTAATAACTTCTCAACTTGGCTTGCATCAGAAAGTTCAACTTTAACCATCCATGCACCCTCGTATGGAGATTCGTTAACAAGTTCTGGTTGGTCACTTAATTCTTCGTTTACTGCTACAACTTTACCGCTTACAGGTGCGTATAACTCAGAAACTGTTTTAACAGATTCTACGCTTCCGAATGGCTCGTCAGCTTCGATTGTTGCACCTACTTCAGGAAGTTCAACGAATACGATATCACCTAGCTCACCTTGTGCAAAGTGAGTGATACCGATAACAACTTCATTACCTTCAGTTTTTACCCATTCGTGTTCTTCAGAGTAACGTAAATTATTTGGAATGCTCATGACTGTACCTCCAGTGAATGTATTAATTATGTAAAAATACCTTATTGGTACTTTTTCCACACACTTTCAAACTGCTCTTCGTTAAAACCAAGTGTTACATTCGTTCCATCTGTTACAATTGGACGTTTGATCAACATGCCATCAGATGCTAAAAGCTCATACATTTCGTCTTCGCTTGCATCTTTCAACTTATCTTTCAGACCAAGTTCACGGTAACGCATTCCACTTGTATTAAAGAATTTTTTTAATGGTAATTCACTTTTTTCATGTAAATTACGTAAATCTTCTTTTGATGGTGGATTTTCAACAATATGAATCATCTCATATGCTACATCGTTTGCCTCAAACCATTTCTTTGCCTTTTGACATGTGCCACACTTTGGATATGAATAAAATGTTACTGTCATAAATTCACCTACTTTTTTACTAACCTTTACCTTTATCATATAGAAAACGTTTTATTATTTCAAACCATTATTCGCTAAACTTTTACTTATTTCGTGATAATTTTTAATAATCCTGCGAATTTTTCTTATTTTTCCGCCATTTGTTAAGAAAAAAATAAATATATAAATTTTTTTAGATTCTGCACCAAACATATATCTTAAACAAGCGTTTGATTAATTTCTTATTTTTCTTTGTTAACCTTTGAACTACATGAGTTTCTTTCTACCGAACATACAGCTTAAACAAACGTTTGATTAATTCTCCATTTTTCTTTGTTAACCTTTGAGCTGCATCGATTTCTTCCTACCGAACATACAGCTTAAACAAACGTTTGATTAATTCTCCATTTTACTTTCTTAACCTTTGAACTACATGAGTTTCTTTCTACCGAGCATACAGCTTAAACAAACGTTTATTTTTAAAAAATAAGAAGCCTTTTTTACAGGCTCCTTCATCATCGACTTAAGTAATCCGAAATGGTTTGAAATACGACTATATACATATTATGAATATTTCGATCGGAAACAGTATCATTATATAATCCCATACCCCAATATTGACCTTCAGGGTTCCCCATATTTACAAACCCTTGCGTATACGTCATCGTTTTATCCTTCGGGGTATTATCATAATCTAAATCCTTGTTAGTAAAAATTAAATACGGTCTATCTTGCAAACCAATAAAAAATACCGGCTTCTTTAACGATAAAAATAAGTCCGTATACCGCTCCTTTGATGCCTCTTTAAAGTATTCTTTCATAACGAAAAAACCATCAACTTTTGCTGATTTCTCCTGCATTTCTTCTAACTTTATACTTTCAAACTTTACATTCCTAAACGTATCTTTCGGCTTTTCTCCAACAACTCCAATTACGAGTGCTCTTCCGTTATATTCTAATTTTTCTCCTTCGTTATTCTTTGCACACCCAGCACCTACTAGGCATAACAATATAAAAACTAAAAAATATGATAAACGCTTCATTTAGCACCCTCACCCTTCTTTTTAGTCAAGTGACAAAAACGTAAGGTTAATTCAAGAAAATGTAAGTAAAATCGATAGCCCAATTCACGTTTCTATATTATAATCAATTGAATTTACTTACATTACTAAACATAGGAGATCAACATGAAGAAATTTAAACTTTCATCTTTTCTTCCGTTAAGTTATATACTTCTACTCGTACTCGTAAGTCCCCTTTACGACGTATTAAATAAATCGACTGTTCACGCAGTAGACGTTACAACTGTAGTAGATGATTGGATTCCATTTGTAAAAGCATTTATTATTCCTTATTTACTTTGGTTTCCATACTTATACGGCGCACTTATTTATTACTGCTTCGCTGACCGAAAGCAATATTATGTCACTTTAAGTAGTGTTATTTTTGGAAAGCTTGCTTGTTTTTCTATTTATTATTTTTGGCAAACAACTGTACCCCGTCCGACTGTCGTTGGAACAGATGTATTTTCTGAACTAGTTCGCTATATTTATAGTATCGATCAACCGGTAAACTGTTTCCCTAGCATTCACGTTCTTACTACATTTGTAATTATGTTAGCTGCCTTTAAGCGTAGAGAGCAACATGCTTTTGAATATTACATCCTTACTTTCTTCGGTACACTTATTATTTTATCAACGCTATTTACGAAGCAACATGCCTTTGTAGATGCCGTTTCTGGAATGACACTCGCAAGCATACTATACTTCGGCGTTCAACTCTTATTGGCCAAAGAATCAATAAGAGTTCCAGTAAAACAAAATCATAGAATGTAACATGAAAAAAAAGCAGACTGTGGCTTCTCAGTCTGCTTTTATCTATTATTAAGGAGATGTTCAATTTAAGATTGCGGTACAGTCATATCACCAGAATGAATACGACCTGCTTTTTTAAGAGCAATGTAAAGTATATAAGAAACAGCTACTGGAATGACGATATAAGTAATTACCATCGCCGGGAGAACTTCCCATCCTTCGCTGGAAATTAAATTAATTGGTGCGATAAGAGAACTTAATCCAAGACCTGCAATTTCTTTTCCTGCTTCCAGTTGGAAAATTAATGCGGATACCGGACCGACTATAGCACTGGCGACGACAGTTGGGACGAGAATCATTGGATTTTTAGTGATATTTGGCAACTGTACTTTCGGAGTACAAAGAGCTTGAGCTAATATGCCACCTAAATTGTTTTCTTTTGCTGAGATGACAGAGAATCCGATAAACTGAGCAACGCATCCGGCAAGAGCTGCACCACCTGCAACACCGTCTAAGCTAAGTGCGATCGCTAACGCAGCTGATGAAGCTGGAGAGATAAGTAATAGTCCCCAAACTACTGCAATGACGATAGAAGCGATAAACGGGCTACCAGCTGAGCTATCTTTAATGAACGCTCCAACTGCATTTAAAACAGGAGTAATATTATGAGATAACCAAATACCAACTAAACCAGAACCTAATATGGCCGCAAATGGAACGAGCATCATATCTAAAGCAGTTTTTCCGCTTAAACGTTTACCAATATATACAGCTAAAGTTGCTGTTAATAATGCACCGATTGGCTCACCTGTTTTAATAATTAGACCAGCTTCAGTAATTGAAATGGATCCGGCACCAATCGCTCCGGCTACCATCGCCGAGAAGATTACAAGACCGTTTGCACCGAGCATAAAAGCAATTCCTGCACCAATTGCCGGTGCCATTAGTGATTTTGCAACAACTCCGATTGTAATAAGTAATGGTATATCAACAATTCTTCCTATATTTTCGATTAGTAAACCAATTCCGAGGGATACGAAAATACCTTGTGCGATACCAGCAGATGCTTTAAATACACGAGACATTATATATTCCTTCATTTGTTTCACCTTCTCCTATAAGTTAGTAACCAATTGTTTTCATATAATCACGTAAAATATCGTTTGATTTTGCGAATCGAGATTCTTCATCCTCTGTTAAATTGAGTTCTACAACTTCTCTTATACCGTCTCTAGTAATAATAGCTGGTACTCCTGTACAAATATCATATTCACCGTACTCACCATCTAAAATGGCTGATACAGCAATGACACGGTGATCATCATTAAAGATTGAGCTTGCAATATATGCTAGAGAATTTCCGATTCCGTAATAAGTAGTTCCTTTACGTTTATAAATTTCCCATCCGGCTTTTGCAGTTTTCTCAACAATTCCATCTAAATCTATTTCTCCAAATCGTTCTTTTTGTTCTTCTAAAATTTGCAGAATTGGCTTTCCACCAACAGTTACATGAGACCAAGCAACCATTTGAGAATCACCATGTTCTCCTAATGAATACCCATGAATACTACGAGGGTCTACATGTAGCATTTCAGATAAAATTGTTCTTAAGCGAGAAGAATCTAGTGATGTACCAGTACCGATTACGCGATTTCTAGGTAATCCAGATAATTTCCAAACTTGATATGTAATAATATCAACTGGGTTCGATGCAAGTAAGAAAATACCATCAAATCCACTCTCCATTACGCCACCAACAACAATTTCCATAATCTTCGCACTCGCTCCTAAAGTATCTAAGCGACTTTGCCCTGGTTTTGGTGCTGGTCCTGCTGTAATAATGACAATGTCCATATCTTTGCAGTCTTCATAGCTTCCTGCATATACTTTTGTTCTTGTATTTGTAAAGTTAATGCAATGTGATAAATCCATTGCTTCCCCAACTGCACGTTCATGATTTATATCAATTAATAATAGCTCTTCGCAAATACCTTGATTCACAATAGAATACGCACAACTTGATCCAACTAATCCAGTACCGATAATTGCAATTTTTCTTGTATGTCTTTTCATAGCAATCTCTCCTAATTGATCATATAATCTATTTCTTTTGTTCTTTACAATCCTAATTATAGAGGTTCTCACGATAGAAACCATGGATACTTTGTGAAATATTGAACAAAGTTTTTGTCCTTTTTGTGAATTGTTATATTCCATTTTCGTCATATTTGTTACAACTGGAAAAATATTTATTATGTATTTATTGACATATACAAAAAGAAAACGAGCGAATAAATTCGCTCGTCTTCTTTTTCCTGTTATTCCGCACTTAATTGACTTTTTAATTGCTGTACAATCATTGGATTAGCAGGTGCTGCCGGTTTGTAATAACTCTTTTGCTTTGCATACTCATACATATTACGTTGGCGCGCCTCGTCTTGATTACGAATTTGAATTAACGTTTGATGTAACTGTTCATTATCAGACTGAGCAATATAATTTGCATAGCTTGTTAAACTTGCATTTAATCCTGCTAAATAATCATTTACCATATCTTTTTCATTCATTTTCCGCTTCCTCCTATCCTAGGAAAGTCATTAATTGCTGTTTCGTATTTCGTGCATCTTGCGCATCTTTTTGTAGCATTTGTTTCAGTTGTGGATCTGTACACGTCTGTGCATACTGCTCCAACTTGTTAATAATTGTTGCGTGTCCACCAATTAAATGACGTAAATTTTCTACTTCAAGCTCTGTTAAGTTTTGCATATAACATACCCGCCTTTCTTTGTTCATTCATCATTAGTATTTGGTTCTTTTTGGATTGTATTCATCAACTTTTCCCACATATAAACAAAATAAAAGATGAATAACTAGGCCATTCATCTTTTATGCTAAATATTCATTCAATTTTATAAAGAAACAATCATACTTATACTCACAAGTAGGTTCCATACAATATGTAAAATGATGCTAGGTAAAATAGATTGTGTTTTCTTATATAACATAGCAAATACAATCCCCATAATCATTGCCGTAACCGGAAAACCACCATGAAGAATCCCAAAGATAAAGGAAGAAATAATGATACCAACTAGAAAACTATATTTCTTTTCAAAAAATCGATACAAAATACCTCTATATAAAATTTCTTCTTTAATTGGTGTAATTATAGCAACACTTAACACATATATAATACTTTGTAGACTATTTTGAAGTCCTAAGCTCCCTAATTGATCTCGTTGCTGCTCTGCACTTTCAAAGCTAAACAACTCTAACATTACATACTGAGTTAATGCAATGATGATAAAACCTATTAATAAATACAAGTAGGTTTTCCCATTTTTTAAAATAGATACATCCCATATGTTCTTAATAAAATGAAGCACTGGTTTATACGCAAATAAAACAATAGTAACAACAGCTGCATCAAATAGAAGTAAATAATATCCCTCTAAATTAGCACGTAATACCTCTTCTCCAAAAATTCCAAGGGCTAAAGCAAGGAATAATCCCCCTAAGAGTGAGAACCCTAGAATGCTAGCAATCGTTACAACTAGATTTTTATATGTTATGTTATCTACTTCTCTTTCTGCATTATACGCGTCTAATACTGTTTTTCTCATACTATTCCTCCATTTGTTTTCATTACCTTAACAAAAAACCTTTAATACAAATATATAGATAATATAACAATTTTTTCAAAAAGAATAATATGCAATTTTACATATCATGAAAGCTTTGTATTATATAGTTTTTGGAATTAGATTACTATAGAATAATTATTAGATGAAATTCCAAAAATTTCTTATCTATCCACCATAACTCTCGCATCATATAAAATTTATTAGTTAAAGGAGCAATGAACATGAAAACACATGACTTCCTTACAGAAATCCAGAAGGGCTCTGAGCCTAGTCCATATCAAGATCCTATTGCTTTTATTTTCGTTTGCCTTTCCGTAGCTATATACACATTTTTCAAACCTACTAAATAATATCATGTAATGAGAAAAAGCCTACCGCTCTTTTCGAATCATATGCACTAAAAAACCTTAGAATCACTTCTAAGGTTTTTGTTTGCCTCGTTTCTTATTCACGTAATCCTTTAATAAACGTTTCCAATAATACATGTAAACTTATATCCAGATCTAACGGCAAACCAAATCCGCCTTGCTGTTCAATCGAAGCAAATCCATGACAAATACTTCTGAATCCGCGTGTCGCATGAAGTGCATTCTCTCCTTCTAAGCCATACTGTTGTAAAACTCGAAGACAAAGCTTTACAATTTCGTCACCTGCTTTTCTTACTTCTTCATCTCGTAAAAAAGTTGCTTCATATAGTCCAGGATGTTTTCGGACAAATGCTACATACGCTTCTCCTAATGCATGAATTACTTCATCCATCTGTTTATCCTCGGCCGCTTCTTCCAGTTTGTTATGCAGCTGTTTTATTCCGTAAATACCAAGATTTTTCCGTACATCTTGTAACCCTTTTACATGATTATATAGTGAGGGCGAACGTATCCCTAACCTTTGCGCTAATGAAGCTAACGTTACTTCTTGTATTCCATTTGTATCTGCAATTTCTGCAGCTGTTTCTACAATTTTCTGCAATGTAAGTCCGATTCTCGGTGACATAAATTACCCCTCTTTCTTACTTTCTATATTCCGCTTCGCTTCCTTAATAGAAAGCTCTATGACGGCCCCTGGATTCTTTATCATTTTTCCGTGCCCTGCCGCAAGCAAGGAAGGTTCATATTCGCTTAGCTTCTGTGCACTTTGTAATGATATTTCTTTGCTCCACGTTGCCATCGCTGGAAACGGAAACCAAAATTTCATTTGTCCCGAAACAGCCATACCTCCTCTTGTTTGAAATGCATCCCCAACAATAAGAGCTTTATTTCGTACATCAAGAAACGACATGGATCCTGGTGTATGTCCCGGTGTCATAATTGCAAGAAGCGATCCAACTCGGTCGCCATCTTCTAATAAAACATCAGGTACCGTTTTTACTTTTTTAGGTACACCGCCTTTTATCGGTATATTCGGTTCATCCTTTTGTAACGTCGTATCTCCTTCTAACAGCTTTGCGTCCCGCTTAGAAATATGGACTGGAACATGAGGAAGTACTTCCTTTAATGCATCTAATGCACCGATGTGATCATCATGCGCATGTGTTAATACAATCTTAGTAATTGGTTTTCCTATTTTCTCAGCCGCCTGTAAAATACCTTTTGCGCTATATGGCAAAGCCGCGTCAATTAAAGTTAAACCATCATCTTCCTCTACAAAGTAACAATTTACAGGAAACGCTCTTGGCAAAAATGACAATTGATATAACGTTTTTTCATGTATCATCCTCATAGTCCCATCTCCCTTTTCACGAAAACTAATACCATTAGTTTTATTATACTAATGGTATTAGTTTTATGTCACTAAAAATTTCTTTTTTTCAAAAAAAGAACAGTAGCCGTATAAACGACTACTGTTCTTTAAAGATATTAAACTGTGTAACGCTCATCTTCTAAAATTTTCGCAGCGATTTCACGTTTCTTCGGAATTACGTTAAGTGGTGTGTGGCGAGTTAATTTACGTAATGATGATAACATCATGCGCAGCATGTCGCCGTTTTCAACTGCGATAAGTGTTTCTTTCGCATCTGCTTCGATTTCGTTAAATGCTTCTTGGCAGAATACTTCAGTGTATAACACTTTTTGTTTATTCTTTTCAAGACCAGTTGTTTTGATTGCTTTTTCTGTACGAAGAACAGCTGATTCCATTGCGTATAGGTTGCTTACGATGTCAGCGATATTCACAAGAATTTCTTGCTCTTTATCTAATGCTTTACCGTATTTTTGAGCAGCTAATCCAGCTACCATTAAGCCTATTTTCTTCGCATTAGTTACTAAATACTTTTGAAGTGCTAATGGCTCATCGCCTACTTCTTCTGGCATCATCATCATTAACTCTTCTTGTAATTTTTGTGCTTTTTGAAGAAGTGGTAATTCACCTTTCATCGCTTTACGTAAGAACGTACCTGGTACGATTAGGCGGTTAATTTCGTTCGTTCCTTCGAAAATACGGTTAATACGAGAATCGCGGTACATTCTTTCAATCTCGTATTCTGCCATAAATCCGTAACCACCGTGAATTTGAACACCTTCATCTACTGTATAGTCTAATACTTCAGAACCGAATACTTTATTTAAAGAGCACTCGATTGCATATTCAGCGATAGAAGCTGCTACCGCTTTACCGTCTTTTACTTCTTCTTCAGATAATGTGCTCATGCGGCTTTCGAATAAACCTACTGTACGATATACAGAACTTTCAGCTGCATATGTTTTTGCTGCCATATTCGCAAGTTTCTCTTGAATTAATGGGAAGCGAGCGATTGGTTGCTTGAACTGTTGACGTTGGTTTGCATATTGTGCTGAAATTTCTACTGCACGTTTTGCAGATCCAACTGTACCAACACCTAATTTATAACGACCGATATTTAAAATGTTGAATGCGATAATATGACCTTTACCGATTTCACCAAGTAGGTTTTCTTTCGGTACTAACGCATCTTCTAAAATTAACGTACGAGTTGAAGAACATTTAATACCCATTTTCTTCTCTTCAGGGCTTGTAGATACACCAGCGTATTCTTTCTCTACGATAAATGCTGAGAAATGCTCTCCATCAATTTTTGCATATACAACAAATACGTCAGCGAATGCAGAGTTTGTAATCCACTGTTTTTCACCGTTTAATACATAATGTGTACCTTCTGCATTTAAACGTGCAGTTGTTTTTGCGCCTAATGCGTCAGATCCTGAACCTGGCTCAGTTAATGCGTATGCAGCTAATTTTTCACCAGTTGCAAGTAATGGTAAATACTTTTTCTTTTGCTCTTCGTTACCGAATAATACGATTGGTAAAGATCCGATACCTACGTGAGCACCGTGAGTGATTGCAAAGCCGCCAGCGCGAGAGAATTTCTCTGCGATTAACGCTGAGCTTACTTTATCAAGACCAATCCCACCGTACTCTTCTGGTACGTCAGCGCCTAATAAACCAAGCTCCCCAGCTTCTTTTAAAAGACGAACTGAACGATCAAATTCATGTTGCTCTAAATATTCAAGCTCTGGAAGAACTTCATTTACGATAAAGTCCTCTGTCGTTTTTGCAATCATTTTATGCTCAGATGAAAAATCTTCTGGCGTAAACACTTGATCAATCGTAATCTCATCAACTAAAAAGCTACCGCCTTTAACCGCATTTCCTACTGTTTTTTCCATGAAAATTTCCTCCTTCATATTTTCATGAGCAGCTTCTCTCTTTTTGAAAGAAGCTGGCTCTCCCGTTTATTTTTTATAAACCTTTGTTGCTTCCATTCTTTGCTTTAGCGTCGTCTCGTTCTAAGCGAACCGCTTCCACTTTTTTTATAGTAATTCAAACACTCCCGCTGCTCCCATTCCGCCGCCAATACACATTGTTACGATACCGAATTGTTCGTTGCGGCGTTTCATTTCGTGAATAAGAGATAGTGTTAGTTTTGCTCCTGTACAGCCAAGTGGATGTCCAAGTGCGATTGCACCACCGTTTACGTTTACTTTTTCTTCATCTAAACCAAGTTCACGAATAACTTGGATCGATTGAGAAGCAAATGCTTCGTTTAGTTCGAATAAGCCAATATCAGATAGCTCTAAGCCAGCTAGTTTTAACGCTTTTGGAATTGCAGCGATTGGGCCGATTCCCATTACTTCTGGTGGTACGCCAGCTACTGCAAATGAACGGAATTTCGCAAGTGGCTTCATGCCATCGCTCACTGCTTTTTCACGATCCATTAATAGTACAGATGCTGCACCGTCACTCATTTGTGAAGAGTTACCAGCTGTTACAGAACCGCGAACGTTAAATGCTGGACGTAATTTACCTAAAATGTCTAGCGTCGTCTCTGCTCTTACACCTTCATCTTGTGCGAAAATGATTGTTTCTTCTTGCAGTTTATTGTTTGAGCCAACCGAGCGTAACGTCACATCTACAGATACTGTTTCATCAGCAAAGTTTCCTGCCGCTAATGCTTTGGCAGCACGTTGATGACTTCTTACTGCAAATGCATCTTGCTCTTCACGAGAAATTCCATATTTCACAGCAACTTGCTCTGCTGTATGTCCCATACCCATATAATATTCCGGAGCCGCTTCTACAAGGCGACTATTCGGACGAACAACGTGTCCCATCATTGGAACTAAACTCATTGATTCCGCTCCGCCTGATAATACAGCTTCAGAGTGACCAAGCATAATGCGCTCTGCTCCGTAAGCGATACTTTGTAAACCAGAAGAACAGTAACGGTTAATTGTAATAGCTGGAACATCGTAAGAAAGTCCTGCTAGTCCGCCGATATTACGAGCCATATTTAAACCTTGTTCTGCTTCTGGCATCGCACAACCGAAAATTAAATCATCGATTGGTCCTTCATAATTTGCACGCTTTAACGTTTCCTTTACTACTAACGCCCCTAGATCGTCAGGACGAACTGTTTTTAATGAACCCCTCTTTGCTTTTCCAATTGGTGTTCTTGCTCCCGCAACAATGACAGCTTCTCTCATGAACGATATCTCCCCTCGTTATTAGTTACGTAATGGCTTTCCTTTTACAAGCATGTGCTGCATTCTTGCTTGTGATTTCATCTCACTTACTAAGCTAATAAATGCTTCACGTTCTACATCTAATAAATACTGCTCATCAACTTCTGTTCCGTACGGCACTTTTCCGCCCGCAATGACGTATGCAAGTTTCTTCGCAATGTGAAGATCATGTTCAGAAATGTAACCTGATAAATGCATTGCTTCTGCACCAAGTACAAGAGTTGCATATCCTGTTTCACCAACAACTGGTATCTTTTTACGAATCGGTGCTTTATAGCCAGCTTCATATAAAGCAAGTGCTTTCTGTTTCGCATCATATAGTAAGTGATCACCATTCACACTAATACCGTCTTTATCGCCTAAGAAGTTGTTCGATACAGCTTCTTGTGCTGATGTAGAAACTTTCGCCATCGCTACAGATTCGAACACTTTATTCGCAACTTTTTGCAGATCAAACTCTACACCGTTTGGCATTTTATTTAAGTGTTTAATGTATAGCTCTTTATTACCGCCTCCGCCAGGGATTAAGCCAACACCAACTTCTACTAAGCCCATATACGTTTCACTAGAAGCTTGAATGCTAGCAGCCGGTAAGCAAACTTCTGTACCTCCGCCAAGCGTCATACCATATGGTGCTGCTACAACTGGCTTAGAAGAGTACTTAATTTTCGTCATTGCATCTTGGAAGTTTTTCACAACCAACTCAATTTCAAAGTAATTGTCGTCTTGTGCTTCCATTAAGATCATTGCTAGATTCGCACCAACGCAGAAGTTCTTCGATTGGTTACCGATAACAAGACCTTTATAATTCTTTTCTACTTCATCAACAGCGTAGTTAATCATTTGCGTAATATCCATACCGATTGCATTGCTCTTCGAATGGAACTCTAAGCAAAGGATGCCGTCGCCTAAATCAATTAAGCTCGCTCCGCTATTTTTCTTTAATACACCATTTTTCGCTTTTAATTGCTTAAGAGAAATTGCTTTTTTATTACGCTCGATTAGCTTATATTCGCCATTATCGTAATAGTAGCTATCGCCGTTATCATGTTTATAGAAAGTAGTGAAACCTTTCTCTAACATTTCTTTCACCCAAGTAGGAACAACTACGCCGTTTTCTTCTATCTTTTGAACAGATTTTTCAACGCCGATTGCATCCCACACTTCAAATGGCCCTTGCTCCCAGCCGAAGCCCCACTTCATCGCTTGGTCAATTGCAACGATATCGTCAGCAATTTCTTTATGAAGTTTTGCAGAGTATAAAAGAGTTGGTGTAACGATGTTCCATAACAACTCTCCTGCGCGGTCTTTTGCGTATACAAGCGCTTTCAATTTATTCGATAAACCTTTTTCTTGTTTACTTAACTCGATCGATGCAGCTTTTAATTTTTTACGCGCTTCGTACTCCATCGTTTCAGGATTTAATTCTAAAATTTCTTTTCCTTGTTTTAAGAAGAAGCCTTGACCTGTTTTGCTTCCAAGCCATTTTTTATCAAGCATGTCATGCATGAAAGCTGGTACTTTAAATACATCACGCTCTTCTTCTTGTACGTTTTCATATACGTTATTTGCAACGTGTACGAATGTATCTAAACCGACAACATCTAATGTACGGAACGTTGCACTCTTCGGACGACCAATAAGTGGGCCTGTTACAGAATCAACTTCCCCGATGCTGTAGCCGCGTTTTATCATCTCTTGAAGAGTTACTAATAAACCGTACGTACCGATGCGGTTTCCAATAAAGTTTGGTGTGTCTTTTGCGATAACAACGCCTTTTCCAAGAACGTCTTCGCCAAATAGTTTCATGAAGCTTAATACTTGTGGATCTGTTTCTTTCGTCGGTATTACCTCTAGAAGTTTTAAATATCGTGGTGGGTTAAAAAAGTGTGTGCCTAAGAAGTGTTTCTGGAAGTCGTCTGAACGACCTTCTGCCATTTTTTCAACTGAAATACCTGACGTATTCGAGCTTACAATAGAACCTGGTTTACGAACAGCGTCTACTTTTTCAAATAATTTCTTTTTAATATCTAAGTTTTCAACTACTACTTCAATAATCCAATCTACATCAGCTAGAAGCTCAAGATCATCTTCTAAGTTACCTGCTTCGATCAGTGCTAGATTTCCTTTCACTGTCAGAGGAGCTGGTTTTTGCTTCAATAGTTTCTGTACAGCCGTATTACTAAAACGATTTCTCACACTTTTATGTTCTAATGTAAGTCCCTTCGCTTCCTCTTCTTTCGTAAGCGCAGGTGGTACAATATCAAGCAATAATGTCGGAATACCAATATTAGCTAAGTGTGCCGCAATTCCCGAACCCATTACGCCTGAACCTAGAACAGCAGCCTTTTTAATTTGGAACATCCAATTCTCCCCCTATTCTTGAATGAATGCTCATTCAATTTTTCGACATAAGTCGCAATCAATGAGTGAGCCTCTACTAATAAATATATGATACTGTTTAAATTTTCGCAATATATTTATTGATAAAATTTTCTGAAATAAATATTTTTCTTTCATTTGGCTATGCTATACATGTGTATTTTCTTTGTTTAAATGCACTTTTCCTTTTTATAATCTGACGAAACTGGAGGAATATATATGGCAAAACTTAAGAAGAACCCTTCAAAGGCTGGAATTAGTGCAGCTAGTGTAACTGGAAACGCAGGTCCACATAATCAAGGTGTTGAAAAAGGACGCCAAGGTAATAACCAACAATATAAGAAGCATAATATGGGCGAAAAATAACGCTATATTTTTGGGCAGAGAACGTGGCATAATGATTAATGGCTGCTTTTTCTGCCCAATTTATTTGTACATATGGAAAACAAAAGAGGGAACGATGATGAAACGAACAATAGTTATGATTGTAATGATTGCTACACTATTTACAGGAATGATTTTCTTCTCTTATGCACAAAGGCAACAAGCTGTAAGAGCTGATCAACCTAATATTACTGGGCAATATGGAGTTACAATCGATGCAAAAACAGGTGAAATTTTGTATGGGAAACGTGAAGACGAACGTTCTTACCCGGCTAGTATAGCCAAAATGATGACAACCCTTCTTTTACTAGAGAATGTAAAAGAAGATGAAGAAATTACGGTTACAGAAAATGCAATTAAAACAGAAAGTCAAAGCAAGAAAATTAAACTTCGTGCTGGAGAAAAATTAAAGCGTGATGAGGCATTAAAACTTATGCTTATCATTAGTGCAGATCCAATAGCTGAATCAATTGCAGAACATATCGCAGGATCAAAAAATGAATTTGTGAAAATGATGAATGCTAGAGCGAAGGAACTTGGTACAAAGCATGCAACTTTCAAGAACGCAAGTGGTGCTGATGCAATTGGGAATAAAGTATCACCATATGACATTGCTATTATTACGAAAGAAGCATTAAAGTATCCAGTTGTTTTAGAATATATGAATTCAACACGTACAACTCTACATACTTCAGAACGCTCTCCAAACATCGCAAACTATGGACGAGAAGAACTATATGACGATCCATATGCGATTGGAAGTAAAAGCGGTCTATCAGCACTCGGCAAATATACGGTCGTAACAGTGGATGAAAAAGACGGTAAACGCGTCATTAACGTCGTATTATCTTCTACTCGCGCGCAACTATATCCTGATACGAAAAAAATGGCGCATTACGCATTTCAGCAATTAAAATAACCAAGGAGTATTTTCTCCTTGGTTATTTTTTAACCATACCTTTTAATACGAACGCAACGTTTGCTGGACGCTCTGCTAGACGACGCATGAAGTAGCCATACCAGTCGTTTCCATAAGGTACGTAAACACGCATTTTGTAACCTTCTTTTACTAGCTCAAGTTGACGCTCATTACGAATACCATATAACATTTGGAATTCAAATTGATCCCTTGGAATGTTGTGTTCTTCGGCAAGTTTTTTTGTATATTCAATAATCGCTTCGTCATGTGAAGCAATTGCAGTATAATTCCCATTTAATAAGTGCATTTTAATAATTTTTTTATAATTGTCATCTACATCTTTCTTGTCCGGGAACGCCACTTCTTCAGGTTCTTTATAAGCCCCTTTTACAAGACGTAAATTAGGATTATAAGCATTTAAATCTTCAATATCTTTTTCTGTACGATATAGGTAAGCTTGAATAACAGTACCAATATTATCGTATTCAGATTTTAATTGTTTAAAGATATCAATTGTTTTCCCGCAGCGTGTATAGTCTTCCATATCAATGGTAACGAACACACCATTTTCTTTCGCCGCTTCTAAAATACGGCGCATATTGTTCATTACGATTTCATCAGAGATATCTAATCCCATAGAAGTCATCTTTAAAGAAAGCTGCGAATCAAGACCTTCTCTTCCAATTGCACGGATCGCTTCAATCGATTGGTTAGCCATTTCATTTGCTTCTGCTTCATTATCAACGAATTCACCTAAATAATCGATTGTTACACAAAGTCCTTGCTTATTTAATGCCTGAATGGCAGCTGTCGCTAATTCAATCGTCTCCCCTGCGACGAAGCGACCTGCACCAAAGCGTAAACCGTACTTTTTAGCCAGTTTTGTTAGCGCTTTATTTTTAGATAAGAAAAGAAACGAATTTCGCATTAATTGTTCCATGTAATTCACCCCTATGACTGTAATTTATCTGTTTTTTACCCCTCTTCAAAATTATATCATTGTTTAAAATTATTGGATACAAATAATTATTTAGATAATTTATAAAATACTATAAAAACATTTAAAAACCTATATTCTCGCATGTAAATATGAAGAGAATATTTTTCGACATTTAGAAAAAACGGGTTTACTAGGGCAAAAATAGGCATACCGAAAATATTCGACATGCCTATAAAACCCTTAATATTCCATGTAAATTATATAAGGATATTAATAAAGAAAACTTGAGGTAACATTCACCTCAAGTTTTCTCACTGCTCATTTCGCTTCTCTTCATTCAGCCTTTTAATATCCGTAATTAACTGCACCATCTCTTCTTTCGCATCTGGATATGTCTCATTCCAATGCTTCACTAAAGCTGGCATTGTCTTCGCTATGTAAGAATAAAGTGCCCACTTCTGCACCTGTTCTTTTCTCTCTTCATTGCTCTCTCCAAGTAATAATTCCGTGTATTTCTCTAACAACCCGTCAAATTGTTCATTAAACTTTTCACTCATCTTATTTACCTCCTATATGAAAAAAGCAGCGAAGATCGCTGCTTTTTCTTATAATTTTGATCGAACAGAGTTTAATTTCTTCTCCATTGTGCTTACTTTATCACGACGATCATCAATACGAATTGTTGTTGCAACACGCTGTGCACCTTTCGTATACGGAACTTCATGCATTTGTTGAATTACTTCTAGAATGACAGGAAGATCTCCTTCAATAATTGTATTCATCGGCGTTAATTGATACTTCACGCGATCCGCATTTTTCTCTAGCACCTTTTGTACTTCTGCTACATATTCACTAACACTTGGATTACCTGTTCCTACTGGAATAATCGATACATCAACAATTGCCATAGTAGTCTTCCTCCTATAATCGTTTCTTATATATCCATTGTCTATTTTACCGAAATCCTCATCATTTTACTAATATGTTACTCTTCCACTTTAAACTGCTCGACTAATCTTTCTAAATCTCTCATATGTTCTGTCAAACTTTCCATCGTGTGAGCTACCTTTTCTAAATGATTCACCTGTGATTCCGTTGCAGCATGTACCTCTTCGGAAACAGCTGCACTTTCTTGACTCGTACCAGCAATTGTGTGCATTACCGCTGTAATTTCTCCTTGCTCGTAACCTATGTTATGTACCTCTTCTACAATTTTTTCAACTGAAGTACTAATCGTATTTACAACTGACATAATTGTGCGGAACTCCATTTCTGCCTCTGTCGTCACTTTATTTTGCACATCTGCAATGTCTTTCAATTTACTTACAACTTCTACAACTCTTTTTACTTCTACTTGCACATCACCAATCATCGTTGTGATTTCTCCGGTAGCCTCTTTTGATTGTTCCGCTAATTTCCGAACCTCTTCAGCAACAACCGCAAATCCCTTACCTTGCTCACCTGCACGGGCAGCTTCAATCGAAGCATTTAAAGCAAGTAAATTTGTTTGATCCGAAATGCCTTTTATAAGCTCAACAACATTTTGAATCGATCCAACTCTTTGTTCTAACTTATCCGATGCTTCTTCTGTATGAACAACAATCGAAGATGATTGTCCCCTCGTACGGATTAAATTCCTCATTGTATTTAATCCTTGCTTAGATGCCTCTTCCGCTTTGCCAGCCACTCCTTTTATTTCACCAACGGAGCTATTCATTTGTTCCACTGACTCCGCCATATTCTCGAGCTGAGCTGAAACTTCATCCACACTATTCGCAAGAGTAGAAGCTCCTCCGCTCACATCATCCATCGCTCCTGAAACTTCTCTACTAGCCGCTACTGTTTCGTTCGTTAAATAATGTAAACTATTCGTTGATTGTTGCACCGTTGATACGCTGTTTTTAATTTTACTTACCATTTCATTCATTTGTTCAACCATATCATTAAAGTGCTTAGCCAACTCTCCAACTTCATCTTTACTTGTCACTTTCATTCGCAGCGTTAAATCGCCTTCTGCTACTTTTTGAACGTGATTCTTTAATAGTTGCAGTGGTCTTGCTAATCTTCTTGAGAATAAGTAGGAAGCTACGATTCCAACTAATAAACTAATACATGCCATTATAATAACTGTATTTCTCGTACTATTTAATAGCCCATCAATCGTTTCTTTCGGATAAAAGATTCCTATCGTCCATTTCATCGTATCAAATGATTGACTGTAAACAACTACATCTTCACCTTTTATTGTAGTGACCGCATATTTTGTTACCTCTTTATTTAAGCTCTTTATAAGCGGCTCTTTAGAAACATCTTTCCCTATCTTTTCTGGATAAACAAGAGCCATATTTTTATCATTTATAATAAACATTTCTCCGTCATTATTGTATTGAATATTGTGAAGCAACTTCTGAATCGTCCCAAGCGATACATCCATCGCAACAACGCCTAATACAGATCCATCTGGAGCTGTAATTGCTTTAGAAACACCTACACTTAACTTGCCTGTTGCAATTTCATAAGAAGGTTGTCCCCAATGGACCTTTTTTACATCAGCCTCTGAATCTTTATACCATGGTCTTGTCGTTGGATCGTATCCTTCTGGCACTTGCCCACCTTCGGCAAGATTGGCACTTAATGTTTTTTTATCTTTCGTACCAATATATAAATCTAAAATACCAGGATGATTCTTTTTATACTCCGCAAACTCTTTCGTTAAAAACGCTTCCTCTTCCGGAGTAACCCCACCTTGAAGCATATTACGAATCATCTCACTGTTCGCGTAATACCCCATATCTTCATCCGTTCTTTGAACAAATGTCGTAAGTTGCTCTGTCACAAGATCCATCGCATTTTGAGAATACTCGTCTAAGGAACGCACTTCCTTTTCTTTCTGTAATTGATACACAGCTGTACCCAATATTACGAACATCATAGAAATAAGTACCGAAAACACTACCGCAATTTTTAAACGTAAACTTCTTAACATCTTTCCCCCAGCATCCCCTTCGCATTAAATTAAAATCTTATTAATCATTATATTAAGTATAATAGATAAAATTAAAAAATTGAAATTAATTCTCACCTTAATACAATTAGAAAACTTACTACCACTTGTGCAAAAACAAATAGTTCATTATCCTTAAAATATAATCTCATTCGTTCGGAGGGAACTATGTTACAAAAATTCGGTTTCTCACAATATGAAAGCCAAGCTTATGAAGTTGTCGTATCAAGCAATGAACCATTAGATGCTACAACAATTGTGAAGCATTCAGGTGTTCCAAAAGCAAAAATATATGAAGTACTAGCACGCCTAATCGATAAAGGAATGGTAATGGATTCTGTTTCAGAAAAGAAAAAATTGTATACAGCATTACCACTAAAACTAGCAATTGAAAAATTAACGACAGAATTCCAATCAAATATTAAAGAGCTGGAAACAAACATATCAAAAAAATCATTTACAGATGACCGTGTGTGGAGCTTAAAAATGCAATCTTCTATTCGAGTTCAAAGTAAAGAACTCATTGAAAGTGCAAAAGAATCAATCCGTATTTCAGCTTGGAATGATACTCTTTTAGAATATCTCCCTTTACTAGAACAAAAAGCAAAACAAGGTGTTCAAATTGAATCTCTTATTGTTGGAGAAGTAGAAACAGACTTAGAAAACATGCATTTTCTAATCCCAGCTGAAGAGCCTAATGCATTAGAGCGCTACTTACTACTCATCGTTGACGATCGTGAAATTTTATTTGCTGGCGTAGAACAAGAGTCATGGCAAGCGATGAAAACAATGTCACAACCTTTCGTAAAGTTCTTTACAGAATTTTTCTATCACGACGTTGCACTTGCAAAGATTACCCAGAAGCACCACGATCTCTTTATGAAAGATGAGGAAATTAAGAGTTTGTTAATGAAATTAAGATACTAATTAAATAATAAAAAGGAGTCTAGTTTTTCACTTAGACTCCTTTTTATTTTGTTCCTTTATCTCCATCAACAGCTCAATGATTTTCTCATTTTGCTCTACCTGTTTCTCTGAATTTTGATAGATGAAACGAATCCATCTAAGTGCAAGAATAATAAGAAACAAAGGGAGCATTGAAATTAGAAGACCAATAATTGAAAAATTCGAATACATATACCTCACCTCGCTATATACCCTTTTCTCCATTTACCTACTAAAAACTGCAATTTTTTACAAATAAAAAAGAACCTATCAAACGATAGATTCTTCTTTCACGAACTGAGTAGAGCGTCCTCTCGTAATCGAGAAAATAGCGCAAAGCAGTGCTAATATAATAAAGCCACCGCCTACCCAAGCATTATATATAACAGATGATTTTTCAATAACAACTCCACCTACTGTTGAACCAAGTGCAATTCCTAAATGAAGCGCAGAGTTATTTAAACCTTGCTGAATACCAGCTGATTCCGGTGCAATTTCAATTAAATAATTTTGCTGTGCTGGTGAAATCGCCCAGCTCAGCATACTCCAAAGTCCCATCATAATGATGAAGAGCGGGAATGAGAATGTCATTAATGGCAACATGAAGATTGCACATGCAAATACGATAATAATCGAGATAATACTTTTCTTCGATCCCCATTTATCAGCAAGCCATCCACCGAACCCGCCGCCAATTACTGCTGCGATTCCGAAAATAAAGTAAAACACACTAATCCAGTTTGCTTCAACATGCATAACATCTTTTAAAAACGGTGTTAAATATGCATACAATGTTAAATGACCCGTTAAAAACAAAAATGATGTTAACTGTGCACTTACAATTTTTTTATCTTTTAAAGTAGCAAGTTGTTCTTTTATTGATAATACCGATGTCGGTGGTACTTTCGTTAAGAACAATGAAATACAAGCAATTGCCATAACTGTTAATACAGAAATTAATACAAATGGTGCACGCCATCCGTATGCATTTCCGAGTACAAGACCAAGCGGTACTCCAAGTACAAGTGATCCACTAATTCCCATAAAAATGATTCCAATTGCACGCGCACGAAAATGCGGTTCTACTACACTAGACGCAAGTGTTACAGATAGTGCAATAATTAATGAACCACTCGCCGCACAAATAACCCTTGAGAACATTAGCATTCCGTAATTCACACTAAATGCGGAAATAATATTTCCGATTAAGAAAATCGATAATGCTCCAACATACAATGTTTTTCTTTCAAACTTCCCTGTCAAAGCTAATAAAACTGGACCTGACAAAGCAAATACTACCGAAAATATTGTGATAAGCTGACCAGCTGCGCTAATAGATACTCCTAAATCATTGGCAACTAAATCGAGCGTTCCTCCTATAATTAACTCAACCGTTCCGACTACGAAAGCCGCGATAGCTAAAATATAAACACGAAAATTCAAGTCTTTCCCCACGCTTTCTATTTTGGTTACTACGACTATAGTAACCAAAATAGAAAGTGGACGCAAGTATAATTTTTTTACAGTAAAAAAGGTAGGCGTATTATACGCCTACCCTTCCATCATTCTGTTTCTTTCTTCTTATTTAAGTACCAATACACCGGCAGTCCAGTAAAGACAATTCCAATTGATAAGAAACAACTTACCGGATCGTTAATAATCGCACTACCGATTACAAAGAACGAACCTAAAATCGCTACGATTGGTACGATTGGGAATAACGGTACACTATATGCACGCTCTTTATTCTTATTACGTTTTCTTAAGATGAAGACACCAATAAACGTCATTACGTAGAAAATATAAATAATGAATACGGAAATCTCAGATAGCTTATTCGGATCACTAATAATCATTAAAATAATTCCTAAAATGATTTCAACAGTAATCGCATTTGCTGGTGTTTTAAATCTCGGACTTTCCTTTGCAATAAACTTAGAAAATGGAAGTTGTCCACGTTCCGCCATAGACATTGGAATACGTGGGAATGTTAAAATCTTTCCATTTAAACAGCCGAAAATAGAAACGATAATACCGATACTAATAATTTTCCCGCCATATTCTCCAAGTAACATACCCGCAGCTGTCGCTGTCGCATTTTCTCCAAGGTCTACAATTTTCGCTGCTGGTAATACATTTAATAACGCCAAGTTAATTAATACGTATGCAGCTGTTACAATTAAAATCCCAACTGTCATTGCTTTCGGTAATAACTTTGTTGGATTCTTCATTTCTCCGCCAATCGAAGCAAGTAAAATCCATCCGTCATAAGCAAATAACGTTGCTAAAATTGCCATACCGATACTTTGATTTTCTGATATCGGCACAACTACGTTAAAGATATCGCTATTCCCTTTCCAGAAACCTAACACGACAATTAATACAATCGGAATCATTTTCCCAATTGTCGTGATTGTTTGAACGATACCTCCGTATTTTGTTCCCATACTATTTACAAAGCCAAGGAACACAACTGTTCCGATTGCGATTGGTAAGTTCCATACTTTATCTAAATAGAAAAAATTAATCATTAAAGAACTAAAGTATAAACCTAATGTTCCGATAATAGCTGGTCCATAAACAATTGTTTGCATCCAGCCTGATAAATATCCCCAAAAACTTCCGTAAATCTCCTCTAAATACGTATACAACCCACCATTTTTCGGGATTTGCGCTCCAATTTCAGCTACTGTTAAACCACTCGCTAACGTCAACAGACCACCAATTACCCAAGCAAGAATGGCCATATTAGAACTCCCCGAGTAATCTAATACGCTCCCTGGTTTCATAAACACACCAGATCCAATAATCGTTCCTACTACGATAGAAAGTGCTACTGTTAAACCAATTTTGTTCTTCTCATCATGATGCATGCTGCGTATCCTCCTTCCAATCCTAGTGTGATGCAAAAATGAAATAAAAAAACACTCCTCCCTAAAAAAGGGACGAGTGTTGTATTCGTGGTTCCACCCTTGTTTCAATTCGTAAAGTAACATACTTCACCAATTTCTCAAGTCTAAATAACGGTTTTTGCCGGCAAGCAATTACTAGATGTTCGTTCACTGCTGCAGTTCAGAGGTGGTAATCCATTTTTCCGTATTAGGAAGCTCACAGCCAAAGGCTTCCCTCTCTGAGAATCGTAAAAAATTGATCGTGTCCTCATCATCACTTCTTGATGTCGAATTTTGTAGTTATTGTTCATTATATTGAATTGTTAGAAAAAATCAATATTTTTTTATATAACATAGGAAATATTTCTCTTCTTATATTATAACAGAAGATACAAAACTTCTCTAATTCCCTAAAAATGGTATAATTCATTTAGGAGGTGTACCAATAATGATCGCTGTCTTTTGTATCATCGCTACGTTTCTCTCTGTTCTATTCGCTATCATGTATCGAAACAAGTATCCTGGTTATAGCATTTTAGCGGTAGCTATTATACCAGCTGTTTCCTTCTACGTATTGGGTAAATATCAATATACGGAAGTGTTTATCGGTTTTGCAATCTTCTACTGCGTCTTCGGATACATACTAACAATAAAAAGAATTTCAATGCCTCATTAAAAGGGACCGATTTCTACTTATAGAAATCGGCCCTTGCACGTACCTTCCGGTTGCCCACACGAAAGATACGACTTCATTCAATTATTTATCTTCTTTTTTCATAAAAAACTTATGGTGCGGTAAATCAACATTCAATGCCTCTAATTGTTTCTTTTCATTGTCTAAAATCGCTTTTGCTTTTATTTTTGTTGCTTCATCTAATCCCGCAAAGATATCTTCACGCTTCTCTTTCTCTGGAAGTTTCACACCTAATTTTGTTAATTCTTCTTTTGCTTGCTCATGCGTTAATTTTCCGGATTTTTCTTGCTCAAAAATTGAATTCGCTTTCTCTTTTGCCTGTTCATCTAATCCTGCAAACATGTCTCCATGTTTATCTTTCTCCGGCATTTTCACGCCTAGCTTTGTTAATTCCTCTTTTGCTTGTTCATGCGTTAATTTTCCAGATTTCTTTTGCTCTAAAATCGCCTTCGCTTTCTCCTTCGCCTGTTCATCTAAGTTAGCAAACATGTCTCCATGCTTACCTTTCTCCGGCATTTTCACGCCTAGCTTTGTTAATTCCTCTTTTGCTTGTTCACGTGTTAGTTTTCCGGATTTCTCTTGCTCTAAAATGGACTTCGCTTTTTCTTTCGCCTGTTCATCTAATCCTGCAAACATGTCTTTACGCTTCTCTTTCTCTGGAAGCTTTACACCTAGTTTCTCTAACTGTTTCTTTGTATCGTCCATAATTGTTTTTACTTTTTGTTTTGTAGCGTCATCCAAATCCTTTTTCGCCGTTTTTGCAGGCTGATCCACTGCTGGAGTATTCGTTGCCGCGAATGCCGGAATGCCGATTCCTCCAATGATTCCGAATGATAACGCACCTGCAATCGCTAAATACCCAACTGTTTTCTTCTTCATAGGAAATTTCCTCCTTCATATTTCTAATGCATGTACACTTTCGTATACAATGCCTATAGTAATGTCGGTTTCTTAACATTTCCTTAACGACTTAACAAAAAAACACCGCTCGTAATGAGCGGTGTTTCTCTATGCTTTTTGTAATTGTAACTCTTCACGTTCCATTATTTTTCTTAATACAATTGTTTGTGTCATTGTAAATAAGTTACCTGTTATCCAGTACAACACAAGTCCTGATGGCGCCGCAAACCCCATAAATAGAATCATTGCCGGCATCATAATTTGCTGCATCTTTAGCATCTGTACTTGTTCTCCAGGTGTAATATTCGATTGGAAAACTTTCATCTGAATAAATGTCGTTAACGCTGCAATAATCGGTAATATATGATATGGATCTGCATGTCCTAGGTTCACCCATAAAAACGAAGATGTGCGAATCTCTTCCGTTCTGCTAATCGCATAATACAAAGCAGAGAAAATCGGCATTTGTATTAATAATGGCCAGCAACCAGCAAGTGGATTCCAACCGCCTGATTTCATTAGTTCTGACATTTCTTTTTGATACTGCTTTTGTTTTTCAAGGTCTTTGCTTACATCACCGTACTTTTTCTTTAACTTCTGCAATTCAGGTTGCATTTTCTTCATTTTCGCTTGGCTGCGATATTGCGAAACAGCTAATGGAATCATTGCTGAACGAATAACGAGCGTCATAATAATGATAGCAATCCCAAAGCTAGCTCCAGGTATATGATGAGCGACAAATTGAATCATAAACGAGATTGGATATACAAAATAATGATCCCAAATCCCAGTACTATGTGCATCAATTGGGGCTGCATTACTGCAACCAGATAAAACAAAAACAAATAATAATGATAAACTAACGAGCACAGCTCGGTATGATTTTAACATGTTCATTCCTCCAATGTTTCGTAATTATTTAGCGAAACATTGGTGTATACGGACCGACCTCGTCATTCTCTTCACTTGATTCTTGTCTGCGTACAGAACGAATCATTCCATATTTATAAAAAATAGAAAATAGCGGTACATTTCCCGCACTATCTTCACATGTATCAACTAGCGCAAAAGCTCTTTGTCTACCGCTTGATGCTTGTTGACGCACAAAGCGAGAAACATTAGCAAGGAAGAAAACTTCTAATAAACAAAGTGCCGTCGTTACAAACGATATATATAGAATTGCATCCTGCAATAAAAATTCCATCGCTTCACATCCTTAATAAGGTCATTTTAGCACATTAGGCAAACATTCTCTATTTCCTTTTATTTTCAAAAAAAGTATTTTGCATATTTTCTCAAGAAAATAATAATTAAGAAACGTTGTATTCGCTTTCTTTAGTATATTCACGCACCTCAATGAATAGGCTTGATTTATTAGAAATTTATAAAATTTTTGCATTATAATAAAACTATTGCCAGTTTTTGAAAAAACCTTTATTCTCTTCTTGTAATCAAAAATGAATATGGAGATGAAACATACTATGGGTCAACTAGGAGACGCCGATTACGTTCCCGACACCGCCTTTTTATCCTTCCCAGCAGCTAAAACATTTCACTTAGAATTTATGATACAGTTGGTTGTTATTTTTATAGCTTCTATTTTGTATGCAATTTCTATGAATATGTTTTTTATCCCGCATAACATGATTAGCGGTGGATTCGCTGGTGTAGGGATGATTATCGGTTATTTAATGCACTACAATATCGGTGCACTTATCTTTTTACTAAACATTCCTCTTCTTATTTTAAGTCACTTTTACTTAGGCAAGAAGACAACCTTTTTAACAGCTTACTTTGTAGCTGTATCATCGTTAGCGATGAACATTATCCCTGTACACCAGGTTTCAGACGATATTTTACTATCTTCTGTATTCGGTGGTGTAATCTGCGGAGCAGCTTCCGGAATCATATTCCGATTTGCTTCTTCAACAGGTGGCTTTGATGTTGTTGGATTGATTGTAGCGAAACATCGAGATATTTCAATTGGAGCAATCATCTTTGTATTCAACTTAGTCTTACTTGTAGCAGCAGGTTTTATTTTCGGATGGGATATTACACTTTATACGTTAATTAGCCGGTTTGTAGTCAGCAAAGTTATCGATGCTGTGCATACGAAACATATTAAATTAACGATAATGACAGTTACAGAAAAAGGTGAGGAAATAAAAAGCGCACTACTACATCACGGCATACGCGGGGTGACAATGGTAGACGCTGTCGGCGGCTATACAAACCATAAGAAAAAAATGATTTACACTGTCGTGACTCGCTATGAGTTAGGCGAAATGAAACGTATTATCCGTCAAGTGGATAACAAAGCATTTATGAACATTACTGAAACAGTTGAAATTGTCGGCCGTTTCAAACGCATATAAAAAAGGTTAATAAATTAAAGGGCATAACATATTAGTCATATATAATATGTTATGCCCTTTGTTATTCAACTCACGTACCTTTTAGCATAATAAAATCACTAAGTTTATTACTACAAATCGGAGGATAGCATCCCATATACAATACTATCTGTCCATTCATCTTTATTCCAAGAATCTTGTATGAAATGGGCTTCCTTTCTCATGCCTATTCGTTCACACAATTTTTGTGAAGCTGTATTACGTGCATCAAGATTAGCCTGTATACGATGTACATTAAATTCATTAAATAATTTCAATACCAAACTACTTACTGCTTCTGTCGCCAAACCTCTCCCAGCTACTTCATTTGAAAAACTATAACCAATCTCAACAGTGTCTTTCATATTTGTGTACCATACGGATAAATCACCAACTACTTTAGTTTTGTATATAACTGCCAAACTTAATATTGATTCTTTAGTAAGTACATTATTTGCTAACTTCTTATTAAATCTTTTCTGCATGTCTTCATGAGTCCACTTATTATGTAATAGGAACTTACATGTATCATCACTATTATAAATAACAAATACATCCTGTAAATCAGTACTCTTAAAAGGTCTAATTATTAATCTTTCTGTTGTGAACTCCAAGTTAGCTCTCCTCCCTTACATTCATACTATAAAACATTTTTTATAGTATTTAAGCCTCCTTCTTAGATCTCACCTTGATTACATATTTCATCATAATAAATTAAAATCCTTCTTCCACTAAACTGCACCGTTAATGGTATTTCCTTGCGCTTTTTATTTTTTACACTTATTACAAAATCAGATAATTCTATTATTATGTCTCTAAATGTGTTATAATGAAAGCAGACTCACAAAAAAAGAGTATATAGACTTGGAAGTTTCTCTTATTTTACAAGCAAAAAGAAACGAGCAGTCGGGTATATTTCAGACACCATACACGTAACGGTTTAAACAACCGATCATCTTAGTTACTCTTCAATGATCTTTTTATAAAAAGATACGTACAATTAAAACTCACTTCAATATACTATACCTACCTTTTTGACTTCCAAATCATCTTATTACATAAGGAGATGAACATATGAATCAATATATACGATATACAATAGCTGTCCTGTTTGCTATTATCGGCGGAACAATCTGCTTCTGGACAAACACACAGCTTGGAGAGAATATCATTTTTAATGGAATCGAAACACTTGTAAGCGCTTCAATTTTAGGCGGATACATTTACTTCCTCTTTAATCCAGAAGAAAATGCTCAAAAAACAATGTTATTAACAATGATCGGAATCGTTGGTGGATGTATTTCCTACTCAATGACAAACTATACATTACCACTTCAATTAAGCTCAGCTTTCTTCCACGGTCTATGGACTTGGTTCATTGCATTCTGCCTAGCAGACGTATTCAACCTATTACAAGACAATGAAGAAGATAGCGGTCGCCAAATTGAAAGTAACTCTTAAGCTGGAAGATACTCTTCCAGCTTTTTTATGTTGGTTTGCATACCCCGCATCACGATAAAAAGAAGTTACCCTCACGGCAACTTCTTTTCCACATACCCCACTTCGTATTCACTAAAATATATCAACGATTTTTCAAATATATCGATCGTTTCTCCACTTATATCAACGATTTTTTCATTATATCAACGATTCGACGTAGGATATCGATTTACCGACATCCTTCGACACTCAAAACGCACAACATACCCTATCCCCCAAGCAACTTACTGCCGAACTCTACGATTAAAAAGATAATTAATAGGATCGCGAGTATCTTTAATGCTACATATGCCACTTTAAAAACAACATAAATGAGCAAGACTATCAAAATAATTGATAAAATTTCCATATTTACTTCCTCCAAGCTTTGCTCTTCTTATCTCATTTTACTCGCCCTAGGCTATTTATGGAACGGCATAAGATGACATATAAAAAAGAGGATACCTCACCCATCGTAAGATACCCTCTCTTTCAGCTGCTTAAACCATTCTCTTTCTAATTGTAAATATCCCATTTCACTCTTCTCGGCGCTCTTTAATTCTTGATCAGCTTTCTTCATATAAGTACGGGACGCTTCCATATTGCCCTCTACATATTTAATAATTCCTTGTGTACGGTAATATCCACTTAGGTCCATTTTTGTAATAGCCTTTGCATGTTCTTTTGCTTCTTGCAAAGAAAGACTATCCATCTGATAAAGGGCTTTATATAAAAGGTACCAACTATGAAAACTACTAACGAAAAACTTATTTTCTTTCGTTACAGGTAATTGAACAATTCGTTCTATATACGGTATCGCTCTTTCCATTCCCTCTTGATCTGCACGAGCAAAAAAGACGAGCATAAGTCTACTCATTATCTCTCTTATCCCTTTATTCTCTTTTATTTTCTCCTCACTCAATTCTACTAACCTTTCATCCCAATCTTTCGGTCTTTTATAACTAAATAACTCACTCGATATTTGAATCTCATATAAGTGATTTCTAGCTCTTTCATCATCTTTAATTAAAATAAGAAATTGCATCCCATCACTCATAAGTATTCCTTTTATCGGCACAATTGTAACCGCAAAGATTGCAAAATGGAAAAAGGAAAAATATAAAAGATATTGATAATAACTCACCATGTATATGTAACCGGAAGTAATACCAAATAGTAAACTCGTAATCGGTCCACCTAAAGTGAGCCACGCCCACTTTTTCGAAAGATTCGGCGTCTCTATAGAAGGTGGTACTAATGTTGCAACGCCTCCAAAGTACGCCCATAATTTATTTTCTCGAATGCGTAATTTTCCCTTTTCTTTTTGAATAGTAATGGGTCCTACTGTCATAAATTTAAATGTTAAACCACCTATTACACCAAATACTACATGTCCTAGCTCATGAATGGCTAACACTAACAATGAAATTCCAACTATTGCCCATAGGTTCAAAATTACTTCTAATTTCCCAGTTCGGATTACTCCGTATAAAATGGACAGAATTAGCGCCACTGTCATTGAGCCAGCTGGCCTTCTTAAAATATCCACCTTTTTCTCCCCTTAATAAATCATTTTTCTCTGCATTTCGTACATGAACTTCCCGAGATGCAATATCCAAATAAATGAGATTAAGCCAATTAATACAAAATCGATATCACTAGCAGCTGTATATATAACCGCAGCCCACCATACATATGCCAATATTGTATTCGTAAATTCATACGCTTTATATCCAGCCTCATGCACAATGTGCTTTAATCCTTCATCTGCATTTTTCGTCCACATTTTCATAGATTCCATATACGTTACACCTTGTTCAGGATATAGCTTATTAT
Source organism: Bacillus sp. ME78 (assembly GCF_903970865.1). NCBI lineage: Bacteria > Bacillati > Bacillota > Bacilli > Caryophanales > Bacillaceae > Bacillus > Bacillus sp. ME78. Next base: position 123,650 of record NZ_CAJCKK010000010.1, read on the forward strand.
AACGATTTTTTGTTATGAGTCCGATAATTACTACAGTAGTTAAACAAAGAATAGAAACTACTAAATTCCACACCGCAAATGAAACATTTGTATCCTGCAACAGTGCACGTCTACATGTAATAACTGCATATACAAACCATGCCTGCGTAACTATATCACCTACACGTAAATATATACTTATAATGCCTAATTTCCTACCTTGTACGCTCTCTTCTTCATCGCGTGCCTCTGCTAACATACGTGTATTCTTCCAAGTATAGTACATCATTAAAATTCCAAAAATAGTACATATACCTATAAATGTATTAGATGATAATTTTCTCGGTTCATCCGAGAGTAAATTTAAAGCTATATAAGACGTTAAAAAGCCACCCATCATACTTACTGCTATTTTCCCCACAGAATCAAATTGTTTTTTTCGCTTACTCTTCATCGTCCTCTTCCCCCTCTACTAACGTAAATATTTCCTCCACTGGTACATTGAAAATTTGTGCGATTTTTAACGACAATACAATAGATGGTGCATAATCCCCACGTTCAATTAAACTAATCGTTTGCCGTGATGATCCAATCACTTTTCCTAAATCCCCTTGTGATAAACGATGCTTTGCTCGCAATTCCCTCACTCGATTTTGAAGCTTCATGTCTTCCCTCTTTTTCATTTATTTAATTAAAATTGTAAATAATATCCTTATTTTTGTCAATTATAATTGTCATTACGACTATAATAATTGACAAGATACTTATTTCTTATCCTGTATCAAATTCCTATAAAGAATGTAAAATGTACATTAAACATAGTCTTAACAATAAAATAAAAAAGGCAGTGCTTTTGCACTGCCTTCCTAAATTCTGACATAGAATGGATTTCATATTAGCTTGCGTTTTGTAGTAATACTCGTTTTAACTGCTTACGGAAACGAATACCTAACGTAACCGCTACAATCACAATAACTCCAAAAATGATTTTACCGATATGACCTTCTAGCACTCCAAAGATATCATGTAAGTTTCCACCTAACCAGTAACCACCGATTAAGAAGAATGATACCCAAAATAGAGCGCCTGAATAAATTGTAATGGCAAAACGACGGAATGGTAAATTAATAATTCCTGCAAAGTATCCTGTGAAATGACGTACACCAGGAATAAAGAAACCAATAAAAATTAAGAAGTACCCATACTTATCAAACCACATTCTCGTTAAGTCAATTTTTCTTTGTGTTAAAAATACGTATTTCCCATACTTTTGAATGAAAGGCATACCTAATTTATTTCCTAAAAAGTATTGAATCGTCATTCCTACACTTGTCCCAATAAAGGATAGAATAATTAAAATCGGTAAACTTAAATCACCCTTATGTGCTAAAAATCCCGCATATGCTAACGTTGGCTCTCCCGGAAACGGAAGTGCAATATATTCTAACAGCAAACCTACAAGTACAACATAGTACCCGTATTGCTGAAATAATTCATGAATCCATTCCATGTCATCTCTCCTTTCAATCACGTACAACTTCTTACTATTATTGTATAAAAAAATTGTCGAAATAACTATCACAATAGCTTACATTTTTATTACATTTTTGTAAGGGTCACACTAATGATTTCCGTTCTTTATTAAGTAGTTAAAAGCATTTTTCAAGTCGAAATAACAAAAAGACGCATTAATAATATGCGAATTTTATCCATTTTTTAACACTGAAAAACCTTTCTTATTTTGTTCTCAATAAAAAACCACCACAAACTCATGCTAACTTCATATTAGCTTCATATACGTATTGTAAGATTATATCGGAATTTGTTGAAAAATTTAACTAATATATGACTAAGCATTAATTTGAATAAATATAAGTCGTTTTTCGAAATTGAAAAAAGGGTGAATACGAAATGGAAGCATATAAAATGCACGATTTTATTAATACAAATGTTGAATCTCATCAAAATGAAACCGTTTTTAATTTACACATATGTGAAACAAGTGAATTTGACGTAAGTTTAACAAAATCTACAACACTATCTTTTATCGTTTCAAAAAAGAATATTAAAATTGTCACGAAAAAATGGACTAACTCAAACCAAGAAAGCATGATTGGCAAAAGCTACATCATTCCAACGAAAGCTTTTCACTATTTCTTACCAATTATTTCTGAAAATGAAGATGAGCTAAATATTCAAGTTCAAAGTTTTGGACTACGTGGCGAGCTTTTATTAAACGAAAGATTACTTATTGATAAAAACAACAAACACAACAGCAAAATCACTACATTCTTTGAAACATTAGATGAAAATGTAAATAAAGCATTACGAGGATTACAACTTCATTGTATGTAAGACTATTACGATAGTAAAAGGAGAATAACAATGAAAAAATTATTATTAAGCGCACTATTATCATTAGGATTTTTAACTCTTCCATTCGCTAGCGCAGAGGCCGCTACAACGAAAGATCAATTAATTGTAGACACTCAGTTAAATAAAATGGATTATTATCAGGATGGAAAATTTATAAAAAGTTTTACTGTCGCTACTGGAAAAGCTGCAACGCCTACACCTAAAGGCACTTTTCAAATCGTAAATAAAATTAAAAACCGCCCTTATTATACAGGCAAAATTAAAGGCGGGGATCCACGTAATCCACTTGGTGACCGTTGGCTTGGATTAAATATGGCAGGAACTTACGGAACAACTTATGCGATTCACGGAACTAACAATAATCAAGCAATCGGCAAATGGACAACACTTGGTTGTATTCGTATGTATAATAATGATATACACTGGTTATTTGAGCGCGTTCAGCAGCAAGCTACTGTCACTGTTAAATAGCCTAAAAACAAGATTTATGTGTAGCCAAGAATTTTATGTCTTGGCTTATTTTATTTATTCATTTACAGTAGCAAAACAACTGTATTTACATATATAATAGGAATAGATTTGATTAGCTAATATCTAAACATTGATAAACGTAGATATTAAAATTATACAGTTATAATGTTTTATAAATTTTATAATACATACTATAATAGAACTACTGTAATTCTGAACTAATCAGTAACACTAAACTATTCCCCTTGCTACTTTTATTATTATTTTATAGCGGGGGCTTATTATATGTATAAACAATCTGAGTCACTCGAAAAATGATGAATTCGAATATTGCAGTAAAAAGCGTTATTTAGGAGGTGTTACTATGACGCATATACTGGTGATTGAAGACAACCCAGATATACAAGAACTTATTCGTGAATTTCTAATGGCACAAAACTTTACTGTTGATGTAGTTGGTGCTGGAACAGAAGGTATTCTTCTTTTCCAAAAAAATTCATACGATCTTGTCCTCCTCGATGTAATGTTACCAGATATAGATGGCTATAGTATTTGTAAAATTATGCGAGGACAATCTGATGTACCAATCATTATGTTAACTGGCTTACATAATGAAGAAAGTGAAATTAAAGGATTTGAGTTAGGTATTGATGACTATATTACGAAACCGTTCCATTACACCGTATTTATTAAGCGTGTAGAGGCTGTATTAAGAAGGGCAGCAACGAAGGAAGCAGAAGCTGCAACTATACTACAATTCCATGAATTGATGTTAAATTCTACAGCATATGCAGCTTATGTTCATGGTAATCAAATTGAATTGACAACAAAAGAATTTGAAATTATTTATACTTTACTGCAAAATCGAGGAAAAGTATTATCAAGAAGTGATTTGTTGAATAAGGTATGGGGCTATGAACATTATGGTGATGTAAGAGTTATAGATACACATATTAAAAACTTAAGAAAAAAATTAGGAATTCCTTATATTAAAACGGTGAAAGGCATTGGCTACAAAATCGAATCGTAGCAAAGACAACATCACCAAAAATATTTTCATCAAAACCTTATTATTTTGTATTCTTTTATCACTTTGTCTTTATCAAATCATTTACTTTCTAGCTTCAAACTACGATAAAGAACGTTTTGTGAAAGAAAATGGAACGCCGACTACAGAACAGGCGGATTTAGATAAGCAAAACGATCAAAGTAAAACGAATCAAAATAAAGCTGTGTCAGAGGGAAACATTTCTAATTTCCAATCTTCTATTGTAGATTATAAATCTCTTTCTACAGCTATCAATCACCTTTTGCAGCCTAGCCAAACTGCAAAGGCAAAAGAACATACACAAAACCTTTCGGGGGAAAATAGCACTTCTAATCAGCTTACAGAAGCAGAAAAGAAAGCCGCTAATAATGATGCCTTACATACACAAAATGCAGCAAGTAAAACAAATGATACAAATGATAATCCAAAGTTAGCAGATGCGTTGCAGCAGTTAGCTCCACAGGTTGGCGCGACAATGCTTGCATTATCTCTACTCGGATCTTTAATGTACGCAAAACTAATTGCTAAACCTTTTCAATATATGAGCGATGCTTTAAAAGATATTATGAATCTTGATTTCTCAGATAAAAAGCTACTTAACAAAAATACAGATCAAACAGATTTTAATTTGTCAGTAGCTGCTTCACAAGTACCAAATATTGTGAAGAATTTACATGAAAGCAATCAAGATTTAAGAAATGAGCTCAAGAAAGAACAACAATTAGAACAATCTCGTAAAGAATTTATGTCTATGGTATCCCATGAATTAAAAACACCAATCGCAGCCGTCATGGGACAACTAGATGGCATGATTCACGGAATTGGAGCTTATAAAGATAGAGATAAGTATTTGAAACGTTCCTACGAGATGATGCAAGACATTAACATATTAACGGAAAAAATGTCGGAATTATCCAAAATACAAAACCCTCAATTTAAACCGAATTTAGAAGTCATTTCTTTATCTAATATTATTGAGGATGTTATGAAGAAAGTAGATTACTTTGTATCTGTAAAACAATTAAATGTACAATCTAATATTAAACACGACGTACAAATTTTAGCTGATCCTAAATTTATTCAAACTGCTATTTTTAACATTATTTCAAATGCAATTCATTATACAATTGACCATCAGCACGTATATATAAAGCTTTATGAAAAACCAAACGGTTACGCATTAGAAGTATTGAATACAGGTTCACAAATTGATGAAGATAAACTTGCTCATTTATTTGAGCCTTTCTATCGCGCAAACCCTGATAAACACGGTTTAGTACAAGGTAGTGGTCTTGGATTATATATCGTGAAACAAATATTAGATAAACATCAGTTTCCTTACGGGATACAAAACACAGCTCAAGGTGTAAAATGCTCCATTGTATTCCCAAAAGCAATGTAACATTCACTTTAATTACATACCCCAAACTCATACTTCATGTGTGAGTGGCGGAATTTTGTAGAGTGTCTTACTCTGTTTCGTTCGCCCGTTATCCTTATTTGGATAGCGGGCGTTTTTTATTACTTAAAAGGAGGATTTTTTATGGATAAGTTTAAATATTCATTGCTCGTTTTATTCGGTGCTTGCAGCTACGGCATACTTTCAACTATTTTCAAACTCGGATTCATAAATGGATTTTCAACACATCAACTATTAGGGGGACAATATGTCTTCGGATGGATTGGACTATTTCTACTCGTTCTTTTCTTTTCACGTCATAAGGTAACAAAAAAACAATTCTTTTCATTACTAACCGTCGGAACAACAATGAGTATGACTGGGATTTTCTACGCTATTTCTGTAGAAGAACTACCCGCATCTATCGCTGTCGTCCTACTCTTTCAGTTCACTTGGATTGGTGTCATTATCGAAGCGATTGCAAATCGAACCTTTCCAAGCCGCGATAAGATCATATCTATCCTTATTTTATTTGCTGGTACATTGTTTGCAGGTGGTGTATTTGAAGGCCTCGGACAAAGTTTTTCTACGAAAGGGATTATCTTTGGACTATTAGCTGCAGTCTCTTTTTCATTCTATGTTTTTGCAAGCGGACGCGTTGCTACAGATGTTCCCCCTTATACGAAAAGCTTTCTCATGACAACAAGTGCGACTCTTATCGTATGTCTATTCTTCCCACCAACCTTTTTAACAGATGGTGCCCTCCAAGCCGGTCTATGGAAATATGCTTTCTTCCTCGGATTATTCGGCGTTGTTGTACCTGTCATTTGTTTTTCAATTGGCGTACCGAAAGTAGGAACCGGACTTGGTACAATACTAGGTGCAGCTGAATTACCAACTGCTATTATCGCTTCTATTACACTTGTACATGAAGTCGTAACATTCATGCAGTGGATTGGTATTATTTTTATATTGGTTGGGATTTTCACTCCTCAGCTGCTTACAGCTAGGAAAGAAAGGAAACACAATCGCGTGCATAGCGCTTGAAAAAATACAGAATTTATATAAAAGATATAACTGCAATTAAAATAAGTAAATTTATCTGGAGGTATAAATGACTATTTTAAGCATCGTATTTTTTGCTATTATGTGTATCTTCTTCCTAATAAGATATATGAAAGAAAAGAAATTTCACGATTTACTTCTCATTCCCGTTTGTATATATGCAGGAGCAGTGAAAACTCCTTTCGTAGAATACTTAAACTTTAATACTACATTTAAAATAACGTATGATATCGCAGCTATTATTCTTGTAATCCTTGCCGTACTTTTCTTTTTGAAAGATAAGAAAGAGAATCATACTGCATAACAAAAGACCTTTCATTTACTTGAAAGGTCTTTTTCTATATTTCACTTTACCGCTCCATATAGCTTCCCTACCTCATGCTCAATTTGTTTTACATCGATTCGCTCAAATAGTGGCTGCACGCTATCAATTCTACTTGGCAACGTATTTTGCGGTTCCCAATTTCGTTTAATAATCGACAATGTGCTTCTAACTCTTTCACTTGAAAATGGTAAAAACGGTTCAAGGAGATTTGCAAAATTAGCGATAAGATACACACAGTTATAAATCGTTTCTTCACACGAAACTGGATCATCTTCTCTTTGTTTCCAAGGCTGCTTTTCATCAAAATATTTATTTGCAAAACGTACTGCATCAAATATTGTCTCTAACGCCACCTTAAATTTAGTTTGCTCAATCGCCTCTCCTACATTTTTATATAATCCTTCTACTTTATCTTTCAGCTCTATATCAATAGTCCCCTTTGGTACAGTGCCATCATAATATTTTTCAATAAACTTTAATGTGCGGTTCACGAAGTTTCCATATGCTCCTAACAATTCACTATTATGACTGTAAATAAATTCACGCCATGAAAAATCAGTGTCACGATTTTCTGGTGCATTTACTGTTAAGAAGTAACGGATAGAATCTGGATCATAGCGTTCTAATATGTCAGGTACCCATACTGCCCAGTTTTTACTTGTAGATAATTTTCTTTTTTCAACTGTTAAATATTCATTCGAAACGATATGACGCGGGATTGCTTCTTCCCCTATTCCAAGTAATACCGCTGGCCAAATGACGGAGTGAAATGGAATATTATCCTTGCCGTGTACATAATATGTTTGCGCATCGCTATTCCAAAACTCTTGATCATCTTTTCCTGTTTCTTCAGCCCAATGTTTACTCGCTGAATAATATCCTGCCACTGCTTCAATCCATACGTAAATTTTTTTATCTTCATACCCTTTCACTGGAATTGATACCCCGATTGGTAAATCTCTTGATACAGCCCTATCTTGTAACCCTTCCTTTACGTATCTTTCCGTTAATTGAATTGCATTATCACGCCATGTTCCTTTTTCTTTTGCGATTTCTACAACTTTTTTAATTTGCTCCTGAAATGTATGCAATGCAAAATAGAAATGCTCTGTTTCCTCTACAGATGGCGTACTACCACATAACTTACATTTCTTTTCTAACAAATCAAGAGGATCTAAAATAGCAGAACAAGCATCGCATTGATCTCCTCTTGCTGCTTCATGGCAATATGGACATATTCCTTCTACATAACGATCCGGTAAAAACTGCGTACACGTTTCACAATACGCTTGTTCCACTGTTTTTTTATAAATATAGCCTTCTTCTAATAAACGTAAAAAAACTTTTTGAACAGTTTCATGATGATGCTCGCTATCGGTACGTGTATAGCAATCATACGTAAAACCGAGATCACGAAAACATCGCTGAAATTCTTCATGATACTTATTAGCAATTTCTTTTGCTGTCACACCTTCTTGTTTTGCTCTAATTGCAATCGGTGTTCCATTGCAGTCACTCCCTGAAACATACAGCACATTCTCACCTTTTGCCCTGTAATAACGCGCTAAAATATCTCCAGGTAATAAACTCGCAATATGGCCAAGGTGTAACGAACCATTTGCATACGGCCAAGCGCCTCCAATAAAAATACTCATCTTATATTCCTCCTTTAAAATATAAAAAGCCCCGCCCCTATCTTAAAAAAGATAAGGGCGGAGCTGTATAAACAGTCGCGGTACCACCTTATTTCGCCAATCACTCACATAATTAGCCTTAACAAGTACGGAGCTCTATGCTCTTATACTGTGGTTTTGATAACGAGTACCAACTCTCGTCGCCGCCTACTATTATCATTTGATAAGTTCAGGACGAAGCTCAAAGGCCATTGTTCAAATGAATATTCTTGCTTCTTCTCAGCTACCGAAGCTCTCTGGAAAGAATGTGTTCATCCTACTTTTCCTTTTCAACGCTTTTACGTATAACAAGTATTTTACGACTTAATCACAGAAAAATCAAACTTTTGTCCAGAACGAAAAGGAAATCCCATCCTCCCGCCGAATACCTATACGTTCACAAAAGGAGTGATAACATTGAACCAAAAACAACTAAGCACTATAAATGAAAAAAGCTGGAATACAGCTGCTTATGAAGCTTGGACGAATCGCCATGGGGCACCGGAGGATTATGCGAAAAAAATCATGGAAGATCCCACACGCGAAGTAGCACATTATTTACCTTACATACAATCTCCAAAAGGAAAATGTATTATTAATTTACTCGGCTCAAAAGGAAATAAAGCTGTTGCTCTCGCCCTTTTAGGCTCTGATGTAACAGTTGTTGATATTTCAGCGAGTAATGCAAAATATGCAAATGAACTTGCATATGCCGCAGGCGTTTCTATTCATTACATCGTTTCTGATGTACTAAATGTAAATCTCTCAAAATCATTTGATATCGTATTACTGGAGCTTGGTGTACTCCATTACTTTCTAGATTTAAAACCACTCTTTCAAAAAATTGCTACTTTACTTAAGCAAGATGGAATGCTTATCCTTCGTGACTATCATCCTGTTTACACGAAATTATTAGGAGTCGACCACCCATCATTTCAGGCCAATGGAAATTATTTCGATGAAGAATTAATTGAAGATGATGTTGCTTATAGCATCCTTCTTACAGAAGCACAGAAAGAATCGCTACCTAAAACAACCATCCGTCGCTGGACGCTAGGAGAAATCATTACAACACTTGCGGAAGAACGTTTTAAAATTGAAAAACTAGTTGAAGAACATGGATCTCATCAAAGATGGGTCTTCCCTTCTACTGCACCAGAAGGAATCGAAGAACGTATCCCTGGTCTATATACAATAATTGCGACAGCATGCAAAAAAGGATCCCTTCACGGATAGGATCCTTTTTGCATGCTCACGCATATAAGTTGAGGTTGGAGATTACCATAATTCTGTAGAATAGGACACAAGATATTTCAACATTTCGTCTCTGACTTACGTCGTCAAAAAGGGGTATGACCAACATAACGAAGAGTAATGTTTTTAGTTGATACTGATAATCGTTATCAACTAATTAGAAGTATACATGATGTCATTTCAAATTTCAATAGCATTTCTAATATTTATTTATGAATTTTATGATATGCAAATGTATACATTTTAAGAACTTTTTCTAATACCAATCTGACTCCTTCCATTATCTGCTATAATTTTTATTGAACAGATTAATAACTTCATAATAATGTTTTTATTAATTTCGTTCTAAATATCTATAAATCATAATAAACAGTTTAAATGAGGGTAGGGGTAACGATGAAATATGTTAGTATTCGAAAAAAACTACTGTTCACACTCTTAAGCATTTCTTCTTTATTTAGCATTGCTCTTATTGTTATTCTTTCATTCGCCATGAATCAAGCAAGTGAAATCGAAACGTTAAAAAATGATGTATCGAAAAGAGCGACGATTTTAAAAGAACGTGGCGATTGGTTCCAAGGACAAGTTGCTGGTTTACAAGAATATTTGCTATCACATGATCAAAAAGGATTAGATAAGTTCAACCGAGAAGGGAAAAAATTAGCTGATACTAGAGAGAAAGTAACAAGTGACAAAAAGCTCCCAGAAGGAATGAAAGAAGCCATTTTAATGGGAGGAAAATGGCGTAGCGTCATAGATAATGAGGTACTCCCTCTTGCGCGTGAAGGAAAATGGGACGAAGCATCTAGAATTGCTTTAGCACAAACAGATTATGTAAATGATCTTTTAGGTCGTTTTAATAAATATACAAATGAAGAAAATGAGAAACGTGACGCATTAATTGCTGATGTCGAGTCTTCTTCATCACTTATTCAATATATTATTTTCTTCTCACTCATTACATGTACATTAACGTCTATTTTATTAGCATGGTGGTTCTCTGGTAAACTCGTTAAACCAATTCGACAAATTGATGAGAAGTTAAAAGAATTAGCTTCTCAAGATGGAGATTTAACGGCTAGATTACACGTAACGAGTAAAGATGAAATTGGTGACATTGCAAATTCCTTTAATCAAATGCTCACTAACTTACAGCATATAATAAAACAAGTTCAACAAACATCAACAAGTGTAAAAGAAGCTTCCGAAAATGTATTTATCGAAACAACCGCTTCTATGGAAAATACCGCAAGGACCCAAGAAACTATGAATGCTCTTGAACACAATATTCGTTCACAAGTTTCTAGCATTGAAGAAAGTTCAACCGCAATGGATGACATGGCAACGAGTGTTCAGCGTATCGCTGAGTCCGCGTCTTCTGTTACTAGTTTAGCTGTCACAACTTCAGAAAAAGCAGATAATGGGAATAAAGTCATTGAGAAATCTATTACACAAATGCATACAATTAACGAAGCCGTTAACGCTACATCACAAGTAGTTGAGCGACTCATTACACATACAAATCATATCGATACTGCACTTCAATCTATTTCGAATATCGCCGAGCAAACAAATTTACTCGCTTTAAATGCTTCTATTGAAGCAGCTCGTGCTGGTGAACACGGCAAAGGATTCGCTGTTGTTGCCGATGAAGTTAGAAAACTTGCTGAACAATCTCAAATAGCCGCAACTGACATTAACCATTTACTGCATCAAATTCAAGCTGATACAAAAATAGCAAATGACATGATGACACAAGGTCAAGCAGAGGCTTCTGAAGGAATTACGGTTATTCGTACCGCCGGATCTTCATTCTCAGAAATTGTTAACCACATTAACAAAGTCTCTACGCAAATGCAAGAAATGTCTGCAACTGCTGAAGAGATGGCTGCAAGCTCTGAAGAAATGAACGCAGCTTTAAATAATATCGCTTCTATTTCAAACGAAGTTGCTGCAGAAACATCACAAACAGCACATTCGGCTGGTGTTCAAGTAAACAAAATGAGTATCGTGGCTAACAAATCATCTGAAATGAAAACAATCGTACAAGAACTTGAAGTTCTCGTTTCTCATTTCAAAACAAACGCTTAAAGTGAAAATGACACAAGCTCAAAGGTATAAGAAAGAAAGTTTTACAGTCTCTCTTTTTTCACTTTAAAATATCTCTTTCTATCTCTCATTCCGTCTGCTATAATTCCTAAAGGAAATAAGAAAGCTTTATTCCAACTGGAGTAAAGCTTTCTTTCAATTTTTTACATTAATTAATTCTAATACTAAGATTTCACAAAGGAGGCTTTTTATCATATGAATTTTGTAAGTATCAGAAAAAAACTTATGTTCATGATGGGAACGATTTGCGCTTTATTTGGTATCGCCTTAGCATTTATTTTATTTTTTGCTATCGACCAATCTCGTAAAGCTGAAACATTACAAAAAGAAATTTCTCCACTGGCAACAGAATTGAAAGAACGTGGAGACGCTTATCAAGTACAGCTCTCTGCTTTAAGAGGTTATTTACTACAACATGATCAAGTCGAATTAGACAAGTTTAATGAGATGAGTAAACGTCTTGAGGATTCAAAAGATAAACTTCTTTCTAATCCAAATGCTTCTTCGTCCGTAAAAAGCACAATGGAATTAGGGTCTACTTGGAGAAAGTTCGTTGAAGAAAAAGTATTCACTCTTGCAAAAGAACAAAAATGGGAAGAAGCTTTACAAGTAGCTTCTTCAGAGAACGGAACTGTCTATAAAGTAATTGGTGACTTCACAAATTACAGTAATGAACAAGCTAAATTACGTGAACAATCTATTGAAAAAATTGACCAATCTGCACTCTTAATCGAATATGTTATTTTCTTATCACTTGTTATTTGTATTGTCGCTGCAATTATTCTTGCATGGTGGTTCTCTGGTAAACTTGTGAAACCAATTCAACAAATTGACACGAAGCTAAAAGAATTAGCCTCTCAAGAAGGTGACTTAACGGCACGTCTACAAGTAAATAGCAACGATGAAATCGGTGCTATCGCAACATCATTTAATAAAATGTTAGAAAACCTACAACATATCATTAATCGTGTTCAAAAAACATCAGTGGAAGTACAAACTGCTTCTGAAAATATGCTAGAAAAAACGAATACATCACGTGAGGCGACAGTAAGAGTCCAAAGCTCGATGTCTAACTTAAATGCAAGTATTCAATCACAAACTTCTAGTATGGAAGAAAGTTCAACTGCAATGGACGATATGGCAGTAAGTGTTCAGCGTATTGCTGAATCTGCTTCATCTGTAGCGGAACTTGCTGTTGCCACATCTGAACATGCTAGCGATGGAAGTACCGTTATCCAAAAATCTGTTTCACAAATGACAACGATACACGAAGCTGTAAATGCTACGTCAGAAGTGGTTGAACGTCTAATCACTCATACGAAATATATTGATACTGCTGTACAATCTATTTCTAATATTGCTGAGCAAACAAACTTACTTGCTTTAAATGCTTCTATTGAGGCAGCTCGTGCTGGCGAGCAAGGAAAAGGATTTGCTGTCGTAGCTGACGAAGTTCGAAAACTTGCTGAACAATCTAAAACAGCTGCAACAGACATTAATCAATTACTACATCAAATTCAAAATGATACAGAAACTGCTAGCTCTATGATGTCTCAAGGCCGTTCTGAAGCATTTGAAGGCATTAATGTTATTCGTGAAGCTGGTACTTCTTTCTCAACAATTGTAGAACAAGTAAATAAAGTATCTACTCAAATGCAAGATATATCAGCAACTGCTGAAGAGATGGCTGCAAGTGCTGAAGAAATGAACGCTTCACTTAATAACATCGCTTCTATCTCGACTGAAGTATCCAGCGAAACTGCCGCAACGGCACAATCTGCTGAAAAAAAAGTTATCGTTATGAATGAAATGGCAGTAACTGCTGGAAAAATGAAACAAACAGTTGAAGAGTTAGATCAACTCGTATCTCATTTTAAAACAGAATAGATTTTCAAAAAAATATCCCTCTTTTAAAGAGGGATATTTTTTTGAGCTCATTTCCTGCACATTATGCTTATTTCCGTTATAATGAGAATCGATATCATTAAAATGTAGGAGGGGCTGCTTATGTCACAAGAAGCATTTGAAAATAAATTATTTGCCAATTTAGAAGCTGTTATTGACCCTGAACTAGGTGTTGATATCGTTAATCTTGGATTAGTGTATGATGTTACAGCAGATGAAAATAATAATGCTGTCATTACGATGACTATGACTTCTATCGGTTGTCCAATGGCTGGGCAAATCGTATCAGACGTTAAAAAAGTATTATCAACGAACGTACCTGAAGTTAATGAAATAGAAGTAAATGTCGTTTGGAATCCACCGTGGTCGAAAGAACGTATGTCACGTATGGCGAAAATCGCATTAGGCATTCGCGACTAGCGGGATAAAGAAAAAAAACCTGACACTCTAGTCAGGTTTTTTTCTCTTATTATTTTACGCCTACTGCATCATAAGCTTTCGTTACAGCTTGTACAGCTTTAGAGTTTTTACCATATAAATCTTCAGCTGACTGAAGTGCAGCTTGACGCATCATTTTGAAGTCAGAGTTTGCAGTTAAATATTTCGTAAGCGCACGGTAGTAAATTTTTTCTGTCGCTTCACGGCCCACTCCAGTTACTTTCACGCCGTAATGATCTCCGCCTTCAGATACTAAATAAGCAGCTTTATTATTAATACTACTGTTAATATGAACGCCGCCATTATCAGCTGTTCCAGTATAACGTTTACTATAGTGATCTGGGTAACCTTCACTTGGTTTTAATGGGTTTGGAATAGATGCTGGATCTTTTAGTGAACGAAGTGCATCGCCTGGTTTATCAGGTGTATAAATGTCAGCACCTAAATCCCAGCTCTTCTTCTCAACCATAACACCCATAATGTCAGATAACGATTCATTTAACGCCCCTGACTCATTTTTGTAAACAAGGTTTGCTGTATGTTCAGTTACAGCATGCGTTAATTCGTGACCGATAACATCAAGTCCAGCAGATAATGGAATGAATGTTTTTCCATCGCCATCACCATACATCATTTGCACACCATTCCAAGCTGCGTTATTCCAGGCTGTACCTACGTGAACAGTAGAAATAAGCTTCGCACCTTTATCATCGAAAGAGTTACGATTAAATGTCTTTTTGTAGTAATCATATACTTTTCCTGCATTTACATGCGCATCAACTGCAGCTTTATCTTCGAAGAACTTAGATTTACTTTCAACTTCTTCTCCTGTATATCCAAGCCATTGTGAGAATAAATTAAACCAGTTCTCGTCCATATTTTCTGCATCAAATGTATGAACACCTTGTCCTCGTTTACCATCAAATAAGTTGAATTGTCCTGTTTTCGTATCTTGAGCAATTTCAAATGATTGTCTAGCACCTAATACTCCGTAACCAAATCCAGTAATGTTATCTACAGCGTTATATTTCTCAATAACATTTCCATTCGTTGCATCAACAAAATAATGCCAATATCCTGGAGCTGGTTTTGAAATCGATGCCTTAACTAAGTATGCAAGGTAGTAATTACCGTCCTTTTCATATACAAATAAATCTTTTTTCACACCGTCATAACTCTTTACTTTACCAATTTCTTTCTCAATATCTGCCTTTGCAATTGTTTCTGCTTGTTCCGCAGTAATGCTTGCAGCTGCAGGAATATTTTTATCATCTAAATTCGGAATAACTTGTCCGAAGAATGCTTTTACATTATTCTCTTTATCAAGTGTAACAGTTTGATCAGAACCGTACACAGGAATGTTATTATGTTTCTCAACTAGCTTCACATGTGTCGTATCAGATTCAGCGTCTTTTTCTTCCCCAACGATATTAAAATGCTTTTCAATATTTCCTGCTAATTTAAACATATCTTTCTTACTCTCTAAGTATTGAAAGACCGTCTCTTTTTTATCTAGCCCTTCCGGTGCTTTCCATTCTTCACCTATGTATGCAGGTGTTTTAAATTCTTGATGATATTGAATTTTTTGTTCTTCCGCTTTCGTTGTCGTTGCCCCAAACGCTCCAAATCCCCCGGCGATAACAGTTAACGCTAATGCTGATGAAATGACTTGCTTTTTCACTATAACATTCCCCATTCCCATAAAGATTTTTGACACTTTTATACAATTCTGATTTTTACAGCTGATACCTCTACCCAAAATTTGAGAAACATTTTTCAGACAATTCCAATCAAAAAAAGAGGACATCCTATCGGATGTCCTCTTTTTTTTTACGCATTTTATTGTTTTTTCAATTCAATTGCTAAATAGTGTGATTGCTCTTTCGCTTGAATGTGAATATCTTCTTCTACCGCTTCTGCTGCATCACGCATAACAAGATTTTCACCATTGATTACACTGCTTCCTTCAATTTGTACAAGGTACAATTGACGGCCTTCTTTCACTGGAAAATGAATTTCTTTTCCAGCCTCTAATGATAAGGAGTATAAATTCGCATCTTGGTGAATTTGAATTGGTGCATTTCCTTCTACTGAAGATACCATATGGAACCATTCATTTTCGCGCTTGCTCCAATCAAATTTAAACTCACCATAGTTTGGTTTATGATCCGCACGGTCTGGTAAAATCCAAATTTGTAATAAACGCAGCGTTTCATCGCCTAAATTATGCTCGCTATGAAATACACCCGTGCCAGCACTCATATATTGAACATGTCCACGCTCAATCGTTCCGCGATTTCCCATGCTGTCTTCATGTGTTAAAGCACCATCTACAACGTAAGAAATAATCTCCATATCACGGTGCGGATGCATATCAAAACCAGTTTGTGCCGCTACTAGATCATCATTAATAACACGTAACGCTCCGAAGTTCATGTTATTTGGGTTATAGTAATTAGCAAAAGAAAAATGAAAATGTGTATTTAACCAGCCATGATTTGCTCTGCCCATATTTTTATGATCAACTTTTCTAAACATATCCTTCACCTCATACTATCTCGAATTCGAGATTTATTTTAAAATTTTTTCTTACTGTAACTTTTTTAGTAGTGTTAATAATTGCTTTTGTTCCTCTATATTTAAATTATGAAACTTCTCTGCTTGGAACGTTTCTTGAGGTGGGACGATTTCCTCATATAAAGCTCTTCCCTTTTCTGTTAAAGAAATATATTTCGTAGTACCCTCTTGTTCACGCGAAATCCACTCAAGCTGCTCCATTTTATTTAAAAGCTGCGTTACATTTCCTTTCGTAACAAATAGCTTATTTCCAAGTTCTTGCTGCGTTAAACGATTATGTCCTCCAACTTGAGCTAACACATCAAACTGGGCGGCAGATACATTCCATTTTTTCAAATGCTGATTCGTCTCACGAATACTCTTATTATAAAAACGTGATAAACGAAACCATAATAGTAACCCTAGTCTATCTTCTGTTTTCATTTCATCACCTCGCTCGTTTCATATCATTAGTTTAGAACTAAACTTTATAAAAGTCAAATACTTATTTTTAATAAGTACAAAGAAAGCACAGCGCTATTTCTCCACTATGCTTTACATTAACCTTCTACTCTTATATTCATCCAATTTCCTCTCCGCGAACTTCCTCGCATCTTTTTCAATCCACCGCTCTTCGTACCGTTCACTTCCCACATACAATATATCTCTCTTATGCTGCATCGCATGGCGGAATTCATGCAGTAGCGTTTTGAGAACTTGCTCATACTCTTCCCATATACAAACGAAAATTAATTGCTTTTCTTTATGATAAAAACCACCTACTGGGAATAGGAACTCTTCTTCCTCTTCTCCTAATGATAGAAGCACATCGTTTGCATCACACGTATCACAAAAAATAACGGGCGTTTTACATACTTCAATAAGAGAAAACAAATCCTCTCTCAACTTTTTGACATCCCAAGGAAGCTCCGAATCCAACACATACCAATTCTCTACCTGTTGATATACATTTTGAAACTGGAGTTCCATTTCTCTTTATTCCCCTTTCCAAGCACCCTTTTTCTATATGTATGCCACAATATGGTAAATATTAAACGTATTCTTTCATCCTTGAAAAAATGCCAATAAAAAAGAATCTACGTCGACATAGATTCCTTTTCTGTAATCACTTTTTTTTCATCATTTTTTTTAATACAAAATAACCAATTGCACAAACAATAGCAGCAAGTGCAAAGTATTTCACATATGGCCCCGCAACTTTATTAATACTTTCCCACTCTGTTCCTAATTTAAAACCTAAATATACAAACACAATTGACCACGGAATAACAGCTAATGTAGTTAGCGTAATAAACTTAGCATGTGACATTTTCGCAATACCCGCTGGTATCGAAATAGCATGACGCACAACCGGAATAAAACGTGCGGTAAAGATAACACCAGTTCCATAACGATTAAACCAATCTTCAGCATAATCAATATGTTTCTTCTGAATTAAAATATATTTTCCATATCGCTCAAGAACAGGTCTTCCCCCATATCGACCAATCCAATAAATGAATAGTTGTGCAATTACACCACCAATTGTACCGAACGCGACAGCGCCCCAAAATGTAATGCTTCCTGTTGATACTAAATAACCTGCATAAGACAATACGATTTCACTTGGAATAACCTCTAGCATTAATCCAAGCATAATTCCCCAATAACCAAGTCCTTCTAAAAAAACTAAAACCGAATGAATCAACTCTCCTAACATCATTTACCTCTCTTTACTGTTTTCATTACAAAAATCAAAGTACAAGCAGGAAATATCTTGTACTTTGATTTTTTTAATTTAGTTAGTCTTCGTATCCCACTTAAAGATTTTATTTAAGAATTTATATACATTCTTCGACTCTTTTGTCAAAAGTGGGCCTAAAATGGATAGTATAAGCACGTATAGTGCTGAGAATGGTTTCAGTACTGACATTAAACCACCGGCGATACCGATATTAGCCATAATGATGGAGAACTCTCCTCTTGAAACGATTGTTAATCCGATATTTGTTGATGCTTTATGAGATAATCCAGCTTGTCTTCCTGCGATCATTCCTGCTACAAAGTTACCGATTATCGTAAGAAGGACAGCGCCTAACGTTAACCATATCGCTCCGCCTAATGAGAACGGATCAATACTTAACCCGAAGCTGAAGAAGAAAATAGCTCCGAAAAAGTCTCTAAATGGAACAACAAGATGTTCAATTCGATCACTATGCTCTGTCTCAGAGAAAACTAATCCTAGAAGAAGTGCTCCAATTGCTTCTGCAACGTGAATTGTTTCTGAAAAACCAGCAATGAAGAATAACGAAGCAAATACTACAATAATAAAGATTTCATCTGAGCTAATGTTGAGCAATTTATTTAATAACGGCGTAGCCTTTCTAGCTACTATAAAGAATAGAAGCATATATCCTAAAGCAATTCCAATTGAAGTAAGGGCACCTAAGAAGGAAGCGTGATCTCCAAGTACTAAACCAGAAACAACTGATAGATATACAGCAAGGAATATATCTTCAAACATAATAATTCCTAAAATTAATTCGGTTTCATTATTACCAGTTCTTCTTAAGTCCACTAACACTTTAGCAACGATAGCGCTAGAAGAAATCGTAATAATACCCGCAATAATTAAGATTTCTAGTAATGGGAATCCCATTATAAATCCGTATAACAAACCAAGTGAAAAGTTAATTAAAATATAAATCGTTCCACCAATCGCAATAGAGCGTCCAGATTTAATTAGTTTTTTCATTGAAAATTCTAATCCTAGATAGAATAGAAGGAATAGAACCCCAATCCGTCCAAGGAAGGAAATTACACTTGCACTTTCAATAAATTTGAGATCGATAACACCTATCGTCGGTGCATGCGGTCCTACTAACATTCCAAGAACAATTAGAAAAGGAATTACTGAGAATTTAAATTTTCCAGCAATTACTGCTGCAATTGCCACTAAAACTAAAGCTGTACCAACTTCAAAAATTAACGTATCCATCTAATCAGTCCCCCCTATTTGAAAGTAATTCATTAATAATTTTTTTAATTTCTTCTCTCTCACCTGAAACTACAAGCATATCTCCGTCTTCAATTACTGTTTCTGGTCCTGGATTAAATAGCTTCTTCATGTTCTTCTTCATAACTGCGATTATCGTTACGCTATATGTTTTTCTTATTTCAAGATCGCCAATTGTTTTTCCGATTGCTGGAGCTGTATTCTCCACTTTGAACCACTCAATCGCTAAACCTTCAAAAACCATCTCAACATTTTCTAACGCCCTAGGCTTATATACCATTCCACCTAATATTGCTGCGATTTGTCTTGCCTCTGAGTCACGTAGTGAAATACTTGAGATGCTTTCTTCATGGTCTGAATCAAAATGATACATTTCTCTACGTCCATCATCATGAATGACAATTACCATCTTTTCGTTACCTTTCGTAACGATTTGAAACTTATAACCAATACCCGGAAGTTCACTTTCTCTAATATTCATTTTTAGCTCCTCCATAACTTTTTTTATTTTAATTTTCTGTTTTTCTGTCTTTTATTCATCCAATCAATTTTAGAAATTCTAACCACTCAGGATATTTGTGATTTGGAAATCTTTTATTGTAATAATAAGTGGATCCTAAAAAGATACTTAAAGATGTAATGATAAAAAATATATTACTTCTCATTTTCAAACTCTCAAGGCTTACTTTCCATAAAGAATCTTCTTTCAAATTATCCCCACCTTCTCGCTTTAAATTTAGTTTTTTAAAATGTAAATAATTCTAAAAATATTACGATGTGACATAATCATAACACAAAAATGATTTAAGTAACATAATTTTTTAGAAAAATTGATTCTCGTATATTTTTTGCATATAATTTTCTTATTACGAAAAAAAGGAAGTGTATTATATGGTTGATATCTTTAGCAGATTCCTTGAGGTAACGAATAATATTTTATGGTCATATATTCTTATTGCAATGCTAATCGGCTTCGGTCTTTACTTCTCTTTTAAATTAAAATTTGTCCAAATTACTCATTTCAGTGAGATGGTCAGCTTAATTAGTAAAGGGTTTAATCGAAAAGAAAAAAAGAAAGATAGCATCTCCCCATTCCAAGCATTTTGCTTAAGTGCAGCAGCACGTATCGGTATTGGGAACTTAGCCGGTGTAGCATTAGCAATTTCAATGGGTGGACCTGGCGCAATATTTTGGATGTGGTTTATCGCGATTATCGGAGCAGCTACTAGTTTCGTAGAATGTACACTTGCGCAAATTTATAAAGTAAAAGATGGAAGTAGGTTCCGTGGTGGACCAGCATATTACATGGAAAAAGGGTTAAACAAACGCTGGATGGGCGTCTGGTTTTCACTTCTTATTACAGTTGCGTACGGATTAATTTTCAATTCAGTTCAAGCGAATACAGTAACAATAGCGTTTGAAAATGCTTTTGGACTAGAGCGAACGATCGTAGGAGCTCTATTAGCCTTATTAGTTGCAGTTATTATTTTTGGTGGTATTAAGAGCATTTCACGTATTACAGAAATGATTGTTCCGCCAATGGCAATCGTTTATATCGGCGTGGCTATTTTTGTCGTTATTAACAACTTCAGTATGTTACCAAGCATTTTCATGGAAATCTTTAACGGTGCATTCGGTTTAGACCAAGCTATCGCTGGTGGTATTGGAGCAGCAATCAAGTTCGGTATTCAGCGCGGTTTATTCGCTACAGAAGCAGGAATGGGTAGTTCTCCTAATGCAGCCGCAACATCTGATGTATCTCACCCTGTAAAACAAGGGCTTGTTCAAGCATTAGGCGTTTTCGTAGATACATTCTTAGTATGTACATCAACAGCATTTATCGTATTATGTTCTGGACTTTACAAAGGATCAAATTTAGAAGGCATCGAATTAACACAAAACGCATTAAGTTCACAAATTGGACCGTGGGCAAGCACTTTCTTAGCGATTATTATTTTCCTATTCGCTTTCAGTTCACTTCTAGGAAACTACTATTATGGTGAAACAAATATCGCATTCATTAAAGAAAGCAAAACATGGTTAATGATTTATCGTGTTGCAGTTGTCGGAATGGTATTCTTCGGATCAATCGCTGCTCTTAAAACAGTTTGGAGTTTAGCTGATTTATTCATGGGACTAATGGTATTCACAAACTTAATTGCCATCTCATTCCTTAGCAAATTTGCTTACGCTGCATTAGTAGACTATTTGAAGCAAAAGAAACAAGGCAAAGATCCTGTCTTCGTTGCAAACTCTATCCCTGGCTTAAAGAATACAGAGTGCTGGGATGGACAGGATGTAGAAGAAAAACAAAAGGCTGTTTAACAAATAAAAGCGGAAGCGGCTCGTTCAGAATCGCAGGACACTTCAAGCTCTCGACCTTGAAGCGCTTTTTGCTTCGAGCGAGAGAGCGAAATGACCGGAGATTCTAGCCGCTGGAGCTGGATATTAATTAAAAGCGGAGGTGACTTGCTCAGAACAGGAAGGCGCGAAATGACCGACTGGTCTAGTCACCGGAGCTGGATATCACTAAAAGCACAAGCGGCTCGTTTAGAACAAGAGCCATATCTCAAACAAAGGCCCTATTACTTCATCGTAATAGGGCCTTTTATTTACAACAGTTCATAATTTGTTCAAATTAATTCCAGCAAAAGGGTTGATTTATAGAGATTACTAGATTATAATAATTATAAATTAGTAATTGATATCACATAACAACTCAAAAGGAGATTGATCATAATGAACAAACAAGTAATCGAAGTATTAAACAAACAAGTAGCAGACTGGAGCGTTTTATTCACAAAACTTCACAACTTCCATTGGTACGTAAAAGGACCTCAATTCTTCACATTACACGAGAAATTCGAAGAACTTTACACAGAATCAGCTACTCACATCGACGAAATTGCAGAACGTATTTTAGCAATTGGTGGTAAACCAGTAGCAACAATGAAAGAATACCTAGAAATATCTTCTATTCAAGAAGCAGCTTACGGAGAAACTGCAGAAGGGATGGTCGAAGCAATCATGAAAGACTACCAAATGATGCTAGTCGAACTGAAAAAAGGCATGGAAATTGCTCAAGACTCTGACGATGAAATGACATCTGACCTACTACTAGGCATCTACACAGAACTAGAAAAACACGCTTGGATGCTACGTGCGTTCTTGAATCAATAATAGACTTTAAAGCAGAAGCGGCTCGTTTAGAGTCGCTTTTTTATGTAATGGTCGCACTTAACGGTACACGAAATTATATCAACGATTTTTCAAATATATCGATCATAACTCGCAATATATCAACGATTTTTTCATTATATCGATCATTACCCGCAATATATCAACGATTTGACAAAGGATATCAATTTGCCGACAAATCACGACAATATCAGCGCCCCTCTCCCCTACTTTTATCAATATATTACAATCTCATCTATGTTAAAATATAGGAAACACCCTTTAGTATCATAGATCCAAAAAGCTTTTCCAAATTCATCATTTACTACTTAAATGACGGGAGTGGTTCAGTTGAAAGACTACTTAATTAGAGCATTTTTTGCGTTAATAACAGTTGGGATTCTCTTACTTATAGCTAATATTTTCAATATACGTGTCGAGGTTAAGGACTATGCTTTCCTCGTTGTCGTAGCAATTGGTGGCGGCTGGGGTGGCTGGTACCTGTATAAAAAACAAAATAAAAATAACAATAAAGGCATTCCGAAATAATATGGAATGCCTTTATTCTATATTACATAATTAAACTTAAACCAATAATAAAAGCAGTCCCCAAAAAATATCATAAAAACCCATATTCTATGGTAAATAACAAGAATTCATTTTGAATATAGAAACAGTCCAAAATCTTGCATAACAGAGGTATAACCCATTTGCCGCAACATTGTGGCTATATTCCCACGGTGATATGCTCCGTGGGTGACGACGTGTAGTATTGTTTCAGAAACCGTCGTATCTAGGTGCCCAGCATATGGATTATCAACCTCAACCACTTTTTCATAATCTTGTTGACTACTTAAAAGTACTTTATATCGTTTAGATAATTCATAAAAACTAGTTTTCATTTCCTCAATATTTTTTGTTTCCAGCTGCTCTCTCAATTGGTCTGTGTGTACCATTGCATCACTCATGCTTTTACCAGAAATAATCTCAAACCAGGCTAAATCTGTGAGGTATATGTGAGACATTACTTTTGCCACCGAAGAAAAACCACTCTTAACTTCCTTATGGAAAATGTCTTGCGGTAGTTCTTTTAAGCGATTTAAAATAACTTCATTTGCCCATAAGTGGTAGTTATACATTTTTAATACAGAACGCCCCATGCTCATCTCTCCTCCAATTTTCATTTTAATGATTAGATTATGATACATAGCTGATTAAAAATTTCCAAAGGATTACATCTATAAAATTTATTCTCATTTCGATTAAAAAAACCTCTACTAACTTCATAAAAACATTCGGTATCTTCCACAATCTGACCCTTTAACGGAACAATTATATGTCACTCAATAATTCCTTACTCACCCTTTATTCAGATGTTCTTTTTTAATTCATCAAAACATCCCTCCATCTACTTCCCCTCTTCAAACGCTTCCACATCTCACTATCAATATATTGAACCAAATTAAAAACACATGCTTTTTTAAAATAAACTTTCATGTGTTTCCAAAGACATCTATAAAAAACAAAGCAATCAAAATGATAAAGGCATTCCAAAGTAATATGGAATGCCTCTTTTATTGCCTTCTGTAATAAATAATGAAATTCAGGCCACTAATACAACCAATCGCAATAAACATACAAAATGATTGTGGATCTCCAGCCAAATTATACTCATCAACAATAAAGCCAATCATAAAGAGTGTTATCGCCGAAACACCGATACACAATATCGAAATAAACCAAAGCGAAAATTCATTAATTAGCTCTTTCTTCTGTGTTGAAACGATTAGCATAACAAGAATAGACGCTGCTAAAATACTTTTAAAAACCGGACGTAAATATACGAACTCCTCCATCAATTTCTCCTTTTACAAAAAACGTTATATATTAATATTAACATATTTAACCAAATTAAAAACACATGCCATCTTAAATTAAAACGACATGTGTTTCCGTATTTGCTATGATAGTTGCTTCCACTTCGTTCCCAAAACAGGACGCTCATAATTTTGGATTGCATGAATTAGTTTATCTGCCGTCTCAGCTGAAACGATCAATTCTTTATTTGATGGATTCATAAATCCTTCTTCTGCTGCACGTTCAACCATTTGCAGAATTGGCCCGTAAAAACCTTTTATGTTTAATAAACCAACCGGCTTATTATGTATACCAATTTGTGACCAACATACAACTTCAAATAGTTCTTCAAACGTTCCGTATCCGCCTGGAAGCGCAATAAAAGCATCTGCAAGCTCTGCCATTTTCGCTTTACGTTCATGCATCGTCTCTACTTCAATTAATTCTGTTAATCCTGTATGCACAATTTCTCCTCGGAATAGACCGCGTGGCATAACACCTGTTACACGTCCACCTAAACGAAGAACTTCGTTTGCTACTTCTCCCATTAATCCAACGCATGAACCACCGTATACGAGCTCATACTCGTTCTCAACAAACATTTTACCTAACTGAATTGCCTGCTCTTTGAATTCTGGTCTCTCCCCTAAATTAGAACCTGCAAACACACAAATCTTTCTCATTCCTACACCCCGAAACTATATATTGTTATGATACAATTGACATTGTACAACATATTGAGGAGATGAGGAAGAAATGGATATCGTTGCATTTCAAAGATGGGTTGAGGAATTTTACGAAAAACGAAGCTGGTCACAGTATAATGCCTTTATTCGCTTAAATTTCTTAACCGAGGAAGTTGGGGAAGTTTCACGAGTCGTTCGTGCTATTGAAATCGGCCGCGATCGCCCTGATGAAGATGCGAAAACAGAAGAAGAGCTAAAACAAGAACTAAAAGAAGAACTTGGCGATGTACTATCTAACCTTATTATTCTTTCGCAAAAATATGATTTAGACTTACAAGACATTATGGACGCACACGTCACAAAGCTTTCGAAAAGGTTCGAAGTATCTAAATGAGAATATTATCAATTATGGTATAATATTCTTGTCACAATACTAAGGGGGATTTTATGTTATCAAAAAAATTGCACGACGCATTAAATGAACAAATGAACTTTGAATTTTACTCTGCCCATGCTTATATGGCAATGGCTGCTTACTGTACAGCTGAGAGCTATGATGGATTCGCTAACTTTTTCCTTGTACAAGCTGAAGAAGAACGTTTCCACGCAATGAAGCTTTACAACTATATTAATGACCGCGGAGAGCGCGCTATTATTACTGGATTTGATAATCCGAATAACGAATACGAATCTGTATTAAACGCTTTTGAAGTCGCACTTGAGCACGAGCGTGAAGTAACGAAACGTATTTACAACTTATCTGATATCGCTTGGGATGAGCGTGAACATGCAACAATTACATTCTTAAAATGGTTCGTTGACGAACAAGTTGAAGAAGAAGCTTCATTCGATAGCATCATCCAAAAACTAAAACGTATTACAAGCGATTCAAACGCACTGTTTATGCTAGATGCTGAATTAGAGAAACGTACATTTACGCCTCCAGCTGAGTAATATTTCAATCACCTTAATACATGTATTAAGGTGATTTTTTGTTTGCTCTCTATCTTAAAATCACCTTAAATTTCCTCATATTTGACATAGTGCCAGATATAAAATGGTATTATTTTCAATATAAAAACGAATATACGAGGAGAGGAAAAATGAATCAACGTGTAGAAGCTGTTGATGCAATTCGTGGTTTCGCTTTGTTTGGCATTTTACTAGTCAATATGACATTAATTCAATTTGGGTTCTTCACCAGTGAAAAACCAACTTATCTATTTGGCGATCTTGATAAAGGTGCTAATTGGTTTATTCAATTTTTCGGCACACATAACTTTATATCCCTATTTTCTTTTCTATTTGGGCTTAGCATTATTTTGTTACAAAAAAGTATTATCGCAAAAGGAAAAAAATTCTTCCCCACATACATAAGACGTATTATCATTCTTTTACTACTCGGCTACATTCATGGCACTTTTGTTTGGGAGGGAGATATTTTATTTGCATACGGAATAATCGGGATTTTTTTAATGATATTCATCAATCGAAAACCGAAAACTTTGCTTATTTGGGCGATTATTCTACTCGCACTTACTACACTTATGTCTTATCAAACTGATCCATCTACAAATATAAATGATTTCGCACCTTATACTGAAAAAGAACATAAAGTCCATCAAACTGGAAGCTATATGGATCACGTCAACTTTAGATTGACTGAAAATCCTTTTGATTACATGGGAATTGACGGTGCATTCGGATTATTTTTCATATCAGTTTTCGCAATAATTTTTATGTCTCCACTGTTCCTACTCGGAATGTATGTAGGGAAAAAAGGCTGGCTATTTGAGGTCAGTAAACATATACCTGCTGTCAAAAAAATATGGTTTGCCACCGGTCTCTTCTCTTTTACAATTAAAATCTTAGCTATGTTCATAAAACACCCGGTTTTAATTATGTTACAAGATGGCCTTACACCAGTAACTATGACCTTCTTTTACGGAAGCACAATCATTTTATTATTCCATTACAAAAAAGCAACCCGTCTACTAACATACATGGCGAACATGGGGAAAATGTCCGTTAGTAATTACTTAGCGCAATCTATTATCGCAACAACCATTTTTTACGCATATGGATTTGGCTTATACGGAAAAATCGGCTATTTCTTCGGTATTCTTTTAACCATCGGAATTTATACGATTCAATTATTCGTTAGCACCTATTGGCTCCAGAAATATCGAATGGGGCCAGTGGAATATGTCTGGAGACTGGGAACTTATTTAGAGAAACCACGTTTTAAAAGAGACTTGGATAAAGCAAGTTAAACAAAAAAGCAATGAGCCTACGCTCATTGCTTTTCTTAATTTATTAAAGCATAACCCCAACGATAATCGCTGATAATATACTTACTAACGTTGCACCGTATACAAGTTTTAAACCGAATGATGATACAACGTTTGCTTGTTTGCCATCGATACTCTTCGTTGCACCTGCGATAATTCCAATAGATGAGAAGTTCGCAAATGATACAAGGAAGATAGATAAAATACCTACTGTACGAGCTGATAAATCGCCAGCTACTTTTCCAAGGTCAAGCATTGCAACGAATTCGTTCGTTACTAATTTTGTTGCCATAATTTGTCCTGCTTGTAACATCTCTGATGTTGGAATACCCATTACGAATGCTAATGGTGAGAAGATATATCCTAAAATGCTTTGGAATGTGATTCCGAAAATTGAATCGAATACACCATTAATTGCTGTAATTAATGCCACGAAACCGATTAACATCGCCGCTACTGTTACAGCGATTGAGAAACCAAGCATAATATATTCGCCTAACATTTCAAAGAATGTTTGTTTCTTGTCTTCTTGTAATTCTAAAATATCGTCTTCTTCTTTTACTTCATATGGATTAATGATATGAACGATAATGAATCCACTGAATAAGTTTAATACAAGTGCTGTTACTACATATTTTGGATCAATCATTTTCATATAAGAACCGACAATTGACATCGATACTGTAGACATTGAAGATGCACAAAGTGTGTATAAACGATTTTTCGGTAATTTGCTTAGTTGATCTTTTACTGTAATGAATACTTCCCCTTGACCAACGATTGCAGCTGCTACCGCATTATATGATTCTAGTTTTCCTAAACCGTTAACTTTACTTAATAGGAAACCGACTGCACGAATGATAATCGGTAAAACTTTAATATGTTGCAGGATCCCGATTAATACTGCTAAGAAAATAATCGGTAATAATACTGTTAAGAAGAATGGTGCTTGTCCATCGTTTGCTAGACCACCAAATACGAAATTAACCCCAGCTTCCGCAAATTTTAAAATAGAACCAAATCCATCTGCGATCCCTTTTACTAATACAAATCCGACCTTTGTATTTAGTAAGAAATACGCAAGTACCAATTGAATAACAAGCATAAGTGCAATTGGTTTATATTTAATCTTCTTACGATCTGAACTGATAAGGAAACCTAGTACAAACACTACAAGTAAACCGACTAGAAACATTACTATTTTCATATGTGAATCCCCCACTTCTCCCACGAATTATTGGTCGTATAACGTATAACGAATGACGTCTGACCATTGTTGTTAAAAAAATTTAAAACCCCTAAAACTATTCAACTGTCATCTAAAATCAGTAAGCGTTTACATAAATTGCAATTTATAAAAGGTAGCTTCTTCTCTCCTACCATACTTGAAAGTCTGAAATTGATACCACCTACAAATCAAATTGTAAGCGTTATCTAGGTGAAATGCAATATAAATTTTAAAAGATTTTTATATGTTAATATATTCCTAATTAATTGGTTTTTTCATGCAAATTTACCATAAAAAAAGGATGGCCCTAGCTATGAGCTAGAGCCATCCTTTTTTTATAACATAACACCAACGATAATCGCTGATAGAATACTTACTAATGTCGCACCGTACACAAGGCGTAGACCGAATGATGATACAACATTTGATTGATTTTCATCGATACCTTTCGTTGCACCTGCAATAATTCCGATAGATGAGAAGTTCGCAAATGATACAAGGAATACAGAAAGAATACCAACTGTACGAGCCGATAAATCACCAGCTACTTTTCCAAGGTCAAGCATCGCAACAAACTCGTTTGATACTAATTTTGTTGCCATAATTTGTCCCGCTGTTACCATTTCTGCTTGCGGGATGCCCATTACGAATGCTAATGGTGAGAAAATATATCCTAAAATAGCTTGGAATGTAATACCGAACATTGTATCAAACAAGCTATTGATTGCTGTAATTAATGCTACGAAACCGAGTAACATAGCTGCTACTGTAATCGCAATCGTGAAACCAAGCATAATGTACTCGCTCAGCATTTCAAAGAATGATTGTTTTTTCTTATTTTCTAATTTCAGTGTATCTTCTTCTTCTGTAATATCGTACGGGTTAATAATATGAATGATAATGAAACCACTAAATAAATTTAATACAAGTGCTGTTACTACATATTTCGGTTCGATCATTTTCATATAAGAACCAACGATTGACATCGACACTGTCGACATAGAAGATGCACATAATGTATATAAACGATGTTTTGGGATTTTACTTAATTGATCTTTTACTGTAATAAATACTTCTGCTTGTCCAACAATGGCAGCTGCTACTGCGTTATATGATTCTAGTTTTCCTAGACCATTTACTTTACTTAACAACGTACCAATAGCACGAATAAATATCGGTAAAATTTTAAAGTGTTGCAGAATTCCGATTAAAACCGCAAAGAATACGATTGGTAATAACGCTGTTAAGAAGAATGAAACCTCTCCTTTATTAACAAGACCACCAAATACGAAAACGATTCCAGCTTCCGCATATCCAAGAAGTGCGCCAAATCCATCTGAAATTCCTTTTACTAAAATATAACCAACTTGCGTATTTAATAAGAAATAAGATAATGCTAGCTGAATAATAAGCATAATTGCGATTGGTTTATACTTAATCTTCTTTCGATCGGCACTTATAAGAAAACCGAGTACAAATACAACGAGTAATCCTACAAGGAACATAACAAACTTCATTAATAAAATCCTCCATTTAACTCTTCATTAACGTTGAACGTCTGACCATTCAAAACAAGAAATAATCCGAACTTTCCATTTCCCTTCCAAAATCTTCAATCGGATAGGAAAGATCATAAAACCTCTTATTTCAAAGGCATTTTCCATTCTAACATAAATCACAACTCATATCCGCACTTTTCTTAAAAAAATACATTTTATTACGAAACATTCATGAATGTTCGTCTTTTTCATTATAAAGCGAAACTTTAATGAGCAGGAGTTTCACTTCACACAAATAGCTGAACCAATAAAAATGAGCATCAAGTTTCACTTGATGCTCACCTCATTATACTGCTTTTTCTTTATCAGCTACTACTGGCTCATCCCAACACTCTGTATTGTTCAAACCTGGAATAGACTCCGCATAAAAGACTGGATCTTTCCCTTGTTTCTTTTGCTTAATATAATCTGATAACGCTGCGAAAGCATACTTAGAAAGGAATACAATTGCTACTAAGTTAATAACAGCCATAATTCCCATAAATAAATCTGCTAAATCCCAAACGATTTGAATTGTCGCTACAGATCCTAGCATAACCATACCAAGTACAGCAATGCGGTATGCATTTAATAACACTTTACTTCCATTTAAGAACTCAATATTTGTTTCACCATAGTAGTAGTTACCTACTAATGAACTAAATGCAAACAAGAAGATCGCAACTGCTACAAATATAGAAGCCCATGGACCGATATGTTGACTTAACGCCTGCTGCGTTAATTGAATTCCATTTAAATCAGCTGCATTATGCACGTCTGATAAAAGAATGATAAATGCTGTACAACTACAAATTAATAATGTATCTGTAAATACCCCTAAAGTTTGAATGAAACCTTGTTTAACTGGGTGCGTTACGTTTGCAGTCGCTGCTGCGTTTGGCGCACTACCCATACCTGCTTCATTTGAGAATAATCCACGTTTTACCCCTAATAAAATCGCAGCTCCTAATCCTCCGCCTACTACTTCTTTAATTCCGAAAGCATGTAAGAAAATTTCTTTAAATACATATGGAATTGCCGTAATGTTTGTTACAACAACGAATAATGCCACTGCTACATAAATAATTGCCATTACTGGAACTATCATTTCAACCGCGCGAGCAATTCGTTTTACTCCGCCGAAAATAATAACTGCAAGTAAACCAGCCATAACAAGACCTACTAATCTGCTATCTGTTTTAAATGCACCATCAAAGGCAGCTGCTACAGTATTAGACTGTACAGCGTTAAAAATCAATCCGAAACTTACTGTTATTAGAACAGAGAACACAACACCTAACCAGCGTTTATTTAAACCCTTTTCCATATAATACGCTGGGCCCCCACGGAATGCATTCCCATCTTTTACTTTATAAATTTGCGCTAATGTGCTCTCTACAAATGCAGAAGCACCCCCAATTACCGCAATTAACCACATCCAAAATACTGCTCCTGGACCACCTGCTGAGATCGCAATAGCTACACCAGCTAAGTTACCAGTACCTACACGAGAAGCTGTACTCATACAAAACGCTTGGAATGATGATACGCCGCTCTTCTCTTTTTGCGCTTTCCTCGTTTTCGAGCTTGCTCCATCCCCAAGCAAACGAATCATTTCACCGAAGTAACGAACTTGGACAAATTTCAAACGAAATGAAAAATAGAGCCCTAACCCAATTAACATCGCAATAATGATATATGACCAAAGGATATTATTTACATCCCCAATTACCCTAGCTAAAAAATCCATATTTGTATCGCCCCCTCTTCCTAACAATAAGAAAATTATATTCTAAAAACTTTAAGTAATCAAGAACTTTATGTAAGGTTTTATGACATGAGTATGTTAATTATCTTAACATACGTGTTTTTTTTCATAAAAATATAGCTATTACATACATTTATCCAATACTCAATCACTTATCCTCTTCGACCAGTCATACTTTTAAAGCCGTACGTTCCCCATAATAACGAGAGAAACAAACAAAAAAAGTTATATTAATAATTACCCCTCACCCTTTTCATCATTTACTACAATAAAAAAGGCGAGCATCGAATTTGCCTCGATGCTCACCTTTTCAATTACACTGCTTTTTCTTTATCTGTTACCGCTGACTTATCCCAACACTCTGTATTCGTTAAACCAGGAATAGAATCTGCACTGAAGACTGGATCTTTTCCTTGTTTCTTTTGCCTTACATAGTCTGCTAATGCTGCATACGCAAATCGGCCAAGAAGTGTAATTGCAATTAAGTTCGTGATTACCATTAGACCCATAAATAAGTCTGCCATATTCCATACAACTTGAAGCGTCGCAACAGAACCGAATAATACCATTCCAACTACCGCAATACGGTAAATTGTTAACCACGTTTTGCTTTGCTTAATGAATTCAATATTTGTTTCACCATAATAGTAGTTTCCTAGAAGTGAACTAAATGCAAATAAGAAAATAATAATCGCTAAGAAACTGCTCGCCCATGGGCCAATTTGTGAACTTAATGCATTTTGTGTTAATTCAATACCTTCTAAATTCGTTGCTTTATATGCACCAGAACATAGTACGATAAACGCTGTTGATGTACATACTAAGAATGTATCTACTAATACTCCAATTGTTTGAATAAAACCTTGTTTCGCTGGATGCGTTACATCAGCTGTTGCTGCCGCGTTCGGCGCACTACCCATACCTGCTTCGTTCGCAAATAATCCGCGCTGAATACCATATTTCATCGCAGCACCGATACCGCCACCTACAGCTGAATCTAAACCGAATGCACCTTTAAAGATTTCCGTAAACACATCTGGTATTAAATAGAAGTTTTTAATGACAACAAAAATAGCTACTGCAATATAAATAAGTGCCATTGGCGGAACAATCATTTCCGACATACGTGCAATACTTTTTACACCACCAAAAATAATAACCCCAACTAATGCAGCTAATACAATACCAACAATATAACGCTCTAAGCCAAATGCATTTTCAAACGCTAATGTTACTGTATTTGCTTGTACTGAGTTGAAAATTAAACCGTAACTAATTGTAATCAGAATAGAGAACCAAATCCCCATCCAACGTTTATTTAAACCTTTTTCCATATAATAAGCAGGACCACCGCGGAAGCCACTGCCATCTTTTATTTTATAAATTTGCGCAAGCGTACTTTCTACGAAACTTGAAGACGCACCGATAATCGCAATAACCCACATCCAAAATACAGCTCCAGGTCCTCCCATAGAAATAGCTAACGCTACACCAGCTAAGTTCCCGATACCAATACGAGCTGCTGAACTCATACAAAATGCTTGGAACGATGATACGCTGCCCTTTTTACGTGTCTTGCCAGTTAGTCCATCACTCATTAAACGAATCATTTCCCCTAAATGAGTAAGTTGTACGAATTTCAATTTAATAGAAAAATAAAGACCTAAACCAATTAACATCGCAATAAGAATATATGACCAAAGAATTGTATTTGTTGATGAAATAAATTGCTCTAAAATATTCATACAATTAACCCCTCCTTTTCTCCATAAAACGAATTATATTTAAAAAACATTCAAAAATCAACATTTTTCGACAATTTGCAATTTCCAAATATTAGCCAAGCGCGAAGTAACAATATCTTTATGACTCTCCTCCCTCTAACTGTGCATACTAAAACAAAAAATAAATCTACAAACTACCCCATTGACAAAAACACCAACATGTAACTATAATGATTACAACAGGTTGTAACAAACTTAATTACAATACATTCATTCACTTTCAGATATACAATTTAACAAAACACTTTGGAGGGATTTATTATGAAAATCGGAATTATCGGAGCAACTGGTAAAGCAGGAAGTCGTATTTTAAAAGAAGCATTAGATCGTGGACATGAAGTAACTGCAATCGTAAGAAACGCTGCAAAAATTACAGAAGAAAACGTAAAAGTTTTAGAGAAAGATGTATTTTCTCTTACATCTAACGACCTACAAGCATTCGACGTAGTTGTAAATGCATTTGGCGCTCCAGCAGGACAAGAACACCTTCACGTAGATGCAGGAAACGTACTAATTGAAGCTATGAAAGGTGCACCTAATACAAAATTACTTGTAGTTGGTGGCGCTGGAAGCTTATTTGTAGACGAAGAGAAAACAACACGTGTATTTGAGACACCAGGTTTCCCAGGCGAATACCTTGCAACAGCTCAAAACCAAGGTAAAAACTTAGAAATCTTACAACAAACAAACGATATTACTTGGACATTCATCAGCCCTTCTGCACTATTTGCATTAGGAAAACGTACTGGTTCTTACAAAGCTGGCAAAGACAATCTTCTTGTGAACGCAAAAGGTGATAGCTACGTAAGTTACGAAGACTTCGCAGTTGCAGCACTTGATGAAATCGAAAACCCAAAACATGTAAACGAACGCTTCACAGTAGTTTCTGAAGCTGAATAATAAAAAAGCTCGTAAAACATTATGTTTTACGAGCTTTTTCTTATTATTGCACTTGCTCTAATCCATTTTGAGTAATCTTAAAGAATATTTCTTGCCCCTTCATCGCATCCTCTTTTTTACCTAACTCATTCTTTTTGTACCAATTCAAACGACTCGGTTCCGCATGGTATACTTTCAGCACATCTCCATACTCAAATGCCGTTCCATTTACTTGCCCAGCAAAATTCTTTGAAGTCTCTTGTCCTTCTGCCGTTACATGCTTCTTCTCTTTTCCATTTTTATCATAAATCGTAAGTCCTATATACTGTTCATTTACAAAACGATAATGTATTTCATCATCGGTAAATGTCGCATGTAATTTCTTTTCTTCATGATTTAACGTAACGATTGAACGTGTTACATTAGCTACACCTTGATATACTATACTATCTCCATATGTTACTTCTAATGAAACTTCCGTCACTTCCTTATTTCCAAAGCGATCTTTCGTTTCTACTTTTGCTTTTTGTTCACCCATTTTTGTTGTATCCGGTTTTTCTACAAATCCGAGTACTTCTCCATTTTTCACTTGAACAAAGTCTTTCACATCTAATTTTTCAGCGTCCGTTCCGATTACTACTTTTTGTGGGACTGCTGTTACTTCTTGTTGCGCTTCCATTCTCTCGAAACCTTTTTCCGTTAATTTAAAGTACAACTCTTGTTTCCCTTTACCGTTACTTACAAACTCATTTTTTTGATACCACTTCAATCGATCTGATTCTGCATGATATACCTTAATAACATCACCATATGCGAAGTCTACACCATTTAACTGTTCTGCAAAGTTTTTCGAACTCTCTTGCCCCTCTGCCGAAATAACTTTCTTTTCATTTCCATTTTGATCGTATAGCGTGATTCCCATATATTTTTCATTCTCAAAACGATAATGAACTTTAGCATCCGTAAATGTTGCCTGTAGCTTTTTCGTATTATGATCCGCAGTTACGATAGAACGCGTATTATTACCATCACCTTGGAAGACTAAGCTATCGCCATAGATTACTTCCAATGGCACTTCCGTCACTTTCTTATTTCCAAAACGATCTTTCGTTTCTACTTTCACTTTTTGTTCACCGATTTTTGTTGTATCCGGTTTTTCTACAAATCCGAGTACTTCTCCATCTTTCACCTGAACAAAGTTTTTCGCTTCTAATTTTTCAGCGTCCGTTCCGATTACTACTTTTTGTGGGACTGCTGTTACTTCTTGTTGCCCTTCCATTCTCTCAAAGCCCTTTTCTGTTACTTTAAATAATAATTCTTTCTCTACCTTCGCCTTACCTTGTCCGATAAAGTCATTATTTTGATACCAATTAAAGCGATCTGATTCAGCGTGATACACTTTTACTACATCACCATACTCGAACTCTAACTCATTAATTGATTTCGCGAATTCTTCCGCATTTTCAACACCTTTTACTGTTGCTTTCTTTTTCTCATTTCCATTTTGGTCTAGTAATGAGAATTCAAAATACGTGTCTTCTTTAAAATAATAGTGCACTGGATTTGAATCAGCTATCGCACTAAACTTTTTCTGATCATGTTGCAGTGTTACGATTGATTTAATATTAGTATCATAATTGAGCCCTTTGAATACTAAGCTATCACCATAACTAACATTTGCTACAACCGGAATTAAATTCTTATTACCTTTTTCATCTATAATTTCTACTTTTACAGTTTTTTCTCCAACTTCAGGCTTGCCTTGTTTAATCACACCTGTTGTTTTTACACCTTCCCCTAAATTCTGTACAAGTTCTTTTGCTTTTTTCTCATTATATGTAGTACCGATTACTACATTTTGGATTTTTTCATTATTTGGCTCGCCATATGGAACTTCATATAACTCAATTTGTTTCTCACGAATTGGATTGCTATCTGTAGATAACCAAATTTCTTTTTCTAATTTTGGTAAATTTAATTTTTCAATCTTTTCTCTCGTAGCATCATTTGCAATTAATCCCCATTTATCAAAGAAAGGAATTAAATTTTGTCCTGCCACTTTTGACGTCATATAAATAAACATCTGCTTTTTCTCTTCATCAGATTTAGGCAATTCTGTATCATGTAACAAACGATACATTTGATGTAAATTTGGATAGAATTGATCCCCATAAGCTAAATATAACTGCCAAAACATAACTAATTTCTCAAATACATCCATCTTCTCTTGTGCATCCGGTTTACCTAAATAAGCAAATGCAGCTTCATAGCGCCCCTCTTGCTCTAACCTTGTTTTATACCCAAATGTAGTTTGAACTGCCAAAGAATAAATATTAACGGTTACTTCTCCAAGTCCATCCCATAACCAAGTGTCCTGTTGATGTTGATGTCCCACTTCATGCCAAGGCCCCCATCCATCATTAGTTAACTCTTCTAGATTTAGTACTGACTCTAAATTCCCTTTACTATAAGCTGTTCGATAATAAGTCGCATACATATAATTATCCGTATACCAGTCTTCAACAAAATGAATGGAATGTTTACCTTGATTCGCAACACCAGCACCATCTTTTGATAAACCTGATATCTTATGTTCTATATTAATTATTTCATCGTGTTTCTTTAATAACGCAGCTGGATCTTCTTGCTTCAAATGTTCCGCCACAGTTTCAGGATGCATAGTTAATAAACTATTTTCTCCCTTCATTTCTATTGCATATGGATCAGGATTCTCTGCCAACATACGCTTCCAATCTTTTGTCGTATGCTTACCTAAAATAAATAAAGGATTTGGTGTACCGCCTTTTTTCACTTTAGCGACTACTTCTCCTGTGTTGTGATAATTATAAAAATATAATAGCCCCCCATTTGAAGAAAAAATTTTATTCTCACCAGGATTTAAATTGAATTGTTTAGGTTCTTCTTTTTCATAAGAATATGTACCAATATAAGCTTTAATCTGTTGAGTCCCTTCTACTTGAATAACTACTTCTTCACCTGGCTTTACATAAATGCCCGTTGGCTCATAAGGAGAAAAACTCATTCGACGCTGATGCAACTCACGCATCCCTTCTACATCACCTTTTGGCAGTAATTGATACACTCGCTCTTCTTGCTGTTTCTCCTTACCTTCAATCGTCATCTCTGCATACACCTTAGGTAATTCAAGTCCATATGGCGTTAATAACGTAGCTAAACAAACACCAGCTACTAATACCCTACTCTTTTTCTTCTTTGACATAATCTGTGTCCCCTGTCCTTTTTTTAGACAAACCACCCTATATATTCATTTAATAAGAAATCCTATTATTTTTATAAAAACATTTAATGAATAGACTAATACCTCTCGCACCTATATCAATTACTACCGCATTTCTCTAAATGTATTCGCTTTCTTATATTGTAAAATTTTTTATGTATTACGCCCTCCTCACTTCTCTCTACTTGTGATGAGTTCTCTTCTTACATAAAAGGAAAAATAGTAAAAGATATATTTCAGTCTCGTCATCTATACATCTAAAAATAAAAATAGCAATAGAATCTTACATTTTCTTCATATATGACCATCTATAGGTAGTTTTTCCAACTGAATTTTACACGCTTTCTACTTCGTTTGATAGACTTCATAATTAGAATAATGTTACAATTTTGTGAATAACATCCGTTGATTGTAATGTTTAGATTTTGTTATATTTTATTATTTTTAAATACTTTTTCAAACGTTAAAATAGTGTTTCACTCGATTAATTATTATCTTGATATATTTTTAAAGAATTCATATGAAAAAGCATTGGCATACGCCAATGCTTTCTCATTATCTCTTTTGATTCGGTTTATGCGGTTCATTTGGAGTATATGGCTTATTTGGTTTATTTGGAGCCTCAGCCTTTTTCCAACTTACCGCTAACTCTGGACTTGTTTTTTCTTCACTACGCTCAAGTAATACTACTGCATTTTGAATAGTCGGTGTACCTTTATGCGCAATTCCTTGTAGTTTCGTTAAATTTCCTGATACTTTAAAGCTAAATCCACCAGCTGGTGTTTGTTTCGGAATTAAAATGCGGAACTTCTCTCCTACATTAAATTCTGTTTTTGTTTCGCCTTTTTCATTTGCAAATTTCACGCCCGCTGGTGCACCTGTTGCTTGCACTTTATACGTTCCGCTTTTTGCATTTGTTTCTACTGTATATAAACCTGTTTCAAAGAAATCATTTTTTAATACTGCTTCTTGTTCTTCTGTAGGAGTTACACTCATCGTAATTTCTTGTAACTCTTCACTAGCGTTTGCTTTTGCAACGATGTCTTTCGTTACTTTCTCTACATTTTTATTGCGGAAATCTAAATCATTAACATCAATTTGTTTTAACGCATTCCACACTGCCAGCTGCGTTGCGTAATGCGCCTCTCTCCAATCAGATACTCCTAATTCTTGTGGGCTCTTTTGTGGATATCCATTCAACAGTACACGGTACACATTAATATCCACTTTCCCCATTTCTGGTAAATCTTGACCGCTCGGAGATTTTAAATCTACATTTAAGCAAAATGCAATTTTTCCATCTGCCGTTTTAATAAGTTCTGTTCGAATTGGTTTCTTCTTTGACTTACTATAACTCCAATTCATTTCATACTTTGTATGATCCATAACTTCTGCGAATGCTTTTTGAAGTGGGAATAATACAAATAAGACACTTAAAAACATAGCTAAAAGTTTGAACGATTGCTTTATATTCATGTTTACAGCCCCTTAATAACAAACTTAATACTAAGTAGTATTTAATTAGAAAATATTTTTATGCAAAAAAAAGAGCGCATAAAATGAACTGCACCCCAATTGTTAGACACAGTCTAACAATTGGGGTGCAGTTTTTCTATGGCTAAATTTACAGCTGATGAAAAAATACAAATCGTTCTACGTTATTTGAACGGAAATGAAAGTTATCGAGAAATGGGTAGATCGCTCGGTATAAGTGACACAATCATT
>NZ_CAJCKK010000011.1:0-154552 GCF_903970865.1 Bacillus sp. ME78
GATAACTTTCATTTCCGTTCAAATAACGTAGAACGATTTGTATTTTTTCATCAGCTGTAAATTTAGCCATAGAAAAACTGCACCTCCAATTGTTAGACTGTGTCTAACAATTGGGGTGCAGTTCAATTCACTTCACTCTTTTTTATCACAATTATCTACTTTCCACTTCAACTGAAACTACTCGATCAATCTCTTTCAGGGAACTATATAACTCTGTTGTATATAAATCTTCTGGAGCTAAAATAACCATCTCTAGTTGCTGAAATGCTCCACTATCTATATCTTTAATTTTCACGCGTTTCACATGCATGCCTAAATTTTTAATTTGCTTAAATATACCATCTAACTCATGATGCTCTTTAACAGTAATTTTTATAGATAAATCCTTTTGTCTTAATGAATACGGTCCTGCAATTTTCACAAGTTGCGGAAGTACATTAATCGCTAAAATAATTAAAACCATAGCAACTGTCGCTTGTAAATAAAATCCCGCACCAATTGCGATTCCTAAAGCTGAAGCAGCCCACACCATAGAAGCTGTTGTTAATCCAGAAATAACGTCATTACTTCTTCGTAAAATGACACCTGCGCCAAGAAAACCAATTCCACTAACAATTTGAGCGGCCAGTCGCATCGGATCCATATTTGTATGTCCTGGAACAGAATATACATGCACAGATTCAATTGAAACCATCGTAATTAAACAACTTGCTACAGAAATAACCATACTTGTTTTCACACCAAGTGGTTTATTCTTTAGCTGCCTATCTATCCCGATGAATAATCCTAAAAAGAGTGCTAAACCTAATTTGAGTAAAAATTCATATGACATATTCCCATTCTCCTTACTTTACAATGTTTCCCTTAGAATAACTCACTATAACTCTTTTATGATATCAATTCCAGTCTTTTCTATTCATTTAACGTAAAAAACCGAAAAAACATTTATAACTATGTTTCTCCGGCTTTTTATTACACTTTAGATTCTTCTTTATTTCTGATCTTTAATCTTAATTTCTGCACCTTTGTAGAATGCTAATTTACTGTCATTATACTCTTTTGTAAATTTGTTAAACTGCTCTTTCGACTTTTGTGCTTCCACATTTAATTCATTAACAGTTTTAACTTTTTCACCGATTTCTTTTAATTTCGTTTCTTTTACTTTTAATTTTTCATACAGTTCTTTTTCAGTCGCTAACACTTTCGTGTAATTTTCATTCATCTTTTGGAATGCATCATAACGATTCTTATACGACTCTTCTACTGCTTTTGCTTGTTTTTGTAACTTCTTATCTTCAATCTTCTCTATATTACTTTGAACAGATTTCGTTTCCTTCTGTGCTTTTTCTAGCATTTCTTTCTCACTTTTCAATACTTTTTCACGATCATCTACATTTGCAGTAGCTTGCTCTATTTTCTTCACAACTGCTTCATTATGATCTTTACCTTCTTGCAAAATTTGAGCATATAATTCTTGCCCTTGTTTCTCTAACTGCTCTAATTTTTTTGCTTCATCCATTAAAGATTTTTCTTGTGTTGCTGCTGTTTCAAAAGCTGTATATAGATTTTCTTCTGGCTTTTCACCGAAACAACCTGTTAAAAGTCCTACTGATA
Organism: Bacillus sp. ME78; assembly: GCF_903970865.1. NCBI lineage: Bacteria > Bacillati > Bacillota > Bacilli > Caryophanales > Bacillaceae > Bacillus > Bacillus sp. ME78. Next base: position 1,615 of record NZ_CAJCKK010000011.1, read on the forward strand.
ATGCTCCAACTACTGCTACTTTTCCATACTTCAACGTTCATTCCTCCATTACATACGGTTATCATGCCAGAAGTTCACTGGGAAGTGACTCTCTTCATGATAAGCTTCAAACTCATAACCTTTTTCTTTTAGCCCCTTTAAAATTGCTGGCACAGCAGCAACTGATTGCGGGTGAATATCATGCATTAAAATTACTTCTTGTGGTTTTGTTGCGTTTGTTAATACGTTTTGAGCAATTTGTGCTGCAGCTGCATCAACTGGCATTTTATTGTATCTCCAATCTAATGAATCAATTGTCCAATCCCATACTTTAAATCCGCCTTCTACCACTTTATTTCGAAGACCTTCATTCAATCCAGGCATCGAACCATATGGAGGACGTGTTAATTTAGGTGATTTCCCAATAATATTAGCGATTAAACCTTGATCTTCTTTCATCTCATTTACATACTCGCCATTTTTATATAACTTTGCGAAATTATGTGTCATACTATGCATGCCTACATAATGACCCTCAGCATTTTCACGTTTCACTAAATCAGGAAATTCTTTTACATTCGCTCCAATTAAAAAGAACGTCGCCTTCGCATCATGTTGTTTTAGCGTATTTAATAATTCAGCCGTATATTTCCCTGGCCCATCGTCAAATGTAAGATAAGCAACTTTTCTTTCTTTTCCATTAAAACGACTTGGTGCCGTTTTATTCATTTCAACTTTCGGCTGTTCACTTGCAAGCTGCACTACATTTTCTTGTTTCGCAACAGCTTTTGCTGGTGAAGTAATTGATTGAAACATGTAATACCCAATAGCTACTGCGGCAATCGCTATTAAAACGACTACTATTTGTTTAATTTTTAAAGCTTTTTCCATTCTATCGAATTCCTCTCCCTATTAATCTTATATATAAATCGCCCAATATAATTATACATCTATTTATTTTTATTTCACCATATAAATAGATTTTATTTGTATTATAATGGGAGTTTTATCAAAATTGTTGTTCCTATTCCTTCTTTGCTTGTAACACTAAGCACACCGCCATGAAGCTCTACCATTTTTTTAACGATAGCTAAACCAATACCTGCACCTGCAGCATGATTATTAATTTGGTAAAATGATTGCTCAATATATGGTAAATGTTCTTTAGCAATTCCAATCCCTTCGTCTCTTACCTTAATCACTGCTTGTCCTTCTATTTTAGTCGCTTCAATGTGTATTGTGCTTTTTTTATGTGAATACTTAATTGCATTTTGAACAATATTCAAGAAAACTTGCTTTAGCCTATTTCGATCTCCCATCAATTCAATTCGGTCTATAGTAGTAATAAATTGAATTTCCTTCTCTTCCGATTTAGGAGTTAATTGCCAAATCGTCTCCTCTAGTATATCGTACAATTGCACCTTTTGTTTATATAAATTAAAATGATTTGATTGTAATCTTGAAAAATCTAACAATTCTTCTACTAAATGAATCAACCTATCTGTCTCACCTGAAATAATGCCCATACCTTGCTTTATTTCTTCTTCTGTTAAATGATCTACTGTTTTTAACGTCTCACTCCAACCTTTAATTCCTGTTAAAGGCGTTCGTATTTCGTGCGAAATAGAGGCAATGAATTCATTTTTCATCTGCTCAGCCTTATCTATTTTATAGGCCATATAATTTAAACTATGTGCCAAGTCACCTAATTCTCCAGGATAATCTTCTTTAATTTTTTGCTTTAATGTGCCTTCTGCAATTTGTGAAGAGGCTTGAATAATGGATTCAATTGGCTCAACAAATGAATTTGCCAAACGTCTACTAATTAAGAAGACGACTCCCGAAATAACAATACCTACAGAAATAGTAAACGTAATAATTTCAATAATCTTTTTATTTACATTTGTTAAAACAGTCGTATATTTTAAAACACCAATAGTTTGTCCTTGATGTATAAGTGGGCTTAGCACCTCTAGTTGTTTTTTATTACCTTTCTTAGTAACTTGATTATACATTTCACCTTCTAATAATGATTGTGGAATATTGACTTTACCTTCTATCTTTTCACCACTTGAAGATTGTATAACCGAGCCGTGACGATCAATTAACTGTAATTCTGTTCCTTCTAATTGAAAGCTACTAATTATGTCACCACTATATTCTTGTAATCGAATAAAGTATAGTGAATTGTATTCTGAAAAAAAACGTGTACTCGTTTTCGCATGAGACTCTATATATTGCACAATACCATTATAATAGTATCGATAAATTGAGACTGAAAATACAACTTCAAATAATACAAGCATAAGTGTAATGACCGTCATAAAATATAAAGTCACTTTCCGTTTCATCTTATACTTTCCTTCCACACATATCCTTTTCCCCACACCGTAAGAATAAATTCAGGTTCTGATGGATTACATTCTATCTTTTGACGTAACCGTCTCATATTTACATCTACCACTTTCGTCTCACCTACGTAATTGGTTCCCCAAATCATATTTAAAATTTCATCACGCGAAACTGGCTTTGAAGCCTGATTCATTAAATACTGTAATATCATATACTCTGTAGGTGTTAAATCGACTAATTGTCCATCTTTATACAATCTTTCTTCTATAATATTTAACGAAAATGGACCTGACGTAACAATATTCGTTTTTTCTTCATGTACTTCTATTCTTCTTAATAAAGACTGTATACGTGCAGTTAATACTACTGGACTAAACGGTTTTGCAATATAATCATCTGCACCTATCCCTAGTCCTTGCACCTTATCTTCATCTTGTACACGTGCGGTTAACATAATAATACCCATTTTTTTATTTTCTTTCCTGATAGCCTTACAAACTTCTAAACCATTAATCCCCGGTAACATTACATCCAGCAGTGCTATATCAACAGTTTGTTCACTCAAAATTTGTAACGCTTCTTCTCCAGTAGTAGCTTCTATTACATAAAATCCAGCACGTTTTAAATTTAAAACAATAAAGCTACGGATTGTTAATTCATCTTCTAAAACTAAAATTTTTGACATAATTCTCACCTCCTACTCTTGTTGATAATCCGCTAGCGGTTTTATATATGCTTTCACTTTTTCAAATTTTGATTGCTTCGGTACTGCATATACGTGAGAAGCCGTTTTAATTGCTGCGCTGTAGCCTTTTATATTGAACCATTCTTTCCGCTTAAAAATATGAACTTCAAGCCATATTTCATTTGTTCTTGTATCCAAAAACTTTTGAGAATTTGATTCTTTTTGCTGATCTGGTATTGTAATTTTCCCTATTAACTCTTTAGGGATTTTCACATAATACCCTTTTTCTATATCTATATATCGTTCTTCAATTGGTTTAATTCCAGATTCACTCCACTGTATGTAACGTTCGAAAAGCGGACTATCACCATGTGATTTATCTTCCCAACCTTTTGGGCGTACAGTACGAACAAATTCAATAATGCCGTCTTCATTAACATCTTTACTTTCTACAACATATTCATTAAATAAATCTTCTTTCCCATCTATAGGTAATACTTCATAATGATCCTGATCAAATTTTGCTACATAAGTTATACCTGAATGAGCCCCTGTTCCCGCATCGATTACAACTGCCTTTAATGATTTAGAAATACGGCCCATTTGTATTCTTTGAATACTATTTATAAATGGATCGTATGACACTTCAGATAAAGTCTTAAATTGTTCCATGAACTCAACTGTCAGCTTCTCATCTTTTTCAAATGTAACAAGGCTTATATCTTTCAGTCCATTTTCATTTAGATCCTCTATGAATAACTTCGTATAACTTCGATTATATATTTCCTTCATCTCTTCATTTTCTTCCGAAAAAACATACATAACATGTTCTAACGATTCACGATTTACAGAGATTCCGATTAACAACTCTCTCTTCCCGTTCCCTGTAAAATCACCGACTTCAACGATATCTACATCTCCACCATCAAATTTATGTGTGGACTTTATTCTCCAGCCATTTCCGATTTCTTCATATACGGCTAAATATACGCTATGATCTTCATTCGGCAATTTATAAAATAAGATGGCTTCTTTCTTATTATCTTGTTTAAAATTCATTGACCAAATCATCTGTTTATCTTTGTTAGACATTGGAGTAAGTAAGCGATAATTAACAGGTAAATCTTTATCAATTTGTTCCTTTAATTCATTAATCCATTTTTCATTTGTAGGAGCTTCCATTAGACTTGTTGGAGCTTCAGACATTTTACATCCAGTCAATATAAAGATAATTCCCATCATGCTTAACCATTTCTGCATATGATATCTTTCCTTACCACAAATTTTGAATATGTCCTTTTACTTTTTTACCTATCCATTATACTCATACATATGAGTATAATTTTTCTAAACTAAAAAATCGTTACAGAAAAGTTACAAATACATTCCAAAAAAAAAGATTGGCAAAAGCCAATCTTTTTTTATTATTCGTTTCGGACTGATTTTGGCGTTACACCTAAATGATCATTTAATTTTTTTGAAATATCTTTTACATTTTTTTCATTTGGAATGTAATAATAAATACCACCGATACGTTTATCTGTACCTTCTATTTGCAATTTTTCCATTTCCAAATTAGATCCTGCCATATTTTTTGTAATGGCAAGCATATCGTCAAATGTTAAGTTCGTTTTCATATTTTTATCAACCGCATCTAGTAAAGAGCCCATTTTGCTAATTGATTGAACAGACATCGCTTTTTTAGCAATTGCTTCTATTACAAGTTGCTGTCTCTGTCCACGCATTGCGTCACTATCAATTTTACGCGTTCTTGCAAGTGCAAGTGCTTGTTCTCCATTTAAATGTTGGTAACCTTTTTCTAAATGGATCATACCAGCTTGGTCTTTACTATCTTGTTCAGTGAAAGTAACTGGTACATCAATATCAATACCACCAATTGAATCGACAATTTGTACGAATGATTCAAAGTTAAACTTCACATAATAATCAACAGGTACATTTAAAAATCTTTCCACCGTATCGCGTGTGCTTTCTACGCCACCAAATACGTGAGCATGAGTAATTTTATCTAATTTTTTTCTAGTTGGAATATAAACACGTGAATCACGTGGAATACTTACTAGCTTAACAGACTTATCATCTTTATTAATTGTTGCTAATAAAAGTGCATCTGTTCGAACTGCTTCGCCATATTGGCTTTTTCTCATTTCACTTCCATCTACACCCATGATTAATATTGAAATATTATCCTTTAAAGGTTCAACTTCTTTATCACGCTTTGATGACTTTTCAATTTTGGCATACGCATCATTTACAACAGCTTTTGCTTTATTATATATAAACGAACCATATCCTACTCCTCCAAAAATAAGTAGGAAAAATGGAATTAATATGAACCATTTTATTGACTTTCTTTTAGAACGCTTTTTATTACTTCTCGTATTTTGTTCTAATTCAGAGCTCATACCCATTCGCCTCTCTTTCTCTTTACCAAGTATAATGTAAGTCTATTTATCTTCATATTGAATTTCCTTTCATTAACCTTACAATTTTGTAAGGTTACTACTAAAACCCAATATGTATTCCATTTCACATTATACTCTCGTACTTATTTTTGGCAAGTCACTATTTACCAATTTCAAAAATTTAGCACTTCGCAACATACAAATTTATAAATTCATTAACTCTTTCATTTTAAATTAGGATATCTTTTTCCAGATAAACGATATGAATAAAGAGTCCAGCTAATGATAAAACCTCTATGAATACAGTATATTTCACGTTATTATTTCTCAAACGGCGTATACATGCTTTTCTTCCCCTGATTATCAATAAAAGCCGACTTTGCTTTTATTTTCGTTTTCTCTACTTCCATGTCTTCATTTGAGAAGTTCACAATGATTTTAATATTTTTTCCATAAGAAACAGATTGTACTAGCTTATCTTCTGACAAATACGCAAAATTCGTCATCTCTTCTTTTACTGCTTTTTCATGAACTTCATTCCAAACTTTTAGATGCTCTGTAATTTCTTTTTTATGTTTATTCCACTCTACTTCATCTAAATGGTACAACGGAGGAACATTATACAATAATTCAGACAGCATTCGATTTCCAACTTCATCTTTTACCTTTAAACTTCCCCATTCCCAATGGTGCGTTGTAATAACGGAATCATTGTATACTAATTTATATAATGGTACCGAATATACTGGGTTTAAATACACTTGTTTATATTCTTCTTTCAATGGTACTTGTTTTGCATATTTTTCGGGAACATTTTGATTTGGTGACCAATATCCACCGACATAATACGGACTTGTTTTATTTTTCCGCATATCTTCATCGTCCCATTTAATAACAGGTGTTTCAATTCCGTGTGCAAATGCAATCGTACTACTAGCAAAATCATTTCCACCTTCAGAACCAACGACCATACCCTTTTCTTGCGCAATGTAGTCCATTCGTTTTAAACGTGCTTTTAAATCTTGCTCTTGTGTCGTTATATGTTTCGCTGAATAGTCATCGTAAATTTCACCTGTCGCATCACAATCAATAAACCATGAATTATATTTAGGACCATTTTGTAATATATCATTCATGCGTTCCTTTACACTAGGCAGCGATAAAGTCGGGTTTAACTTGCGACCTCTGCCTAAAAAGCCTTGCACCTTTTCTCCGTTTTTCTTCGTTACAGTAGCCTCTTCATATAATGATGGGTCATTAAAGGATGCTGTGTTCCAATTTTTATCACTTTTTTCGTGAATGGAATGATATGAATCATACGGACCAACTAAATACCCCATTTCCTTCGCTTTTGTCACGAAATTAGGTTGCATAAATCCTTGTTCCCAGTTCGGCAGACCAATCCACGCTTTTTCTATTCCTACCTCTTTCATTTCCTTTAGTATGTCCGTTCCATCTGCATTACCCCATTTACTTACCTCTTCAACCGCATCACCAAGTAGCGACTTTAATAAATGCTTATTTAAGCTATACAATTCTGTGTTCGTTAAGTGACCTACACCTTTCTTTAATAGCACACTAGCTTCCTGATCAACGTTTTGAAAAATATCCTCTTTATAAAATTCCTTCATGGATAATACTTCGTTTATATAACGTAAAATAACATTTTTTTGATACTTATCAATGAAATCTTGTTTACTTACTTGATCTAATACATTCAGTTCCCCAGGCTCTGAACTATTCTTTTGAATAAGTTCTTTTATATGACTAAACAGCGGGCTATTTATTTGCTCCCTTAGTTTTGGCCAATTTATATTATTTTCTGATAAACCATTTTGATTCCAAAAATAAAAATGCGCCGCTCCATATAACTTTTCGATTTCTTTATTTTTTCTAGCCTTTTCTTGTAATGTTTTAAATTCACCTTTTCGAACAATATCATCCTTATACAGTTTAGCAATGCTTACCGCATCATTATTTGTCACATATAATTGAAATCCATATGTTTTATTTTTATTTATGCTCGGAAATTCATGTGTAAAATCAAATCCTATTTTCGGATCCGAATGAAATTTCAATTCATTATTAAACATATTGTTTGCAATATATACAATTGAATATTTCGAACCATTTAAAGCGAAAAACTTCATAGAAAATGATTCAGCAAATGAATATGCATCATCCTTTAAAAACTTCTTCCAATTCTCATCATTGCTCGGAATTTGCTTACCCTCCCATAACGGAAGTGTATAATTTTCAGCTTCTACTTTCGGCCATGTAAAGCTTTCTGCACCAGTCGATTCCACTTCAATGTTTAAGTGGTCTTTTTTCTTTTCTAATTTTATTTTTACTTTTTGATCTGGATATTCCCACGATGTACGATCCTTTTCTTTTTTTACATTCGATACCTTCATTTTCGGTAGGGGTTGTGATGCCTGTTCCTTTACCCCCTCATGTTCTACAGTTAATGTGAATGTTTCTGGATTTACATCATAAGTAAAATCTTTATACGTCGATTTCTTTATTTTAGACTCTTGTACAGCATTACTACCTTTTACGTCACAACCGACTAAAGTCGAAAATGGCATAGTTGTTAGAAGACATATCGCTATCATTTTTTTCATCCTCTGCACCTCCACCAATGAATATACAGGTGGTTTGTTACAGGAATGTGGCAAAAAATAATAGAGCTAGCATTTTGCTAGCTCTATTTGGAGTATTAAAAGTTGATATGAACAACTATAATTCGCTTAGAAGATATGTAATACAGTAACTGCATTTTTTCTCAACAATTATGAAACTAAACAAATCAAAATTTTAACAAGCATTCTTTAACTGAAAAAATAAGTGTATACAATGTATCCTAAAAGTAGTACTAAAATGATTATCCCTGTACCTTTCCAATTCATACCGCCTGCTATATCAACTGGACTACCTGTTTCCGCTCTATTGAGTCCGTCATGTAAAGAACCCTTAGGATTACTTTTTAATTCACTTTGTCTCATACGCTCTCTTTTTTCTTCTGGTGACTCTTTATTCATTTAATCACCTCCAAAATGAATGCACTCTTTACTTACATTATTCAAAATCAACATTTGTTTTATATTTTTTTCCGAAAAAACCTAATTTAAAATAGGTTTGCAACGTAAAGAAAGCTAGCCATGCCAGCTTTCTTTACGATCCAATATGCTCTTCCTTATTTACAATAATACCTTTATGGTCGATTTCAAGCTCACATACTTTCATATCTGTAAATACTCTCGCTAATTGCTCAGCGATTTCTTGACGTTTCTCATATGGCGTTAATATAAAAATAGATGGTCCCGCACCGCTAAGTGCTGTACCGTACGCACCAAATTCTTTTGCGCATTTACGAATAGATGGTAATAACGGTACGAGTTCTAAACGATATGGCTCGTGAAAATGGTCTCTCTCCATCATTTCACCTACAACTTCCCACCGCTTTTGACATAATGCAGCTACTAATACGTTACTTATCGCACTAGCTTTAACTGCCTCATGAAACGGAAACATCTTTGGTAATACAGATCGACTTTCATCTGTATTTAATTCTTCATTCGGAATAAGAGAAATTACCCCTAACTCCTTGCTCTCAATTCTTACGACGGAAATATCCTTTCCATCAAGTGCTCCGATTACAGTTCCACCTAATATAGAAGCAGCAACATTATCAGGATGTCCTTCAAAATTTGTAGCAATTTGAACTTTTTGATCAGCAGTTAAGTTCAAATTGCCTAGTTGATTCGCAAGTTCTATCCCAGCTACAATCGCTGATGCACTACTTCCTAGCCCTCTTGTTAATGGGATATTACTAGTAACTTCTATTATATGGGGTAATATAGAAGGACAGACTTTACATGCCGTGCTAACGATTAAATTTTTATCGTCTGTCGGAATTGATTCTTCAAAGGAATGGATTACTTGCCATTTATCAGCTTTTTCTTTAACCACCACATCTAAATACAATGACAAAGCTATTCCAACTGAATCAAATCCAGGACCAACATTTGCCGTACTAGCAGGGACACGAACACTTAATGGTATCACGACATAATCACCCCTTTAATATGATCTTTAATCTGTTCTATATCATTTGACAAACTTGCGATGTCTAGTTGATTTGAAGAAATAGCGATATCAGGATCCTTCAAACCATTTCCAGTTAATACTGCAACAACTGTTTCTCCCTTTTTGATTTTTCCAGATTTAACATGTTTAATTACGCCAGCTAATGAAGCATTTGATCCCGGTTCAGCGAAAACTCCTTCAGTTTTTGCCAATAACCTATACGCATGTAAAATTTCTTCATCTGATACCATATCTATTTCACCACAAGACTGCTCGGCAGCCTCTACTGCATACGACCAACTTGCTGGGTTACCAATGCGAATTGCTGTTGCAATTGTTTCAGGCTCTTCAATTACATGCCCTTTTACAATTGCCGCTGCTCCTTCTGCTTCAAAGCCATGAATTCTTGGCTTCTTATAACCTTTTTCTTTCTCATATTCACAGAAGCCTTTCCAATATGCTGTAATATTCCCTGCGTTCCCAACAGGGATAGCTAGAACATCTGGTGCATTTTGCAATTGGTCACAAATTTCAAATGCTGCTGTTTTTTGTCCTTCAATTCGATAAGGATTCACTGAATTTACTAATGTAATCGGCTCTTCTGCAGCAATATTTCTTACAGCCTTAAGTGCATCATCGAAATTCCCTTCTATTGAAATAATTTCAGCTCCATAAGCGACCGCTTGCGCTAATTTTCCATGCGCAATCTTTCCTTCAGGGATTACGATTATACATTTCATCCCAAGACGTGCCGCATATGCTGCAGCTGATGCTGATGTATTACCTGTTGATGCACAAATGATTGCTTCTGAACCTTCTTCTTTCGCCTTAGCAACTGCCATCACCATACCACGATCTTTAAAAGAACCTGTCGGATTCGCTCCTTCGTACTTACCATATAGCTGAATCCCTAATTGCTTTGATATATTTAATAACGGAATAAGAGGTGTGTTTCCTTCCATTAAACTGACATCAGGTGTGTTTTCATTCACCGGTAAATAAGAAGCATATTGTTTTAATAGTCCTTTATACATATTGTTTTTCCTCCTCAATAATGTAGTAACTGTTTATTTCACTTGCGACAGCTTCTATCGCTCCTAAAACTCGTTCGAATTGATACTTGGAAGTTCGATGTGTCACAACAACAACTTCTGCCAGTTCACGGTTTAAAGGTAATTGAATAACTTCTTTTAAACTTACAGAGTAATTAACGAAACATTCTGTTATTTTTTGTAACATCCCAGGCTCATCTCGTAATGAAATACGCAAGAAATATTTCGAAACTACTTCTTCATCACCTTGTAATTCATAAGGAACTGGTTCTTTTAACGCACTTTTATTTTTCGGCACTTGATTCATATTTTTAACGATGGAAATAATATCACTTACTACAGCAGAACCAGTTGGCAACTTTCCAGCTCCAGGTCCGTAAAACATTACTTCTCCTACCGCTTGACCGTGAACATATACTGCATTAAATTCATTATTTACATTCGATAATGGATGACGACTTGGTAAAAGTGTCGGTTCTACACTTAAATGAATGGCTGATCCTTGTTTTTCTGCTTTCCCAATTAACTTCATAGTAAATCCTAACTTTTCAGCCATTTGTAAATCTTCTTTTTCAACCTTTCGAATCCCTCTTACTTGCACATCATCTAATGAAACATTCATCGAAAAACCTAAGTTTGCAAGAATTGCTACCTTTCGCGCCGCATCTAGTCCATCTACATCTGCTGTCGGATCCGATTCTGCAAAACCTAATTTTTGTGCTTCCTGTAAAGCCTCTTCATAAGACCACCCATTTTGACTCATTTTTGTTAACATATAATTTGTTGTACCATTTACAATTCCCATTATTTTTTCAATTTGATCTGATGCTAGCCCGTCAGTTAGTCCTCTTAACACTGGAATACCGCCTGCTACGCTCGCTTCATAACATAAATCACAATCATTATCGTTTGCCAGTTGAAGAAGCTCTGCACCATATACAGCCATTAAATCTTTATTTGCTGTTACGACATGTTTTTTATTTTCTAAAGCCTTAACAATATGCTGTTTTGCTTCTTCAATTCCGCCCATTACCTCTACTACAATATCAATATTTGAATCATTTAGAACTTCATCTGCATGACTTGTGACTGCAATTCCGTCAATACAAACATCGCGTTCTTTTTCCAAATCACGTACAACGACTGTTTTCACTTTCACTTCGTATCCTGTATCAAGAGCGATTTTTTTATAATGTTCTTTCAAAATATGAACAACACCACTTCCGACCGTGCCTAAACCTAATACCCCAACATTTATAACGTTATTCATCTTCTAATCTCCTCCTAAAAGTTTAATTGTTACACCTATAAATCACCTTACTCTGCTTTTTTGTCATGCAGGTGGTGGTTATTTCCGTACTTATAAATAGTTTCATGTTACCGCACCTCCCTTCAAAGTAATAAAAAAACACACCCATCCCTAGGAAAGGGACGAATGTGTTTTCGTGGTTCCACCCTTGTTCCAATCTAGACGTATTTCTCCCTAGATTGCTCAAGTTCAGATAACGGCTGATACCGTCAATAATTACTAGATTACTCGTTCACTATTGAAGTTCAAAGGTGGTAAAATCATTTCTCGTGTTAGGAAGCTCACACCCTTGGCTTCCCTCTCTGTAAACCGTAAAAATGATTTCTTGTCCTTATCGTTACTTTTTCGTTCATGTTTATTTGTTAACTCATTATACTCGCATAAAAAACAAAATCAACACTATTTTTTAATTATTTTAAATTTTCAATCTCTAAAACCGTAAAAAAACACACTCATCCCTAGGAAAGGGACGAATGTGTTTTCGTGGTTCCACCCTTGTTCCAACCTAGACGTATTTCTTCCTAGATTGCTCAAGTTCAGATAACGGCTGATACCGTCAATAATTACTAGATTACTCGTTCACTATTGAAGTTCAAAGGTGGTAAAACCATTTCTCGTGTTAGGAAGCTCACACCCTAGACTTCCCTCTCTGTAAACCGTAAAAATGATTTCTTGTCCTTATCGTTACTTTTTCGTTCATGTCTATTTGTTAACTTATTATAGTTATCAACTTTTTAAAAAGCAAGCCTATTTTTACTAACTATTTTCAAGAATTTTTTTATAATATTTTACAATAGCATTATGCAACCGCCACTCAATTTACCTATTTTGTTATTTCTCCATTTTATAAATCAACGGTTCATATATAAATTCCCCATTCTAAAACCCGTACATATCCGCTCTACAAAACTATATTAATAAAATTTCTAATACAATCTTTTTGTATAACTTTCTTCTAAAGAACGTGCAACATCTTCTTCTGAAGTATTCACTTTCGCATGCTCCAGCAACATTTTTGCTGCTGAAGGTAACTCTTTTTTATTTAACCAAGATTCTGGATCCCACATCTTAGAACGAATAAAAGCTTTTGCACAATGAATATAACACTCTTCTATTTCAACAACAATTCCAAGCAACGGATTGCGTCCATTCGCCTGCATTTCTTTCAAAATTTCTTCGTCGTTTATAATATACGCTCGGCCATTTATTCTGAGTGTCTCCCCAAGACCTGGAATAAAAAAGATTAGTCCTACACGTGGATTTGAAATAATATTCAAAATGGAGTCTATACGACGATTTCCTGGTCTTTCTGGAATGATAATTTTATTATTATTGAGTACGTATACAAATCCAGGTGCGTCTCCTCGCGGCGAGGCGTCACACTCCCCTAACTTATTTGCAGTAGATAATACTAGAAAAGGAGATTTAGAAAGGAAATCTACACAATGGTGGTCTAATGATGAAATAACTTTTTTCAATGCTCGCTCACTTGGTTGCCCCAATATTTTCCGTAACTCTTCCTCTGTTGAAATAATCGATTTTATTTCCGTACGCTCTATCCCCACTTATAACCACTCCTTTTTCTTTATTTTCCCAAAATTCAATACAAATATTGTATAATAAAATTTGAGGAAAGGGGAATTAAAATAACAGAGTGGTTAACAATATTTGATCCTGAAAGAAATACACTTGGGAAGAAATTACGTGATGAAGTGCATCGTGACGGCGATTGGCACGAAACATTTCATTGCTGGTTTGTAGAAAAAGATAATGAAGATATGTTTTTATATTTCCAATTACGCTCTAAAAATAAAAAAGAAGCTCCATGTATATGGGATATTACTTCAGCTGGACATATTATGCATGATGAAGATGTACAAATTGGTGGTCTTCGTGAAATTGAGGAAGAATTAGGGCTTTCCTTTCAAACTAATGATTTAACATACAAGGGAATCTTTAAAATAGATTATGAAATTTCAAATCTTACTGATCGCGAGTTTTGTCATATGTATTTTCACAACGTCATCAATCCACTTCCATTCGCACCAGGTGAAGAAGTAGACGATGTGATGAAAGTACATGCAACTTCTTTTCTACAACTATTAAAAGGAGAGATTTCATCTTTAACGACTATTTCAGTCTTAAACAATACACCGATTACGATAACATTTGAAGATATTTATCCGTATGATCTTGCATACTATGAATTTGTTATAGAGCAAGGAAAAGAATTATTAAAAAATAATAGTTAATAAATAAAATAGGACTCCTAGCAAAATATTGCGTAGAGTCCTATTTTTTTATTATTGTTCAAGTATTTTTAATCTACTCTCTACTTGTATAAATAAACGAATGATTAATAACAGCATAACCACTATAATCGCTATTATTGTATGTGGATATCTAAACAGTATACTAATAACACTTCCAATTAACAGCATGATAAATCCGTTTTGCTTCATCACTTCTGCACTATACCTGTTACCCGCATCCCATAATTCCTTATTTTTCATAGATCGTTTCGTACGATAACCATATGCCGCATTAATATCGGTCGGTGGATTTTTTTGAAGAATAATTGCCGCAAGTATAAAAATAATACCAATCAATATGCTTATTCCTATGTTTACTAGTGCATCAATCAATTATATCCCCCCCCCTAACTTACACTTTCATTATACGACACAACCCTTATTTTTCCAATTTATAACACATTCACTTTCTTTCTTTCGATGTCTGGAACATACTTGGAAGTGTTACAAAACGTGCCCCTTTCGTTTTTAACTGCGGAATGATTTTGTCTAGTGCATCAACAGATCCTTGTAAATGCCCACCTGGAGTAGAATGCTGCAGTATGACACTACCTGGAAATGAATTCCCTAACACATTATTTGTAATCGTATCGGCACTTACACCTTTCCAATCAACTGTATCAACACTCCACTGTACAATCATAAAATTTTGCTCAGTTGCCCAATTCAATTGATTTTCAAGTATTTCACCATACGGTGGACGTATAAATTTAGGAGCATAGCCGGCTAAACGTTTTAATATTTCTTCCGTTTTTATAATTTGATTACGGTACTCAGCGTCATTTACTTTCGCTAAATTCGGATGACTGTACGTATGATTACCAATTACATGCCCTTCATTTGCAATACGCTTTACTACATTCGGAAATTTTTCTGCGTTTTCACCAAGTAAGAAAAAAGTAGCTTTTACATTATGTTGTTTTAACTTATCTAATATTTTTGGCGTGAATTCTGAATCTGGTCCATCATCAAATGTAAGAGCTACTTCCGCTTTATTATACGGTCCTGAAAATGCGTACGCATATTTTTCAACCCATGTAAATGGTGTCCACGATCCACGATCATCTGCTTTCATTTGTACTTCATAGCTTTGAGGGATATATGCGTATGGCAATGCGCTTATATAGTCTCCATAATAAAATGAGTTATATGGCATATAAGCATACGAAACATCTCGTTCTAGTCCCCATTGATATGGAGCAAACATTTCTGGCGAATAAAAATAATACATGATAAAAAACCTCCCTAAATTTTCATATGTGATTCATCTGCACTTTGTTAGAGAAATTGTTATTCATAAACAAAAATAAGACTGTCCTTAATTAGGACAGTCTTACTGCTTACTATTATTAATAAATCGATGTACTATCTTTTGGCAAAGCTTTCACATGTTTTAAATAGTTCGTCACTTTATCATCATCATCTTGCGGATATTGATATTCATATTTGTTAGCGATTTCGTTCGCCACTTCCCTAAATAAATCACCCATGACAAAGAATGACTCCCATATGTTTTCATATTCTGCATTAGAAAATGTTCTTTTAAATTGCACCCACATATCTTTTTCAATATATTGCTCGAAATGCTTTCCAAACTTCCCTGCATTAACTGTAAAATCTGTTTTCATACCAATATACCATTCTAGCATTACGATGAACATATCTCGCACTGGTCCCTCAAGCATTCCTTTTGCATAAGAAAGCTCTTCTCTCCATAGCCCTTTTGCCACATTCGTACTACACCACCAAAATTCATTACAACAATCCAAAAACTCTTTTTCTGTAGGCTTTTTTATTAAGTAATCTTTATCGCTTGCTGGCGGGAATCCTTCCATACAATTATCTTTATCGAGAAGTAATTTACTTAAACTATCTTGTCCAACGAACTTTTTTATTAACTCAACTGGAACTAGCGTTAAATCAATCCGATTCCCATCCATGAACTGCATTAAATACGGAAACTTCCCATCTTCATCTGGTTGAACTAACGACATTTCTTCTGGCATTTGTACTATCATTATTTCTCCAAATCTATGAACCCA
This sequence comes from Bacillus sp. ME78, assembly GCF_903970865.1. Classification (NCBI taxonomy): domain Bacteria; kingdom Bacillati; phylum Bacillota; class Bacilli; order Caryophanales; family Bacillaceae; genus Bacillus; species Bacillus sp. ME78. The sequence continues at coordinate 17,861 of NZ_CAJCKK010000011.1, forward strand.
ATTATGATTAGACGTAAAAGATTGTATATCATTTACAACATACATAATATCATAGTCTTGAAAACAATCTCTTTTCACATTTGGATTTACACGCGATCCATTCATGATAACTGCTCGAATTCTTCCATCCTCTTTTGCTGTATTAATAATTAAGTCTAGCATTTCTTTTTCAGTTCTCATCTACTTATAGCCTCCAATTTTTTGATATATAATATAGCGTTATGTATGTCGGAGGCCCACAAGCTAATCTCGTTATACAAAGATACATGTTATAATTTTTCAAACATCTTTTTCATTCTATCTATCTCCTTACCTCATTCTTTTACGATTGCCATTACAAATCCATCGTATCCCTTACTTCCGACAGTTTGAAGCGCTGTAGCACTAACACGTGGCTCAGCAGCTATTAATTCATAGAAACGACGTATCCCTTGTACACGAGGATCGGTACTAGTATTGTCAATAACTTCTCCTTCACGTACTACGTTATCCCCAATAATTACAGTACCTGGTCGTGATAGTTTTAGTGCCCATTCAAAATAAGCAGGGTTATTTTGTTTATCAGCATCTATAAAAATAAAATCAAACGGTTCATACTTCTCGTTTTCTATTTGTTGTAAAGAATCTAACGCTAATCCTGTTCGTATTTCAATTTTATCAGTCAAATTAGCACGCTCAATATTGCTACGTGCAATTTCAGCATGTTTTTCACTTGCTTCCAATGTAACAACTCGGCCTCCAGATGGCAATGCTCTAGCAAGCCATATCGTGCTATACCCGCCTAGCGTGCCAATTTCTAAAACATTACGAGCCCCTTGAATTTGTACTAATAGTTGTAAAAACTTCCCTTGCATTGGTGATACATCATGTGCTGGCAAATTAGCTGCAACATTAGTTTGAAGAACCCCTTCTAATGTAGAATCTTTCGGTATTAATACATCACTCATATATTGATCAACAGCCGTCCATTTCTCAATTGTACTCATGTAAATACCATCCCTTTCAATTTCCCAATGCTTTCTACCATTTACTTTTAATTATACCGAAAATTCTGTCTCCAATACAAAAAATAAAGAAGGTACATCTACCCCTTACAGAATAGATATCCCTTCTTTTAAAGTTAAATTTACTTCCTATGGATTAGTAGACCAAAGCCCAGCAGATTTAATAAATGTACGTTTATTTAATTTCAGCTGCGCTACGATAAATTCTGCAATATCTTCTGCTTGCATTACTTTATCAGGGTTTCCATCAGTTAATCCTAAATCTACAGCCATATCAGTCGCTACTGTACTTGGAGTTAAAGCTGTTACACGAATGTTATGTTTGCGAACTTCCATCGCTAACGATTCTGTTAGGCCAAGGACACCAAATTTAGAAGCACTATATGCACTTGTTACAGGTGCACCTTTTTGTCCTGCTGTAGATGAAATGTTAATGATATCACCAGATTGTTGTTCAATCATGCTCGGTAAAGCAGCACGAGTTGCATAATATACACCCATTAAGTTTACTTGAATGATTTTTTCCCAATCAGCAACATCTAATTCTAAAAACTTACCGAACTTAGAAATACCAGCGTTATTAATTAAAATATCGATAGATCCTAAACCATTTTTTAACGTTTCAATCGCAGTAGTCACTTCTTCGTATGAAGAAACATCAGCAGTTGCAATAACAGCTTTTACACCTTCTGCTTCTACTTCTTTCGCTACAGCTTTTAAGTTTTCTTCTGAACGAGCTAATAGTCCTACATTTACGCCTTCTTTCGCTAATGCGATTGCGACAGCGCGACCAATCCCTCTACCTGCTCCTGTAATTAAAGCATTTTTGCCTTGTAATAATTCTGCCAAGTATAACACTCCTTAATCATCTCAGTTATGTATTATATTAAAATTGTATCTATGTTTATGTAAAAAGGCAATGATGCACTTTCATGTGCGTAGGTTACTTGTAGGTAACTATAGAAAGTTTTTATTTATAAGTTTCATTTTTTTACCATTATTCATGTAAAATAAAAACAAATCCAGCATAGGGGAGTGTATGAGTATGAAAAGCGAAGGAAAAGCTTTTCAATATAATTGCAGTAACGGTAAATGCATTTTTAAAGAGAAATAGTGTTAGAAGGTTCTCCTTCTAACACTATTTCTCTTCATGATTCGGCATACGCACAATAAATTCAGTACCTTTTCCTTCCTCACTCTCCACTTTTATCTCTCCTTGATGAAGGTCGAGTACTTTCTTTACAATAGCTAAACCTAAGCCACTTCCTCCATAGGCACGATTTCGTGAAGAATCCGCTTTATAAAAACGCTCAAAAATATGTTGTTTCTGTTCTTCTGATATACCAATTCCTGAATCACGGATACGCACTTCCACTACTGTCTCATGTTCCTTTAACTGAATAGTAATCGTACCACCGCTTGGAGTAAATTTAATACTATTATGAATTAAATTAATCCACACTTGACTCATACTTTCTTGGTCAGCAATAACATGTACTTTTTCTAAATCTAGTTCTAACTCGATTTCTTTTTCAGCCCAGAGTGGTTCACTATTTAACACAATTTGCTTTAACTGCTGATCTAATCGATAACTCACTCTTTCTGGTATATACTCTTCTGATTCTAAAAGAGTTAGCTTCAATAAGTTTTGACTTAGTTTAGATAATCTCGTTGTTTCAGTTTCAATAATGGTAAGATAATGTTTTCTTTTTTCCTCAGAAAGATTATCGTCTTGTAGTGCTCTAGCAAATCCTTTTATAGAAGTTAATGGTGACTGTATTTCATGAGAAACATTCGATACAAATTCTTGTCTCATTTTCTCCATCGTATTCAGTTCATCTGTCATATCATTTATACTTTTTACGAGCACACCAATTTCTCCATCATACTTTTCTTCATTTCGTATTTTTACGGAGAAGTCTCCTTTTGCAATTTTTTGTATCGGTTCAATAATAGTCCAAATCATTGCCTCTCGTTTTGGCCTCATTAATATTCCAATTAATGTCCAAATAAGAATAATAAATACAAAACCGACCATATCACTAATTAGAAAGGCAACAAATGGCGATACGTTTACGTCAAAAGCATTCAATATACTAGTTGCTACATAAAATGCGATAGACCAAATGATAGTAAGAAAAGAAAAGAGCGCTAATACCGCTCCAAATACTTTCAGCATCTTCAACTTACTCATTCGTTTTCTTTTTCTCATTTACTTACCTCTAAGCGATACCCTAATCCTCTTATTGTTTTAATACTAAATTTCGACTGCTCTTCTTGAAACTTCTCACGTAACCGATTAATATGAACGTCTAGTGTACGTTCATTCCCTTCAAAATCATATCCCCATATTTCTTCAATTAATTGCTCTCTCGAACAAGTTCTTCCCGATTTAGACCCTAAAGTAAAGAGCAGCTCAAATTCTTTTAACGGTAACATAACCGTTTGTTCTCCAGATGTAACTTCGAATGTTTTACGATTTAATAATACATTTCCAACTTGAATCGATTGTGAAACTGTAATTTGGTAACGTTTCAATAATGCCTTTACTCTCACTACTAGTTCTATAGGGTCAAATGGCTTTACAAGATAATCATCTGTCCCAAGGTGAAATCCTTTTACTTTTTGTGATGTTTCCCCTTTGGCAGTTAGCATCAGAACCGGGATATCATAGTATTTTCTTAATTCAAAACATACATCAAATCCATCCATATTTGGCATCATGATATCAAGAATAACCATATCGACTTTTACGTCATCCATTTTCCGAAGTGCATCTACTCCATCAATTGCCTCATATGTTTGAAAACCTTCTCGTTCTAAAAATACAGAAACGAGTTCCCTAATGTGTGGATCGTCGTCTACTATTAAAATTTTAGGTATCAAAGGAACCATTTCCTTTCTACTTAGCATCTAATATATTTTTTTAAAATGCACCCTCTTTAATTTTCAATTGTTGCGTTGCAAACTCACGATACATATCATGCGTCTGTAATAATTCATCATGCGTACCACTACCTGTAAGATTCCCTTTTTCAATAAAGATAATTTTATCTGCATCTACAACAGTAGAAAGTCTATGCGCAATCACTAACGTTGTTCTGCCTTTCATTAAGTTATTTAACGCTTTTTGAACGACAGACTCAGATTTACTATCTAAGCTTGAAGTTGCCTCATCGAGCATAAGAATTTGCGGATTTCGAAGTAACGCTCGGGCAATGGCAATTCGCTGTCTTTGTCCACCAGAAAGCTTCACACCGCGTTCTCCAACTTCTGTTGCATAACCGTTTGGTAAGTCATGAATAAATGCATCAACATATGCCATTGCTGCTACTTTTTCAATTTCTTCATCCGTTACTTCACCTTCAACGCCGTAACAAATATTATCACGAATCGTTCCATCGATTAACGGACTATCTTGTGATACGTAACCGATTTGACGTCGCCATGACTGTAATGAATAACTCGTAATTGATTCTTTTCCTAATTTAATGGCACCACTAGTTGGCTCATAAAAACGTTCCAGTAATGAGAATAACGTTGTTTTCCCACTACCACTTGGTCCTACAATCGCTGTCACTTTTCCAGATTCAATTGTGAAATCAATATTTTTCAAAACTTGCTCTTCTTCGTTATACTCAAAATGTACATTTTCAAGAACGATCGGTTGCTTAGCATTTGTCACTTTCACACCAGTTTCATGATCTTCTACTTTATATTCTAAAATCGTACTAATTCTTTCCGTTGCACCAATTGCCTTTTGGAATTGTGTAAAGAACATAGATAATTGACTCATCGGCATTACAATTTGAACTAAATACAAAATAAACGCTACAAGTTCACCAGTTGTTAATGCACCGCTAGAAACTCTCATCCCGCCATATCCTACGATAATAACAAGTAGTGCCATTAAAACAAACGACATAACTGGCGAAATTAACGCTTGCACTTTTCCTTCTTTCAAACCAAATTGTAATAACTTTTGTATACCTGTATTACCCGTTTCATATTCTCTTTTTTCTGTATTTGAAGATTTCACTAAACGAATTTCTGATAACACTTGCGTTAACACACTTGTAAAAGATGCCGTTTCATCTTGAAGCGCTTTTGAAATCTTATACATTTTTCGTCCAAGTGGAACTAAAATTAATACAGACAACGGAATAACCGTTAAAAGTAACGCAGTCATTTTCCAATCTAACACAAATAATACAATTAACGATCCAACAATTGAAATACCACCTGTTAATAAGTTTGACAAATGCTCAGAAATTAACGTTTTCACAACACCTGTATCATTCGTCATACGGCTAATGGTATCACCTGTTCTATTTTGATCGTAATAAGATACCGGCAAGATAAGTACCTTTTTCCACAAACGTTCTCTTAGTCCCGCTACAATCTTCTGCCCAATATAATTTAGTAAATATATAGACAACCCTGCCGCAATAGTTTGCATTACAAAGAAAGCAACTAACCCAACAATTTGTCCTGCACTAATTGAAGAAAGCGAAAAATTATCTACTAATCCTTTTGTTAGCATAGGAATAAATAAACTCGCTCCCGTAGAAAGCAAACTCATTAATAACGCAAAAATTAAAATTCCTTTCGGAGGATTTGTATCTTGAATAAGGCGTAAAAACTGCCTCCAGCTCCCTTTTTTCTTCATTTCATTTCTAACTTCCATTCCTGTTCATCTCCTCATGTTAAACCAAACTATTCTTTCTAAAATTAGAATACGATACAAATGTAAACTGAATGTAAACACACTTTTTCTATTTTTACAAAATATACATAAAAACTCATCTTTACAACAGATATAAACATCTGATATTATTACCTGGTACTTAATATTATTCTATGTAAATTATAGATAAATAATTTAAAACACGATATAAATCTCCAGTTAGTGAAAGGAGTATCCTTTTTGCAAACAAATATACATTCTGAAAAGGAAACAATTATTTTTATTCATGGATTAGTTGGCAATCGTCGCGCCTTCAAAAAGGAGCAAAAACGATTTTCTGCCTCTTACAACATTATAACTTATGACTTATTAGGTCACGGTGATGATAAAGGAGAAGCAATCGACTTTTCATTACAGCGTCTCGTAAATCAATTATTAAACTTATATGAACAAGAAGGTATTAAAAAAGCTCATATTTGTGCGCTAAGTTACGGCTGTTACATCTCTACAATTTTTGCACAAATGCATCCAGAAAAAGTATTAAGTATTTGTCATATTGGAGGACATTACAATAACCCTTCTCGCTTATATAGCGTATTCCAAAATTTTTGGGAGAAGCGAGGGGATGAATACTCTAAATGGCTCTCTCAATACGCAAATACTATTTTTCCAAGTGGTATACTAAAAGCAAATCCGTTTGCAGTCATTTCAAGAAATATTTACTACCGTTTCGGATTACAATTACATTCATCCATTATTGCCCAGTCATTACGACATCGGTTAGAATTCGATTTAAAGTCTAAATTAAAATCACTTCCTCACCCTATACTATGGGTAATGGGAGAGCATGATCATCTCTATAAATCTTGTCTATTTGATTTGAAATCTATTTTACCTAACGTTCTATATAAGGAAATACCTTTAGCAGGACATGCAGCAAACTTATTTCGTCCTAACTATTTCCATGACTTATATGATCGATTTTTAAATGGAAATTTAAAATAAAAACTATTAAACTTCCAATTTATACAACTATAAAAAGGCTTCCCAAGTTTCCTTGGAAAGCCTTTTCTCTATACGAAAAGTATATAAAACTACTTTTTCTTAGTATGCTTTTGTGTAACCTAATAGGTGCTTGCTCCAGTAAGAGTTACTTACAGAACTAATACGTACACCAGTTGCATCTGTTTCTGCACTAATGAACTGACCGTTTCCTAAGTAAACACCCATGTGAGAAGGACCTGATTTATAAGTATTTTGGAAGTATACTAAATCACCTGGTTGTGGATTGCTAGTTTTTGTTTTAGAGCTCCAGTATCCAGCAACTGTTTGACGAGCGCCTTTATGACCAGTTTGATTTAATACGTAGTGAATGAATCCACTGCAGTCAAAACCAGCAGGTGTTGTACCAGCAGTTCTGTATGGTGAACCATTTAAAGATCTAGCGAATCCAGCGATTGAAGATGTATCTCCACCTGTTGTTGGTTTTTGTACGTCTTTACCTGGTTGTTGAACGTTATTTGTAACGTTATTGTTATTGTTATTGTTATTGTTATTGTTATTTGTAACGTTGTTTACTCCGCCTTTTACAAACTTAACGAAGTCTGCACTTACGTAACCCGTGCGGCCGTTATGGTTAATTTTGTACCAGCCATTTTCAGCGCCAGTAACGTTTAGTACTTTACCATTTGTTACTCCACCGATTACAGCGTTGTATGTAGCTGGGCCTGTACGTACTTTTAAAGCACCAGTGTTAACAACATAAGAACCACCAGTTTGAACTGTTGTAGTATTGTTGTTTGTAGTTGGTTGTTGTGTTTCGTTAGATACAGCAGAACCACCTTTTGTTACGAAGTCTTTGCTTACGTATCCAGTTCCACCATTGAAGTTGATTTTAAACCAATCTTGTACTTCACCTACAACTTGTACTGTTTTACCTTTGTTTACAGAACCTAATACTGTATGAGATGTACTTGGGCCTGTACGTACGTTAAGTGAAGAAACGTTTACTGTGTAAGTACCTGTTCCTTGTTGAACAGTCGTTCCTGTTTTGCCACCAGTCGTTACGAAGTCACCACTTACATAACCTGTTTGACCATTTACGTTTACTTTGAACCAACCGTTTTCTTGTCCAACTACTTGTAGCACTTGACCTGATTTCACTTTAGAAATAACGTTATGTCCTGTACCAGCACCTGAACGAACATTTAATACATCAGCAGTTACTGTGTATTTTAATTCAGAAGTTGTTTCTACAGTTTTTGTTTCAGTTACAGTCGTTTGAGTTTGAGTTTGTCCATTAATTTCTTTTAGCGCTTCATTTGAAACTTGTGCATGAGCAGAATCCATTCCTGGAACTGCAACGCCAGCTACAGAAGCTGCTGCTAAACCTGCAATTACTTTTTTCATAAGTTGTCTTTACTTCCTTTCCCTACTATCCTCTTAAAAAAAACTTAAAACTTTAATACTTTACAATATTATCAAAGTAAAATATTCATCCAGTTCCATTTTTTAGCAAGAGTTTTATTTTTCACACAGAGTTCATTTTAAATGAACAAAGTGAAATCCGTGTGAACTTCATGTGAACTTTATCATTAATTATAGTGTTTTTGCAATGATTTTTTCAAATTTCTTATATATCGCATGAAAATTCGACATTTCATTTAATATCTCAATATAAAACATCCCTTTTCTATCTTCTATAAAAAATTCTATTAACCTAATACAAACCACATTATGTATTTCCTTATAAAGCTCCTTACATGAAGTATACTTTCATCATGACAAAAATCACTCTATTTATCAATAGTATAATATTTTTAGAAAACTAAATTTCTATACTATCTACAATTTTGAAATAATTTGACGAATTGTAAGATTTATTTCACAAAAACCATTTCTCCTTTAAAGAAAACACACACTATACCAACTGTTTTCTTTTCCGATAATGGAATTTATAGGATAATCATAGCATAATATATCATAATAAAACTTTAATTAGTAAAGGTTTTATCCCCCCGCTAATTATTAACCCTCACTACTCGGGCTGCCCATTAATGCGGAATTTTATTGGAATAAAAAGAGGAGGCATATTTGTGAAAAATATAATAGATGATCCAATACAAAAAAATATAGAGCCATACTATGCTTTTATTCAATTCGTTTCAATGATAACATTACAAAAAGTATCAGCTATTGAAATACGTAAAAATGAATTAAAAAATCAGATGAAAAATGCTGGACAAAAAAACCCTTATTACGTATAAAAAAGGTGAACAGGTTATATTCCTGTTCACCTTTTATCAAATTATTTTATTTATAAATTTTCACACGGTTTTCTAACGGTTGGAATTCTTTTTCACCAGCATGTACTACCGGTTTACCAAATGGCATTTGCGCAGTGAGCTTCCAATTTGCTGGAACATCCCACTCTTTTCTCACTTCTTCATCAATTAGCGGATTGTAATGCTGCAACGTAGCACCAAACCCTTCAATTTCTAAAGCTGTCCAAATTGCAAATTGTAACATTCCTGATGATTGCTGAGACCAAGTTGGGAAATTATCTTTATATAATGCAAAGTTTGCTTGAAGGCCTTCCACAACTTCACTGTCTTCAAAATATAAAACCGTTCCATAACCACTTTTAAATGCATTCATTTTTTCTTCAGTAGGTGCAAAGTTATTTTCAGGTACAATTTTTCTTAACGTTTCTTTCGTAATATCCCATAATTTATCATGTTGTTCTCCTAATAAAACAACAACACGAGCACTTTGAGAATTAAAAGCTGAAGGTGTATGTTTTACAGCATGATAAATCACTTCTTGAATTTTCTCATCAGAAACTACTTGCTCTTTACTAATTGCATAAATAGATCTTCTGTCTTCAATTGCTGAGTAAAAATCTTTTGCCATCATAATTCCCTCCAATTTTCAATTGAGGCTATTTCATATGTATACATCATATTACGCCCCTCAAACTTATTATTAATAAGCTTATAACTTTATAATATCACAGCAACAAATAAACTCAAATGATAACACTTGTATTTAGAATCTTTTTCCTTTTTAAAGTTAAAATAAAAAGACCGTTTGTTGTTATCTAAAATTAGTAACAACAAACAGTCTTACTTATGTAGCGATCTAGATTCGTATTTTACTTACTTAATTAACTAATCCAAATGCATACGACATTAACTTATTTGTCTCTGTAAAACGTTTTGTTTTACTTGATGTCCCCATGACCACTGTAATAATTCGATTATCACCTTGCTTTGCAGTCCCCGTAAAACAGTATCCTGCGCTATCTGTAAATCCAGTCTTTAGTCCGTCCATTCCTTCTATATATAAACTTTTATTATTTTTATTTAACATGTCGTTTGTGCTTATAACATTAATATTATTAAATGCTAGCTGACTTTGACGTAAGTGAGTCACTTCTAATATTTCCGGATAATCTTTTATAAGATGATACGCCAATTGTGCTACATCACCAGCCGTCATTTTTGTTTCACTTCCATCTGGCTCTTGTAATCCAGAAGCATTTGCAAATTTAGCATGTTCTGACATTTTTAACTGTTTCGCTTTTGCATCCATAAGCTGAACGAAATCTTTCTCCGATTTTGCCATATGTTCTGCTAAAGCCACAGCTGAATTATTAGCTGACTCAATCATTAATGCATGATATAAATCTTTAACAGTTAATGTGTCATTAACTTGTACTGGGATTCTCGCTCCCTCTGTTTGTGCCGCCTTCGCACTCATTTTAACTGGATCTTCCCAGCGAACTTTCCCGTTATGTATACTCTCTAGTAGGAGATACGCTGTCATCATCTTAGACATACTAGCCGGTGCAAAAGCTTCATTTTCATTATATTGATAAATAATATCTCCATCACTCGCATCGATAATCATAGCCGCTTTTGCGTTAATTTCTGGTGGGATGTACTTTGGCGGGACTACTTTTTCAGTAAATCCTGCTTTAGGTAGTTCTGCCACTTGCAAAGGTTGTCCTTCTACATTCGCTACGCTCTTTTGATTTCCTTGGAATAAGAACCAACATATCCCTAAAATAATGACTAATAGGACTGTCATCCTTCCCCATTTTAACCGATTCATTTCAAAACTCCTTTAGCAAACCTTTTATACACTCACATTTAACCTTAACAACAATTCCTTTATACAGTCAAGGTAAAAAGTATATTTATTCATATACAGTAATTATTATTTTAATTTGTTTATGTTACACTAATAATACTGAAATATAAGAATATTCAACAATAAAATCTTGTAAATAAACTATTTAATAGAAGGGATTCATACAAATGCTACTTCCAAAATCATTAAAATATGGAGACACAATTGGGATCTACTCTCCTTCTTCACCAGTAACCTACACTTCCCCAAATAGATTTGGACGAGCAAAATCTTACTTACAACAGAAAGGGTTTCATATATTAGAAGGTTCATTAACAGGTCGATATGATTTTTATCGTTCTGGTAGTATACAAGAGCGTGCTGATGAACTAAATGCCTTGATAAGAAACCCTAATATTTCTTGTATTATGTCAACAATTGGTGGGATGAATTCAAATTCAATATTACCTTATATTGATTATGACGCTTTTCTAAATAACCCTAAAATAATGATTGGATATTCAGATGCAACTGCTTTATTACTAGGAATTTATGCTAAAACAGGAATCCCTACATTTTATGGGCCCGCTCTCGTCCCTTCCTTTGGCGAATTTGAACCTTTTGTTAACTGCACATACAAATATTTTGCAGAAACTTTACTACATGATCAATCTCTTCCTTATCATATAAAACAACCATTATTTTGGTCAGATGAATTTATTAATTGGGAAGAAAAGACGAAGGAGAAAGAACTTCGACCAAACAATTGGATTTCAGTAATTGAAGGAAAAGCTACTGGGCGTATTATTGGCGGGAATTTAAACACGATACAAGGAATTTGGGCTAGCCCCTATATGCCACATATTCAAGAAGGCGATATTCTCTTTATTGAGGACAGTTCAAAAGATGCAGCTACTATCGAAAGAAGCTTTTCATTCCTTAAAATTAACGGTGTATTTGATAAAATTTCAGGTATCATTCTTGGAAAACATGAGCAATTTGATGATTGTGGTACAAATCGAAAACCTTTTGAAATACTGTTGGAAGTACTTCAAAATCAAAAAATTCCTTTTCTAGCTGACTTCGATTGTTGTCATACACATCCAATGATTACTATACCTTTCGGTGTTCAAGTAGAGTTGGATGCAACAAATAAAACGATACATATTGTAGAATCTTGGAAAAAATGAATGCATGGCTTCTATTGTTTTACAATAAAAGCCATGATACTATATAATTTGGAATGTGAAAGATTAAACAAAATATATTTCTATATCTATCATTAAAAAAACAGATATAAATAGATATTTATATGTAAAAGAGAGTGAATAAATGAAACCAACTATTAAAAATTATGTATTTTTACATGTAGCTTTTTTGATATATTCTATCATTATGGTTTACATGAAATGGGCAGCTCAATTTCCAATTGCTTCAATCTCATTTTTTGTTGCTTATTTCGGACTAGTTATACTTTTATTCGGATATGCAATTTTATGGCAACAAGTAATTAAACATTTCGAAATTTCAAAAGCATATTCACATCGAGGGATTATTATACTATGGTCAATGCTTTGGTCAGTATTTCTATTTGGAGATACAATTCAGTGGAATCATTTACTTGGTGCAGCTATTATTATCGTCGGAATTGTGGTGGTGACAAAAGATGAATAGTTATATGCTATTGTTTATTTTCGGGATAATTTTAGCAAATTACTCACAAATATTATTAAAAAAAGCTACTTTACAACAATACGATTCTAGAATAAAAGAATATGTGAATCCTTATGTTATTATCGGTTACTCTTTATTTGTACTTAATGCTGGATTAAATGTAATCGCCATGAAGGGCATGGAATTAAAACAAGCATCAGCATTAGAATCCTTAAGTTATATCATCATATTAATTTTCGGTTGGTATTTCCTAGGGGAAAAAATAACGAAACGTAAACTCATCGGCAACATGATTATTATCGTTGGTGTAATCGTTTATTGTATCCAATAACAAAAAGCTCCGTTTGTTACAAACGGAGCTTTTTGTTATTGACCTAAATTTTGCACCTTATCTTTCAAATCACGAACTTGATCTATCGTCTGCATGAGCTCTGAGTTTTTAAATTGCTCTACGTCCATTTTTCCTTCCTCTATCTTTTTCATAGACGTATCAATTAACGAATTTAGCTTTTCATTATATCCAACGATTTGTTGATGAAGATCCTTCGCTACATCTGGTGGCGTTAATTCATTGAAAGCTGGTATATCTTGTTTAATTTCATTCAGCTTCGTTTCTAATTCTTTTCGAGCTGTCCCATCGTTAATAGCTTTCTCTGCTAATGCCGGTGCTTCATTTGCAAATGCGCTTATTTCATTTACATAGTCTGTCGCCTTTTGAGCATAATCTATGGAGTTCTTTCCTTCCTCCACTATTGAACATCCCATTAAACCAATTGAAACTATAAATACTAATAAAATTGATTTTATTTTCATTTCAGACTCCCTTCGTCTTTATAATTGTCTATAATTTTCTCTATCATAACTTCTAGCTAAATTGCTTACAACCTTTTTTCAAATAGCTATTTATACTCTTACATGCCCTATTATTGTTACAACATCTATTTCTATATGTACGCTTATAATATCTTCAATTATATCCATATATCCTTGTCCTATAGCTGCTCCATAGTGTAATGTAATCCCCTTCTTTTCATACACTGACTGTGGCACTGAAAAAATAAATCTCCTCAAGTTTCTTTCATCAGCTGGTTCCATAATTAAAACAATCCCATCCTCATCAAACATATACGCTCGCCCTCCAACTTTACATTCACTATGGCTCAGTATTGCCTTGGTCAGCAAAATTTAAAACATAATAAGTTAAGATACACTCTGCTCTATCATAAAGTGAAACTTTAATCAGCTCCCACCTAATTTCTTTGCTTTCGCTGAATTTTGAGGTGAAGTCTTACTGCCCGGCAAATAGCGAGATAAAAATAAAAAGCATTCATTCTTTTTTATTAAGAATGAATGCTTTTTAAAAAATCAATTTCCAACTCTAGCATCTTTTTTTGACGAGGTTTTACTTTCCTTACGGGAACTCCAGCGTAAATATACCAATCATCTAAACTCTCTTTTACCATACTCATCGCGCCGACTGCCGTACCTTCTCCTACAGTTACATTTGGAAAAATAATAGAATTAGCACCAATAATCACATGTTTTTTAAAAATAACTTTTCCTACTTTCACATTCCTATATTGATTCGGGACGGTTGGCCCCATTAATGTATTTCCACTGAAATCATCAAGTACTGCATATACGATTGTTTTAGCTGAAATGTTTGCAAAGTCATGCATTTCAATCCCAATTTCCCCTCCATATAACGCTGTATACGCCGAGATGTGCGAATAACTTCCAATTGTGATTTTACCACTTAAAATGCAAAAATCATCAATTCTTACATGATTGCCAACTGATATAGCACTCGGATTATATATACTTGCTTTTTTACTAACCAATACATTTTTCCCAACAGATAAAAATCCAATTTTCTTTAGTTCTTCTTGACTATAAAAACTATTCATCTACCGACACCACCTTCTGCTCTAAACAGATTACAATTTGCTCTACTAGTTCTTTCGTCATTCCTTCCCATAAAGGTAAACTTACGATTCGTTTTGCTATTTTATTCGTTTTTGTTAAATCTGTAGACTTATAGTTTTTAAAAAGAACTTGTTGGTGGCAAGATGGTGAAAAGTATAATCTAGCTTCTATTTTCTGTTTTTTCAGTTCTTCTATTACTTGTATGTTGCGAACTTCTTCTGGACAAATGATAGGCATAAATTGGTGAATAACTGCTTCTGTCTTTTGGACATTCCACCCTTTTTTCATTAACCCAGTATTTTGTAACAACTGTTTATACCATTCAGAAATACGGGTGCGTTCTTTTAATTTTTGATCCCACTTTTTTATAGTCGCAATCCCAATAGCTGCTGCGTATTCAGACATTTTACAATTAAACCCCATCATCGTGCATTCACGATTTTTATCAAATCCGAAATTCCCCATTCTTTTAATACGTTGTATATCTTCTTCGTTTTTACTATATATGAGCCCTCCTTCACCAATTCCGAACGGCTTTGTTGCATGAAAGCTATATACGATCATTCCACTAAAATCTTGACCGTAATGCATCCCTCCATTCATTAATCCAAATCCCGGCGCCGCATCTACGACAACCGGAATCCCCTTCTTCTCTAATTCTTCATATTCTTCTAAGTTCATCCATGATCCAAAGGTGGCGTACGGGACAACAATCGCAACCTCTTCTTTTAATTCTTCTATCTTATCCAAAAGTACCGTTTTATCCATATACCAATCATCTATTGAAATATCAATAAAGTAAGGTTCCAATCCACACCAAATAGCGGCTAAAGCAGTCGCAGGGAATGTAAAGCTAGGCATGAGAGCATACTTTCCCTTTCTTCTTTTCTTTAGTTGAATAGCCGCCATTAACCCTAACGTTGCGTTTGCTACTGTTGTAACAGCTCCCCTGTTTTGAAAAAATGACGACATAATTGTTTCCTCAAAACGTTGATTTATAGGTCCATAATTCGTATATATGTGAGATGTATCAATTTCCTTCAATTCGTCCAAATACTCACTTACAGGTACAGTTGAAGCACGTAAAAAAGGAATATTCTCCATATCTATCTATTCCTTCCTATCATTTTCGGACAATATAGAGCATATCTGTTTCAGATAATCCAAATTTCCTAGCACTTTTCATTCCTTGTTTTTCTGCTATGTTATATAATTCTACCTTAAATCCTGCATTCATTAATCGTTGAATAAATCCCGATTGATTATAAATTCTCACATGATCTTCTTGACCAAAAGCTAGTTTCCTCAATTGTGGTGTTACAATTAATTCATTCTCTACAATAAAATCTACATTCATTACGATTGGTACTTGAATAATTCCCCATCCATTTGGCTTTAACACTCTATATAACTCTCGCATTGCTTTGTCATCATCAGGAACGTGTTCTAACACATGACTACATAATATTACATCAAAAGTATTACTATCATATGTAATCCTTGTAACATCAATTTCCTTCATTAATGGATCCTTTGGTTCTAAGTCACCACATACATACGTAATATTTTTATACTCGTTAAACCAATCTCTTAACTTCGCTTCAGGTGCAATATGAAGCATTGTATAGTTTCTATTTAACAAGTCCGTTTCCGTTTCAATGTACGCACGATACAATCTTTCACGATCCATCGAATTACAAACTGGACATATCCCTGTATCTTTATTCCACATCTCAAATTTATATTTCGGAAAATCATAATGTGCTGGCCAAGGTGAAAATTTTTCAAATTGTTTATTGCAATATTGACAATAACAAGATTCTTTCTCGAACATATGAGCAACTAACTTGTTTAACCCTTTTTTTATCTTTTCATTATAAATTTGATCTAGTTCGCCATTTCTTACTGCATCCTTAACTATAAATCCCGCATTTTCTAAACAATAAGATAAACTCTCTTTATACTCACTTTCGGAGCTTAAAAATCCACTATTATATGCATCTATAATTAATTCAATCCACTCTTCAATTGTCATTAAAATAAAATGCATTTGTTTTTGATTTTGGCCACTATGTTGTCTAAAATAACTAAGAGGTTCTTGTATATAAACTACTTTTCCTTTCCTCATCATATCTAGCCAAGTTGCAATGTCATTAATAGCAGAATAAGCCTTTCCTTTAAAATACCCAAACTTCCCGTCAAACAAATCACGATTAAATAAAACAGTTGTCGGCTCACCAACTACATTTTTTAAGTTTTTTAACATATAATTCCCTAATTCTTTTCCTTCAAAAAGTGTAGTTTCTTTCGCGATTTTCATATTCAATGTTGAAGGTGGTAATATCTCTCCATTCTCATCAATCAGTTCACGATATGACGTCACAAATGAAATATTTTCTAACGTCAAAAAGTATTGCATCATTCTCTCGATCTTTTCATGATGAAATAAATCATCATCTAATAAAAAGTTTATATAGTCCCCATCCGCAAGTTCTACACACTTATTAAAGTTTTCGGCAACTAACGGCGTTTCATTTTTAACATATGTAATACACTCATATTCACGTAAGTACGGTTGAATCATAGCATTGACTTCATTATTTGTACTGTCGTCAGAAATAATAATTTCTATATTTTCATATGTTTGATTCAGAGCACTGTTGAGTGCTAATTCCAAGTAATAAGGTCTATTGTACGCAGGAATAAGTATACTTACTTTCGGTAAAGAAGAATTATTATTTATATGTTGTTTTTTCTTTTCTATGTTTATTTTCTTCTCTCTAATTTTTTGGTAATAGTCTAATGTATATAATATGGATGATGGAACTATCCTTCTTGCATAATCTAGAAAATTAGTTACCGCTTTGTCTAACTCTTTTTCGGTGGATAAGAAACCATATTGTTCTCCTGCTATAATACTGTGTGAAAAATCTTCTAACCCATCCATCATTTTATTAGATTCATTTAACTGTTGATCTGGATGTAATCGAAAGTAACTAAGTGTCTCTGCTATATATACTGCTTTTCCTTTACTTAATAAAGATAACCATGAAGCTATATCTACGTTACATAAATACCGCCTCTTATCAAAAATCCCATACGGTTCTTGCAAATCATTTTTACGAAATAAAACTGTTGTCGGTTCTCCAATATAATTTTTTTGATCCACAATTACCTTATTTCCTAATTCTGTCCCCTCTATAATCGTATCCTCTTCAAATAAACGGACAGTTGAATAAATATGGCGTAGTTCTTTCCCTTTATCATCAATTACTTGACGATGAGATGTTACTAGCTTAATTTCATTATCTAGATCATTGAAAAAGTACTTCATCATCTTTTCAATTTTATTCACATGAAATATATCATCATCCATTAAAAAATTTATATACTCACCATTCGCTTCATGAAATAACATTAACGCATTTTCAAACTGTCCGAGAGTTAATCTGTTTTTTATATAAATAATATTTGAATGATTACATAAATATTTTTGTAACATCTTTTCTGTTTCGTCATTCGTGCTGTCATCTCCAACTATAATTTCTATATTAGGGTACGTTTGTTCTAACACACTACATAAAGCCTTTTCAAAGTAGTGAGGACGATTATACGTAGGAATTAATACACTTACCAATGGAAGTTGCTCTACCACCTCTTCAGTTCTTTCAATACGAGTTCTCATTTTAACTCTCTCACCTCTTCGCATACTATTTATATACGCGACACAAAAATCACATTACTTTAACTGTATGGAGCCTATATACTTTTATGCAAACACGAAACAAAATATCATACTTTTCGTTCCTGAATAAACATATTTAATAACGCGGACATTTTATTTGCACCTTTTTTATTCATATGATCACTATCATAAAAATCATCCTCACAAAATAATGGCGAATCAAATAGATCTATGATTTGAAAAGAATATTGAGTTTGAAACTCATTTATAACTTTATAAAAATCTTCTTTTAATTTCTTACTACTACAATTGAAATAATGTGAAGTAACGGGGAACACAACAATTAATGGCTTTATATCGTTTTTCAACAGTAATTCTAAATATTTCTTAAAAATCATTTTATTTTCAACTAAAGTATGAGGATACACCAATTTAGCATGTGAAGCTGCTCTTATTTTCCCGTGTTCTTCAAAAGGAATGTGAAGTGGAATGATATTCCATTCAGCGTTTATCCAAGGCAGTATCAATGATTCATCTTTTAGTTCGTCTAATAAAATATATTCAAAATGCAAATTAAAAATAGAAAGAAGTGGTTTCGGAGTATTTAGATGTAAGAATCCATCAGTGGGTAGAGGAGAATGAACTACAGTATGATGACCATCTTGAAACAATGGATAATATACTTTGTGAATTCTATATGCTTCAGAGGATAACGACATGTCAAAGTAAAACGAGAAATAGGCTATTCCTATTAAACAATATTGAAATGAATGAGTGTTTGATAGAATTTGTGACGCTATTAAATAATCATAGTATAGATCTTGAGATGGAAGTGTTAATTTTATTGACTTTTTTGAGAGGAGCTCCGTACTTATGCCACAATGTGGATAAGACAAACCGGTAGCAAACAATTCATACGTCGGATCACTCTTTGCTTTTTTTATAGAAATGTATAAAGACATAAGATCCGGATTTATTTGATAGATAGAAATTAATTTATCCTTCCATTCATACATGTATTTTGTTAAATTAATAATTTTTGAACTTTGCACGCCCCTATTTATCAAGTCATTTGTAAGTTTTTCTGCGTCCACTCTCCAAATGACTATATATTGAAAAGAATTTTCTATTCGAACAACATCTGAAACGTCTATAACATGAACTATTGTTTTACATTTATTTTTGTCTAATGTATTTCGAATCCTATCCCCTGATAATTCATCACTTAAAACAATGATTTTATATTGCTCCTTCATGCACATCCCTCCATTATATGTATAATATGAAATTCATTTTTAATTCGTAACAATCATATACACCTGCAATCTAACAAAAAAATAGCTTCACCATTAGGCGTAGCTATTTTTACAATTATTGCTTATTCAAATTATATTCCTTTATCTAACTCATAAAGTTTACGATACTTTTCATTTTCTTTCAGAAGTTGTTTATGACTACCTTGCATGACAATTTGGCCACGATCAAGGAATATAACTTCGTCTACATGTTCTATTCCTACAAGATGGTGCGTAATCCAAATAACCGTCTTTTCTTCCGTTGCAGAAAACATAGTTTCAATTAAAGACAATTCTGTTTTTGGATCTAAACCGATAGTCGGTTCATCAAGTACAATAATTGGTGTTTCTTGCATAAGAGTTCTAGCAAAAGCAACTCTTTGTCTTTCCCCACCAGAAAACCGCTTTCCCATTTCATGCATTTTTGTTTGTAATCCGTCTGGAAGAGAAGTAACATGTGAAGCTAGTTGTGCTTTCTCTAAAGCTTTCCATATCTCTTCATCCGTCGCCTCTGGTTTGCCAATTCGTACATTATTTCCAATTGTCGTATCAAACAAATGCGGCTTTTGATTTAATACAGAAATATATTTAGATAAAAGATTCGTATGAGCTCGTTCACCATTCAATACAACTTGGCCATTTACTGGGCTTAACGCCCCTGTTAACAATTTTAGTAAAGTAGATTTCCCTGTCCCACTTCTCCCTAAAATAGCAATTTTCTTCCCTGCTTTTATTTGTAATGATACATCTTTTAATACAATCTCATTACTATCTGGATAACTATACGATACGTGATTCAGTTCAATATCTACATGTTTTGGTTCAATATAATCTTTCTCTCCATGCAAATCCGTTTCATCATGTAAAACACTATCACTTTCTACGCCATTAAGACGATGGGTAGATTCTACGTACGACGGTATTCGATCGATGGCATCTGCAATAGGAATAAGCGCGTTCGTTACAGATAAAGTCATTAATACGAAAGCTGCGATAACTGTAGGAGCAATTTGTTCACTTGCCGCTCCATTCCCAGTCCATATGATCATCGAAATAACTACAATACCTACTACTAATTGAATGATACTGTCCCGAATATGATACCAGCGTTTCACTCTCTTTTCGATTTTTAACAACTGATCATTTTGTTTTACATACTCATTAATAAATTCATCTTTACGACCACTTGCTTGCCAATCAGATAATCCAAAAACAGCATCTGTCAGTTGTTGATACAAACGGCTTCTGCCTTGCTTTAAAGTAACATGGTGTTTCTTCATCAAAAGTAATGATACAAATGGAAGAAGAAACACGATAATAGCTAACATACAACCTACAATAAGTGCAAACACAAGGTCAAATGCACCGATAACAAGTACGAAGATACTATAAACAACTAGCGCTAATATACTAGGAAATATTGTACGTAAATATAGGTTTTGCAAATGCTCTATATCTTCGGATAACACTCCTAACATATCACCCGTTTGAAATCGAGAACGGAAAAATAACGCCTGTGGTTCTACTATTCTATATAGCTTCGTTCTCATTTTTTCTAATATACGTAGTACGACATCATGTCCGACTAAGCGCTCTATATAATGAAACACAGCTTGCCCTATACTAAACGCTCTTGTTGCAACAATAGGAACATATACAGCCATTACATTTTCTGGTCTAAGGGCAGATTTTGAGATTAAATAACCTGAAATAAAAAGTAACATCGCTCCTGAACTAACTCCAAGAAGACCAAGGAAAATAGTTAAAGTCATTCTACCTTTATTTTGTTTTATATAAGGTTTAACCCAGTTACTCATTTCTCTCCCCTCTCTTCCCTATGAAAATGTAATGTCTCATTCTCTAAAAGTTCTTCATACGTCCCACTTTCTTTCATTTCCCCTTTATTTAAAATAAGGATATGGTCCATTTGTTTCATCCAATGTAGACGGTGAGTTGCTAAAAATACTAACTTTCCATTAAATAGACGTAACATCGCTTGCTTTATTTCAAATTCGGTTTCAATATCAAGATGTGCCGTAGGCTCATCTAATAAAATGATTGGTTTTTTACTTAAAAGCGCACGCGCCATAGCAACACGCTGTTCTTGTCCGCCACTTAGCATACGTCCACCTTCTCCAATTCTTTCGTGCATCCCATTTGGAAGTGATGTAACGAGTGAACGAAGGCCGACTTCATTAATAACTCTTTCAACTTCTTCATCTGTTGCATTTGTTTCATAAAAACGAATATTATCCTTTAATGAAAGCGGAAATATATAGGGTTGCTGCGGAATATAAGCAATATTTTTTTGCCAATCTTCACGAGTAGATCCATCAACTTCTACACCATTTACTAACATCTTTCCACTCGAAGGAGATAAAAAACCTGCTAATACGTCGATTAACGTCGATTTCCCTGCACCACTTTCACCAATAACACCAATAGCACCGTTACCTTCCCAAGTAAAATTAATCCCTTCTAATATAGCCTTTTCAGATTCAGCATTATTAACTTTGATATCTTGTAATTTCAAGCTACTAGAGGCATTCCATACTATATCTTCATTTAAATCTTTCTTTTGTATTCCTTTTTGTTGTTGCAAAATCTCTTCTATTTGCTCCATCGCAATTTGTCCATCTAATGTCGCATGATAATTTGCTCCCACTTGTTTAATCGGCAGAAAATATTCCGGAGCTAAAATCAAAATTGTAAGGGCTGGTAATAGTATAATCGTTTCATCTATTAAACGTATCCCTAATCCAACTGCCACAAACGCGATTGATAAACTCGTAAAGAAATCTAATGCAAAAGAAGAAAGAAAAGCAACTCGCAAAGTACGCATCGTTGCTTTTCTATATCTTTTACTTACTTTTTCAATCTTTCCTTCGTGCTGTTCACTTTTCCCTAAATACTTTAATGTTTCTAAACCTTTTAACGTATCTACAAAATGGTTCGAAAGTACACGATATATCTCATACTGACTATCTGCCATTTTTTGCGCTGCTAATCCGAGAAGAATCATAAATATAATCACGATAGGAATCGTTACAACTAAAATGATTCCAGACTCAATATCTAGCGTAAAAACATATAGTACAATTAGACCTGGAACGATACTACTTCTAATCATTTTAGGAATCGTTAATTCAATATATGTTTTAAATTTCTCAATCCCCTCAATTGATAAGGTAACCAGATGACCCGTTCCAACAGTTTGAACATACCTTGGACCTAATGTGAAATATGCCTCTATCAATTGTTTTCTTAGTAACGACCCTGTTTTTTCGGCAAAACGTTCCACTAATATTTGTGATGTTCGAACTACTATGTTACGCGCTGCAAACGCGATACCAAAATAAACAATTTCACTTAATATTGTTTGTACTGTCTCTCCATGAAATAAAAACGTAATAGCTCGTGCTAAAAAGATTGTTTGCGCAATAATGCTAAAAGCTTCTAAAATACTAATAATCGTTAACGCTACATATAAAATACGGCTACCGGGATAAGACGGAAGTCCTCTTTTTCTTTTCATTAGTACTCCAAATCGTTGTCTGACTTAACAGGTTGTCTAAATACATAATAACTCCATATTTGACTTCCGATAACGAAAGGCAAAATAGCAATCGCAAAGTAAGTCATAAGTTTTAATGCATAAGCTCCTGATGCTGCGTTGTAAATTGTCAAATCATTCATTGCTCCTAAAGAGCTAATCATAACACGTGGGAACATACCGATAAATACACTCGCACTTAGTAAAATGATTGTTAAACTCGTCATAAAGAAAGCCCAACCATCTCTTCTTCTTTTATTTAATAACGTGGACACTAATAGTGCTACAAAAGCTCCGATTGGTACCATAATCCATTCTGTTCCATGAGCAGTGAAAATGTCGGTTTTCCATAACCCCACACCAGCAAAAACAAGAAGTGTAATTAATGAAAATGGTGCAATTTTTATTGCAGCATTTCGTGCACGTTCTCTCAATTTACCAGTTGTACGTATCGTAAGAAATTGTAATCCGTGAACAATACATAGTAGGAGAAACATTACTCCCCCAAGTAACGCAAATGGATGAAGTAATTGCAGGAATCCACCTACAACATTTTTACTCTCATCAATAGGTACACCTACCATAAAGTTTGCAATCGCAACTCCCCAAAGGATAGGAGGTAACATACTTCCAATAAACATCCCCCAATCCCACGCACTCTTCCATTTATGATTATCTATTTTCGCACGAAATTTAAAGGAAACACCTCTTAAAATTAAAGCAAGAAGCATAAATACAAACGGAATATAAAAACCACTAAATAAAGTTGCATACCAGTGCGGAAATGCCGCAAACATGGCTCCACCAGCACAAACAAGCCATACTTCATTCGCGTGCCAGAACGGTCCTATTGTATTTAAGTAAACTCGTTTTTCAAAATCATTCTTTCCTAAAAACCTCGAAACCATTCCTACCCCAAAGTCGAAACCTTCCAGTACGAAGAATCCAACAAATAAGATTGCAATAACTAAAAACCATAACTCATTAAGAGATAACATACTCTTCCTCCTTATCAAATGGATCATGGCTTTGATAATCCTTTTTCGTTTTCTTATTCTTGTGGCCCTTAATGGTACGAACAAATAAGTACACACAAATTCCACCCATAATTAAATACATTGATGTGAATGAAATAAGTGAGAATAATACTTCACCGAATGTTACATTTGGTGATACAGCATCTTCTGTTTTCATTACACCAAATACAACCCAAGGTTGACGACCCATTTCAGTCATAATCCACCCTACTGTATTACCGATGAATGGAAGAGAAATTGCATACACCATTAATTTTAAATACCACGTTTTTTCAGCTAAACGATCTTTTCTTGATAAGAACCATCCGTAAGCTCCTAGAAGAAGCATGAATGTTCCACTCATTACCATCGCTCTAAAACTCCAAAACATTGTATGCACTGGAGGAATATAATCTCCAGGTCCATATTTTTCTTCATATTGTTTTTGAATTTGATTCATCCCTTCAACTTGACCGCTAAACTTATCATACGATAATAGACTTAGCATATAAGGGATTTGAATTTCAAACGAATTTTCTTTCTTCTCTGTATCAATTTTCGAAAATACTGTAAATGGCGCTGGATCCTCACTTGTATTCCATAGCGCTTCAGCTGCCGCCATCTTCATTGGATGTGTCTTAATTAATTGTTGCGCTTGTGCATGACCGAAGAATAATACAAGCGCCGTTGTAATTGTTCCAACAATGATAGAAATGCGGAAAGATTTTTTAAATACTACAGTTTCTTGTCCTTTTGTAATTTTCCATGCACTTACACCCGCAATAAAGAATGCACCTGTTGCAATTGCTGCTGTAATTGTATGCGGGAATTGTACCCATAGTTGTGGGTTTTGAATAATGGCTAAGAAATCATTCATTTGTGCACGACCATCAGCTGCCATTTCATACCCGACAGGTGACTGCATAAATGCACTTGCAGTTAAAATCCAGAATGCTGATAACATCGTTCCAATTGAAAGGAGCCAAATACACATTAAGTGAATTCGCTTCGGTAATTTATCCTCACCGAATACCCATAAACCTAGGAATGTAGACTCAATGAAAAATGCCAGTAATCCTTCAATTGCAAGCGAGGGACCAAATACATCACCTACAAAACGTGAATATGTTGACCAGTTCATACCAAACTGAAATTCTTGTAAAATACCTGTTACTACACCTACTGCAAAGTTAATAAGGAATAATTGCGTCCAAAACTTTGCCATCTTCTTATATACTTCTTGCCCTTTTACCACATACAACGTTTGCATGATCGCAATAATAAAAGCTAAACCAATTGACAGCGGAACAAAAAAGTAATGGAAAATCGTTGTTGATGCGAACTGTATTCGTGCCAATTCGAGCGTTTCCATACTAAAATCACTTCCTTCATAGTTTTTATAATAAAAGTTAATTGAGCAATCTTATCAAACTCAATTATTAAGAAATACGAAAAGACAAAAACATTTTGTATGTATTGTCGAAAAATATGAAGTTTCAGTTTTTCAAACTATTGTAATGCTATTTTTTACCTTTTCACTATTTCTGTAGTGTTTTATTCGTTAATCGAATTGTATAATATACCTGCATAGTAAATTCAGGTTATTTTTGACGTATTATTGACATCATTTTGTCTGAAATATGTCTTTTGTCATTTTTTTGAATCAGATTTTTTTCATTAGCAAAATGTGTTTTTTCAATATACGGCTTACTTTTATATCTATAAAACAATCGTTTTTTCTTCATACACTTGACTTTCAACCGAAAAAATGTCCTCGAAACTACCCTCGATAAATGCTTATTTTTTGTCAAGAGAAAAATGTATTTTCAAAATTCAAACTCGAAATAATGTTATTCAAAAATAGAAAATAACTTCCCTCTCCCTCGACTAAAAGTTCATTTTTTTGTCATTTTTCCATAACAAATAAAAAAACTGAGAGTCAATTAGACTCCCAGTTTTTTTATTTATTTTGCTGTATGTTTTCTAACGGCTGGTAATATTTCAGTAGCAATTAATTCAATATTTTTCTCAATTTTATCAAATGGTACACCGCCAAAATCAATTTGTGCCATAAAGCGTTGTTGGCCAAACAATTCATATTGGTAAAGCATTTTCTCAATGATTTGTTGTGGGCTACCAATCATTAAAGCATCGCGGTAATCTATTGCATTTGTAAATTGCTGTTTCGGATACCCACCACCGCGCAGTGTAAGCATACCAGCATTAATGTGAGGGTAATATTCACTAAGTGCATCTTGTGAATTTTTTGCCGTATAAAATAAACTCGTTGTCGCAACTGGTAAACTAGCTGGATCAAATCCACTTTGCTGAGCAGCCTCGCGGTAAGCATCTACTGACACTTTAAAGTTAATTGCTGGACCACCAAGTGTTGTTATCATCATTGGCACACCTGCACGTCCTGCTTTAATTGCACTAGCTGGCGGTCCACCAACCGCACGCCAAATTGGCAGGTTATTATTTTTAGCTCTAGGGATAACTGAAGCATGCTCAAGTGGTGCTCTGAACTGCCCATTCCATGTTACATGTTCCTCTTTATTAATTTTTAATAAAAGATCCATCTTCTCTTCAAATAACTCTTCATAATCATTCACATCATAACCAAGTAAACTATATCCTCCAATACGAGATCCACGACCAGCTACGATTTCAGCACGACCATTAGAAATCAAGTCAATGGTAGCGAAATCCTCATATACTCGAACTGGGTCAGATGTACTTAATATCGTTGCGGAACTTGCAATTTTTATATTTTTCGTAGCTTGCGCGACCGCACCTAAAATAACTGTATGAGCTTGCGTTGTAAAATGCGTTTGATGACTTTCGCCTACAGCAAACACATCAAGCCCTGCCTCATCTGCTAACTTAGCTGTTTCAATTAGTTCGTGAATTCTTTTTTCTGGCGTAATTTTCTCCCCATTATGTGGATTTAAAACATGATCGCCAATTGAATATAACCCAAACTCAATTCCTTTTCTTATATCTATACGGTATTTTTCCATAGTTACTCTCCCCTTTAATAATGTAGTATTAGTTTTTCTTCTAAAAACGTTGGTAAGTCAAGTATATCTCCGTATTACCTACCTCATCACTTGATTAGTCAATTGATGAGGTAAAAAAAATTACTCTTGCGGTAATTCTTTTTTTTCGCTATGCTTATGAACTTTCGTCATCAGCTCGTATAATATTTTCTGCTCTTCTTCATTTAATACATCATCAAAAAACGAAGATTGAAATGCAAGTTGCTCTGGCAATGCTCTCTCTAAAGCAGCTTCTCCTTGCTCTGTAAGACTAATTGTTTTCGTTTTCCAATCTTGTTTTCGTACAATATATCCTTCTTTTTCAAGACGAGTTAACATTCGAGAAATGCCACCTTGTGTAACAGTTACCTTTTCAGCTAACTCCATTTGTGTGAGTGGTTGATACGTACGTATTTGCAAAAGCACATCAAATTGAGCTGTCGTTAAATCAAAACGTTTTAAAAACTCATTTGACATTTGATTACTTTGGTTCGTAAATCGTATTAAACGTAACCATATTAATGATCCTATCGTATTATCACGCATGTTTCATCACTTCCTAGCGTTCATCTTACTATCACTTTACTACGCAAGTGATAAAAAAGCAAGATAAAATGTAATAAATATAGCGATAGAGTATTGCATAAATAATGATAAGTAAGAATTCATATAAACATGAATTCTTACTTATCATTATTCTTAACTTTTCATTTCATTCATTACTATATTTAAAGCTGCCATAGCTTTTGGCCAACCAACGTAAAAAGCCATATGTGTTATTAATGCAACCAATTCATTCTCCATAACCCCATTTTGTTTAGCTAGCTTCAGATGAAATTGTAATTGTTCTGTATTACCGAGACTGATTAGTGCTGACACAGTACACAAACTTCTTTCTCTTAATGTTAAAGTGGCATCCCGCCACACTTCCTCAAATAATATCTTTTCACTATAATGAGCAAATGCAGGTGACATTTCTCTCATTTTCTTTTTAATATGTACTTCAATAAGTTCATTTTTCATTTTTTTCTCCCTTTATTTTCACCATTTGTGCTATCCCTTGACCAAATGACCAGTTTTCAGCAGCTGTCTCATTTAGTGTAATAAAAATATCCGAAGTTTTAACGTCGGAATATTCCGTTATTTTTAAGGATACCGATTGATACAAATCTTTTTTCTGTTGCACCGTTCTTCCCGGTCCACATGTAATAGAAACATAAATCATATTCTCTGTTCTCTTTTCTCCTCTTTCCAACAAATAATATGGATTATATAAAAATTTGTTTTGTTGGTAAGGTAAGAACATTTGAAAATAATCATTTTCAGGGATGTTAAAATGTTCAATTAATGAAAGATGGATACATTCACCCATTTTTTCCAACTCTTCTTCATTTAATGTGTTTTCAGAATAATAAATCTTCACAAAAGGCATAGACTTTCATTCCTTTTCTTATTTTTAATATACAACAAAATTTCATCGTGAAATGTGTAAAATCTCATATACTGTAACACCCTTATTTACTACAATATCAGGCTTCTCTTCATAAAACTCAAACCTACTATATCCCCATTTATCCGGATTATAAACGATTACATTCCCTAAACACTTTTCGTTGTTTTGTACATCTTCATTCATCATGTTTAATTGAGTCCCAATCAACGTTTTACTTTGAGAAATACTTCCTGCATATTCAACAACATATCTACTTTTCTTAAATCCATCACTTAGATTAACCACTAATGGAACACCTATATGTATTTGTTGCCATCCAAAAGATTGTAAAATGTTATCGTAATACCCTTCAAAGATAAATTTATTCATCCCTTCATGACCATTCCAAATATATAAAGGTGCATAGCAGTTATAAAAATTCCCGTTTTTCTCCGTTTCCGTAATTAAATAAGCTTTAAAATTTAGTTCTTGGAAACCATCAGTTTTATAGCCATTATCCTTTACCCTTTTCTTAATAATCTCCATGTCATAATCCTTTGGAAGAATGACCTTATATTGCATTCCAATCATGTTTATCACTCACTTTCAATCTTATATACATTATGATAAATCGATAAGTGGCTAACGTAAAATAGGTATAAATTATGTTTGGTATCATTTATAATGATAGTGCATAAGGGGCTGAGATACTTGGAAATAAATGATCTTATTATATTCAAAACTGTAGCCAGTGAGGGTTCTATTAGTAAAGCTGCTAAAGAGTTAGGATATGTTCAACCGAACGTAACTGAGCGAATTAAAAAATTAGAACAAGAGTTAGAAACACCTTTACTACATAGAGATAACAAAGGTGTTTCCTTGTTACCTGCTGGTGACATTTTATTAGATTACACGAATAAAATATTAACTCTATTAGAAGAAGTAAAAGATGAAATTAAAACGAGTGGTTCTTCTTATATAATAGCGACGTCACAATCTATTTTGACAAATTATTTAAGTAAGCGTATTAAAGTAAATTTCAGAAATTATCAAATATATGTAGAAAGTAGTAGTCATTTGCAAAAATTACTGCAGCAACAAAAAGTTGATATGGTCATAACTTATGAGGATTATCCTGACGCATCGTTTAAAAAAGTGTTCACAACCTCAATTTCTGTAGGCTTATTAAAAGCGAAAGAAAAATGTACCATTGATTATTCAAAAGAAATTTTCTTCGTTAGCAATGACAAAAAGTGCCCTTTTAGGAATAAGACAATACAATTTCTAAAAGAAAATAATCTATCTCAGCAACAACTTCAACAGTTGGATTCTTATTCGCTTATGGAAGCGTTTATTGATGATGGAAAAGGAATAGCTTTTTTACCGATTAAAAATGATAAATTGGTACCAATTGAAGATGTTCCAATTGAGAAATTAGCTGTTCATTTTTTTACAAATCAAAACTCTTTTAAACAAATCCCTGATGAACTATTTGGTTAATAAAATGACTTTGATTACATACTTTTTTCAAAATAAAAATCCCTCTTTAACGAATATAAAAGAGGGATTTTTATTTTGTATACAATTGATTTTTCACACGTTTTGCTCCACTTCTGTACTTTTCTCCTTCTTATTCCTTTTAAAACTCTTCAATTTCTTAACCGTCCCAACCAATCCTTTCGGAAAAACGAGTAGCACGATAATATACAATAAACCTAGAATAATCGTCCATCTTTCAAAAATCGGATATTCCGTCGCTAGTTCTGATAAATAATATTTTAGTGATTCAATAATCCCAGACCCAGCAATAGCTCCAATTAATGTTCCGACTCCTCCAATCATTGTCATTAAGAGTGCATTTAGTGTCATTTCAATTGAAAATACAGTCGTATTGACAAAGCGTAATGTAATAACAAATAAACCACCGCTAATCGCAGCTACTACTCCTGCAACAATGCTAGCAATAATTTTATAATGAAGCACTTTATATCCTAGTGCTTCAACACGTTGCTCATTTTGTGAAATTGCTTTTAATACTTTTCCAATAGAAGATTTGGTGAAAAGACGTAAGAGAACAAAAATGATAAGTAAACATATAAGTGTTACATAATAAAACGTAAAACGATCACGGAATACGTCTGGTACACCAAATGTAAAACCATCTCCTCCGTGAGTGAGCCCACGCCATTTTTCAGCAAGGACGAAAAACAACTGTGAAATAGCAAGTGTTAACATCGCATAAAAATGACTTTTCAGCCGTAAAGAAAGTAAACCAATTATATAACTAACGATTGCTGAAATGATAATTGCAGCTACTATTCCAATTAAAAAGTTCGTTATTGATACGCCTTGTCGATCAAATAAAAGCGCTACCCCATATGCTCCTATCCCAAAGAACATACAATGACCGAACGATACAATTCCTGTATACCCAAGCAATACATCAAAACTCATTGCAAAAATAGCAAAGATGAAGATTTGAGTGAACAAAATTAACAGGCTCCGTGAATCATTTACGAACGGAAATACACTTAAACAAATGAGCATACATACTCCGAAGTATACTTTAATTCGGTCCGATGTGTTGTTCACCATTTCACCCCTTTTCACCAACAAGTCCAGTTGGCTTCACTATTAAGAAAAATAGTAACATTAACATATTAATTGCAAGTGATAAATCTGGTATAAAATACGCTGTAAAAGCACCAGCTAATCCAACAATTAAAGAAGCAATAGCTGAACCTTGTACGCTTCCTAATCCACCGATAATTACTACTATAAAAGCTAAAATTGCATACTGCATGCCCATCTCGGCGAAAATAACGCCCGAATACGGTGCTAATAAGAATCCTCCCAAAGCTGCCATCCCTGCTCCTAATAAAAAGACGAAAGAAAATATCGCTTTTACATTAATACCAAGCGCTTGAACCATTTCTTTATCCATTACACCTGCACGGATCATAAGACCTATCTTCGTCTTTTTGAGTAATAGTAGTAGTGCAATGTAAATAATTATCCCAATCAAAATAACAAATAGACGATATTTAATTAATATAATACCTCCGAATGTAAAACTTCCTTGTAACCATAACGGTAATTTTGCACTAATAGGGTTTGGCCCCCAAAATATTTTAATACACTCACTAAGAACGAGCATTCCTCCAAGCGTAACGAGCAGCTGTCGAACATGATTTCCATATACCGGTCTAATAAGAAACCTTTCTAAAATAAATCCTAGGAACATTCCCATGGATACTGCTCCAACTAAAGCTAATATATAACTTCCTGTCATATTAAATAACCAAACACCTGTAAATGCTCCCCATGCAAATAAACCACCGTGTGCAAAGTTTAAAACGCTCATTAGACCGAAAATAAGTGAAAGACCTGATGCTAACAAAAAAATGAGCATCCCTGTTGAAATCCCATTTACAAATAAATTGATTAACACATCCATCCTTTTCACCTCGGATTCATGTTAAGAGATTCCTAAATATTTATGACACATTTCCTTATCCTTTTTTAATTCATTCATAAAACCGTTATGAACAATTCGTCCGTTATCCATAATGTAAAAATAATCGCCAATTTGACTAGCCATCATAAAATTTTGCTCAACAAGTAAAACTGTTGTTTTCTCTTTCATCTTCAAAATAGCTACCATTAATTTCTCCACCATTATCGGGGATAGCCCTTTGCTCGGTTCATCAATAAGTAATAAACCATCACTATTAATAAACGCTCTTGAAATAGCCAACATTTGCTTTTGCCCTCCGCTCAAGAGCCCACTTTTCTTATTCCAAAACTGCTTTAAATCCGGAAATAGTTCCAGCATCCACTCTATTTTCCCTTCTACTTCCTCACCTTTTCCCCTAGCAAGAGCGAATGTTTCTTCTACTGTCAAATCATGAAAAATACCTTGATTTTCTGGTACATACCCTATTCCTTTCCTTGAAATTAAATGTGTAGGTAATCCACTTACTTTTGCACTATCATAATAAATTTCACCATCTGCAATGCGGTGAAACCCCATCACTGAACGTAATGTCGTTGTTTTCCCTGCCCCATTTCTACCAAACAGTACAGTAATCGTCCCTTTCTCAACAGCAAGAGATACTCCTTGCAAAATATGAAACTGATCTAAATACGTTTCTATATTATTCACTTGTAATAGTGCCACTATATAATCCCCCTAAATAAGCACTTTGTACACGCTCATCTTTCATAATTTCTTCTGGCAATCCTTCAGCCAATAACTCTCCATGAAATAAAACGATAAGATGATCTGACAAACCTAGTATCATATCCATTTTGTGTTCGATAAGTACAATTGTGCTCTCTGGATGTTTCTTAATATTTTCAATCACTTGTAATATAGCAGGGACCTCTTCAACCGAAATACCTGCCGTCGGCTCATCAAGTAATAACACATCCGTTTTTAAAGCTAATAACATCGCAAGTTCTAGCTTTCTTTTCTCTCCATGTGCCAAATCTTTCGCTAATACATTCTCTTTCTCGTGAAGTAATACTGTTTTTAAGAAACGTCTCGCCTCTCCAACTTGTTGCTTTAATTTTGCTGAACTCGGGAAAAAACTATAGTAATCTTGTACGAATGATTGAACACTTAAACGGACATTTTCAAGTACCGTTAATTCTGGGAATATGTTTGTAAGCTGAAAAGAGCGACCGATTCCTAAGCGTGTTCGATCTGAAATCGATAGTTTTGTAATATCTTGCCCTTTAAAATACACTTCACCTGTTGTGGGTGAAATCTGTCCACTTAGTAAATTAAATAATGTTGTCTTCCCCGCACCATTTGGCCCGATAATAGAAATGAGCTTTCCTTTTTGGACAGTTAAATTTACATCTTTAATAACATGATGTTCACCAAAAGATACGCTAAGATTTTTCGTCTCTAGCAAATGTGTCACGAAATCCCTCCCTTTAAAGCCGTGAGTATGAAAGAAATATGTATAAAGAGGGTCCCCCTCTTTATACAAAAACAACAGAAAATTCAGTCTATTTATTTTGAACTGGTGGTTCTGTTTCTTTCATCGTTAATTCTCGCTCTAACACTGGCACCGGATAATCAACACCGTCTTGCTTTTTCAATGTGATAGAATACAGTGTCTGCATCGCTTGGTGGTCCTTCTCTCTAAACTTCATCTTTCCTTTCGGTGTATCAAATTCCATTCCTTCCATTTTCTTAATCAAGGTATCTACATCTGTATCACCTTTTGTTTTCTTTAAGGCTTCTACAATAGAAATTGCTGCTGACATTCCTCCCGCTGTAAACAAATCTGGCACTGCACCATTAAAACGTTTTTTATGCTCTTCAACTAGCCAATCATTCACTTTATTTTTTGGAAGTGTGTGATAATATACAGAAAAACCTTGCATACCTACTAATGCATCCATTGTTTTTAATGCTGGTATATCTGGCGCACCTGTAGAAATTTTAATACCTTGCGCTTCCACATTCATATCTTTCAACTGTTTCCAAGGTGAATTTGCCCCTGCCCAAACGATAAATAAATAATCTGGTTTTGAACTAATGATATTTTGAATATTCGCTGTAAAATCTGTTGAATTTGTATCCGCGTATTGCTCATTCACAATGTTCGCACCTAATTTTTTCGCACCCGCTTTAAATGCAGCAATCCCTTCACGACCAAAAGCGTTATCTGGGGCAAATGTCGCAATCTTTACATCTTTTTTCGCAATTGCTGCTGCTCCTGCAATCGCATCTTGTGAGGAACTTCTTCCAGTTCTAAAAATATATTTATTCCAGTTCTTTCCGGTAATACTATCCGCAACTGCCGGTTCTACAACCATAATCTTTTCATATTCCCCGGCCAGTGGTAAAACCGCTAACGTATCACTTGAACTAGACGATCCAACTAAAAAATCAACTTTCTCTTCTTCTAATAACTTCGTAGCTTTTTTAACTGCTACATCCGCTTTCGTTTCTGTATCTTCTACAACAAACTTAATCTTTTTCCCATCTACTTTCCCAGTTCCACCAGTTGCATAATCTAACCCTAATTCAAATCCGTTCACTGTTTGTTTTCCATACGATTCTAGCGGTCCTGTTAAAGAAGCAAGGACTCCTACCTTAATCGTTTTTTCATCCTCTGTACTTGTTTTCTTTCCTGAACAAGCTGCCGTTATTAATAACGAACCTAAAACACAACCAGTAAACATTGTCTTTAGCCACTTACGTTTTTTCATCGACATTGTGATCCTCCCCATACTTTACTTTCTGATAGAATCAAACACGCCAAAATCCCCTGTCCGTAATCATGACTAACTAATTCGATAGATAATGGAAAACTCTTGTAGTACCCTCTACATTCGGCACAAATATATAATCACCTTCCTATGTAATGGAAACGGACATACAATCAATATATATTCTGCAATCCAATTGAAAATACTGTTTCATTTCAGTAATGACCATACAAAAAGACTAACTTATTTTTAAGTTAGTCTTTTCCCCTTAATTAGAGTTAAGTTCTACTTTCTCTAACCCTTCAGCCAATTGTTTCTTATCTAGTCCTTCTCCTATTACTACTAAGTTTGTCGGGAAACCGAAGTCTTGTTCTAATAAAGTTGGTACTCCGAACGAATATTGGAATAGGTGAGGGTATTTATCTCCATGGAATTTCACAAAACCTTTCACTCGATAAATACTATCTGGTAAATTCGAAAGCCATTCATATAATTTGTCTTGTTCAATCGGTTTCGTAAATTGATACGTCATCGTTTGTATATGTAAATGCTGTTTGACATGTAGTGTCTCATGTTCCTCATCATTTGGAAATTCTGCTTCCTCTATATCTTTTAAAGATATATTGCAATACTTTGTCTCATACATTTTCGCATGATCATTTATTGCCTCTACTTCTTCAAATACTGTGTTCTTATCTTCATCTGTTAGTAAATCTGCTTTATTAACAAGAATGTGACTACCAAATTTCAGTTGCTCATGCAATAGCTGTTGTACATTTGCACTTAATATACTTCGGTTTAACCACCTTACTGCATCTAAAACGACTACAATTGATTTTACTTCCAGAAAAGGAGCTAAAATTGGCGAGACACACGCGTCTAACACTTCAATTGGATGCGCAACACCTGTCGTTTCTATATAAATTACATCTGGTCTTTCTTGTTGGTATAACGAATGTAATTGTATTTCAAGCTCTTCTTTTAATGTACAACAAATACATCCTTTAAGAAGTTCTCTTAAAACATTCTCTTTTCCAATAATATCTGTATCTACCGAGTATTCACCAATTTCATTCATTAATACTGCAACTTTTCTATTCTTCTTTTTCTCTGCTAACAATAAATTTTGTAATAATGTTGATTTTCCACTACCTAAAAAACCACCTAATATATGAATCTCCACTTTATTCATTCAACCGACCATCCATTTCTTTACTTCAAATGTATTCAAAGCGTAATAATTACGATTTATATTTATCATTTTATTAAAAGAATGACCATTTGTAAATATAAGAGATTCACTGTTCATTTACTTCATATGCAACTCTTACTCCAGACTCAATTGCCCCTTGCATCCATCCATGTGTTAATGTCGTATGCTCTCCTGCAAAATGTACTTTTCCAGATGGTGGTGTAATATACGGAAATAACTCGAGCTCTTGGCCTGGTTCGAAAGCTGTAAATGCACCGCAAGAATACGGATTTTTACTCCAGCTAAAAGATGTTCCAGTGACAAACTCACTATAGACGATGTCACCGTATATTTCCGCTAAATTTTTTAATGCGTAACGAATACGATCTCTTTGCGGGAGACTATCCCATGTTAACGCCTCATCTGCCCACGTATAACTTGCTATTACGATAGCTGGTCCTGGAGTATGAATGCCATAACTCGGATAGTATGTAAACCGTATCGGTAAATCAGTAATAGATTTACCGCCACACTGTCCCGCTTTCTCCCAAAATCTACTTTTAAACTCTATTGCAATTTTAGTTGCAGCAATATAATTTAATTCACGAATTGCTCTTTTTTTAAAATAAGAGAATAAATAGTATGGCTGAACTTCTACAAATCTTAACGCTGAAAATGGAATTGTAATAATAGCAAAATCACTTGTTATTGTAAATTGCTCTAACGTTTGTTCATGATTTCCTTGTAACATTACTTTATTATCTTCTTGTATGATTTTATCAACCTTATACGGCATTAAAATATGTTCTCTTAATTGTGGTAAGAATGCATTCGATAACTTATCCATTCCACCAGTTACTTCATAATATTTCGTTGTTGAAGTAAAGAAAATCATTTCACGTAATACTTCAATTAAGGACATTCCCATATAAGCTTCCATATCAAGAAGTACCCCAATCATATCTATTGCACCATCTGAATAATACTCCATTAAAAATGAACCAAGCGAATACGTTTTATACTTTTTTTCAACAATAAGCCAGTTTTTATCAGGATCCTTCTTAATATAATTTAGTATTGGTTCTAATACCTCAATCATTAGCTCTTCTGCCGTTTTTCCTCTTTCTTTATCCAAAACCGGATATTCAAGTACACTTGGATCATTTTCAAACACATTCAATCTCGTTTGAATGTTATTCGTATAAATGATATCTGCAAAAGTTTTATTTATAAAAAGGTTTAAAGGTAGTTTAAATTTATGAATATACGCTAAGGTTAACTTATGGGTGTCAGGGATTCTCATCGGTCCCGCATTAAAATATAAACCCACACTAAATGGTTCCCGAATCGTATACACCCTGCCACCTATTCTGTTATTTGCTTCTATAATCGTTACTTCGTGCCCAGCCTCTTTTAATAAAGAACCTGCAACTAATCCAGAAATCCCTGCACCTGCAATCGTAATCCGTTTTGGGTTATTCTTTTTAACAAGCCCTGCATGAATAATATGAAGCATTTCTTCCATTGCTAATGGGTTCCCCATGCCATTTCCCCTTTTACAAAGGATTTTACTGAATTATATTCGGTTCACTGAATTCCTATGTTTTGTTCGCGGATTTGCACGGATACATTTTCAAATACTTGAATATCTTTTATAAAATGTAATAAACTAGATATGACTCTATAGAAGTAAGACGTATTATCTTACATAATAAAATCAATGAAATTGCGAGGAATTTTGAAATGAAAAAAGGTATTAACCGTGTTGTATTAGTAGGAACAGGAGCAGTTGGATGTAGTTATGCTTACTGCATGATTAACCAAGCCGTAGCTGAAGAATTTGTTTTAGTCGATGTAAATGAGGCAAAAGCTGAAGGGGAAGCAATGGATTTAAGTCATGCTGTTCCATTCGCACCAGCTCCAACTAGAGTATGGAAAGGCAGCTACGAAGATTGTAAAGATGCTGACCTTGTAGTTATTACAGCTGGATTACCACAAAAGCCAGGCGAAACACGTTTAGATTTAGTTGAGAAAAACGCTAAAATCTTTAAACAAATCGTTCGCAGTATTATGGATAGCGGATTTGATGGCATCTTCTTAATCGCAACAAACCCTGTAGATATTTTAACTTACGTAACTTGGAAAGAATCTGGTTTACCGAAAGAACGTGTAATCGGTTCTGGTACAACGCTTGATTCTGCTCGTTTCCGCTATATGTTAGGTGAGTACTTCGATATTGGTCCACACAACATTCACGCTTATATTATCGGAGAACACGGCGATACTGAACTTCCTGTTTGGAGTCATGTTTCCGTTGGTATCCAAAAACTACAAACACTGCTTGAAAAAGACAACACGTATAATCAAGAAGATTTAGACAAAATTTTCATAAACGTCCGTGATGCAGCTTACCATATTATTGAGCGTAAAGGCGCAACTTATTATGGTATCGGTATGTCACTTCTACGTGTTACAAAAGCAATTTTAAACGACGAAAATAGTGTATTAACTGTATCAGCTTACTTAGAAGGTCAATATGGTCAAAAAGATGTTTATATCGGGGTGCCTGCTGTTTTAAATCGCGGCGGTGTTCGTGAAATTTTAGAGGTTGAATTAAGTGAAGAAGAAGAATTAAAATTCGATCACTCTGTTCAAGTATTAAAAGAAACAATGGCTCCGGTTCTTTAATTAAGATAAAAAGCAATCCAATTTATTTTGGATTGCTTTTTTATCTTAATTATCCCCTATGACCTTTTAATGATTTTCTATCATTTCTTATTTTTTAGTCGCATCCTCATTATTTATATCAAGTACATCTAATAAAAAGATAAAGATTGGTATCCCGATAATAAGCCCCCATATTCCGAGGAAATGCTCTGAGAAGATGAGAATCATAAATGTATAAAAGATTGGTAAATTTGTTTTTGCAGACATAAACTTCGGATTTAAAAAATAACTTTCAAGAGCATGGATTACTGTTATGAACACGAGTATGTATACTACGTACATAACTCCGCCTACGTTGTAAGCAATGATACAAAGTGGAAACAAAGAAATAATCACACCAGCAACAGGAATCAACCCTAGTAAGAAAACCATAACAGCTAATACAAGTAGCTGTGGAAATCCTAAAACAATTAATGCAATGACAGTAAGAATACAATTTACAACGGCAATTAAAAACTGAGCTTCAATTACTTTTCCGAACGATCTTGCAAATCTTTCACCAAAATATGCAATTTCCTCATAAAAGATTTTTAACTTACTATCTTTAAACTTAGATGTGAATGTAATAATACGCTCTTTTTCTAATAAGAAAAATAAGCTTAAAATTAGAGATAATAATATTTGTAAACTTACCTTCCCTATATTTGCTATTGATTGATATATAACATCTACACCTTGTTCTATATATTTTGATACTTCCATCCCATTAATTGTCGAAAGTACATATTTAACGATTTCATTATCAGGTGGATTTTGAAAAAATAGTTTAAATTGATAAATTAATTGTGAAATTTGTATCGTCAGCACAGGTAAATATTTATATAACGTTGTGCCTATAAAGGAAACTAGTATTATATACAAACATGCAATAACAATTTTCCGGTTTACTTTCAATTTTCTTGAAATAAAACGTTGAAATCGATCCATTAAAAACGTCAGTATAAACGTAATTAATATTAAATTGATCATACTTTTTAATGCATATAATACAAGCGCTACTATTATTAAAACGAGAAACCGTTGAAACCCTCTACTTCGAAAAAAACTCTTTACTTCATTCATTAAGAATTAACCTCCCCCTTCAATGGATGGAAATTGAATATATTACATTTTATGAACTTCTATAGACAATCTTTCTTACTAATTGAGAAGAATCCTTTTTTTCTTTTCATATTGTTAGATTCGTTTAACTGGAATCCACCAACATATTTCGGTGGACTCCAGTTATTTTTCATATAATCTTTTTATATACTAGGTGATTTTCTATTTTTAGACTGCTGTTCATACGCATATCCCATATTGAAAAGCTCTCTTTCACCAAACTGTTTCCCTACAAACACTACACCGATTGGTTCTCCATTTTTATCATATCCAGCAGGAACCGCTAATTCCGGATAACCAGCTACAGCTGATAGAAGAACTTCATCGTTATTAATCATAACTAGAGCATCCAAACCTTTTTCTACTAAATACCTATCTAGCTCTTTTTTTGCATTTGCTTGACTCGTTTGTACTACGTTTTCGAACTCTTCTTTCGTTATAGCAGATTTTTCAGACCCCTCAATTAATGTTTGTCCGTATTTTATTCGTCTTTTACTATCCTTTTTATTAAACGCTATAATCTCTTCTAACGATTTTACCGGTATATTTTTTTGCTGCGAAAAATAGTCGTTTACATTATGCTTGAACTCATATTCTAATGTTTGCAAATTATCTACACCCTCAGCACTTAACTGGATATTATCAGCTAATATCGCACCTGCCTCTTGAAGGTCTTTTCTAATTTTTTCTGCTACTGTTTTTCTATTTTCATCTTGTTGGTCTACAGAAAAAAGAAGCCCTATCTTTTTCCCTTTTAATCCATCTATTGATAAATCCTTTGTATAATCAATTCTTTCTTTATCTTTCATTTTTTCTGTCATAACATCTTTTTCGTCATAACCTATCATTGCATTAAATAACGTTGCTGCATCTTTTACTGTTCTTGCCATAGGTCCTGCTGTATCAAGAGTTTCAGCTAATGGAATAATTCCTGTTCTACTTACCATACCTAAAGATGGACGTAACCCAACTACTGATTGCTGCGCCGCTGGTGCAACAATCGATCCCGTCGTTTCTGTTCCAATTGCAAGCGGCGCAAAATCTGCCGCAACTACTGTAGCAGATCCTGAACTTGATCCTGAAGTATCGAATGTAATCGGACCGTACGGGTTTAAATTTTGTCCTTTCTTCCCGCTATACCCGCTTGGCATTGTAAAAGATAAATAGTTCGCCCACTCAGACATATTCGCTTTTCCTAAAACAAATGCTCCTTCTTCTTTCAACTGCTTCACAATTGTTGCGTCTTGATCTGCAATCCAATCTTTTAATACATAAGTTCCTGCACTAGTCGGCATCACTTTTTCCGTCTGTACATTATCTTTTACAACGACAGGAATACCATATAAATTCGAATTTTTGTTTCTACCCCGCTCTTGATCTAACTTTCTTGCTTCTTCCATCGCATTAGGATTTATCTCTGTAATAGAATTTAATGTTATTCCATTTTGATCATGTTCTTGTATTCTAAAGAGATAAATGCTCGTTAATTCTTCATATGACAACTTTCCATCATCAATCATTTTTTGAAGCTCATCTACAGTCGCATTTACGACTTCTTTTTCTTTTATCTTTACATTTTCTATATTGATTCCTTTAAGCTGATTATGTATCGGTTGTAGCACTCTTTCTTTATCATATACAATACGCTCAGGTTCCTTTGGAAAATAATTTTTATACACGTAATATCCGCCGGCACACGCTAATAAGACAATGCCTCCAGTGATAGACAGCGTTACCTTTACCCATTTCTTCATGTTTCTTCCTCCACTCTATAAGATGCTTAGCTATACAAAAAAGAGAGTTACCTTTTACTTAACTCTCTCCAATCAAAATGCTAAATAAAAAAATGAAAGATTTCAATCTAATTACTTCTTTTTTTGCATTTGCTTTGCTAACATTTCTTTCACTTGATTATACGTTAATCCTGAATTTTTATTTAAACGCTTTACTTCCTCAACATCAGTACCTACCACTGTATATTTTTTCTCATCATTCATTTTTCTAATTCCCTTCTCACCGTATTATTTCTTATATTTCTTCCCTAAATGCGCATAAATTAACACCACTACAAAAAAGGAAGCTGTTTTTAAACACAGCTTCCTTCTCGTTACATATTGTATTTCTTAATAAAATTTCACTACATCTTCAGTAGGCAAGAACGTTCTTTCTGCTGGTTGTTCGTTTGGTTCACCAAATGGCATTTGACCTACTAAGCTCCACTCTGCCGGAATGTTCCAAGTTTCTTTCACTTCAGCATCTACGATTGGGTTGTAATGTTGTAATGACGCCCCAATTCCTTCAGCAGATAATAGCATCCACACAGTATGTTGTAACATCGCATTTCCTTGATGAGACCAGAATGGGAACTGATCTTTATATAATGGTGCATTTTCTTGCATTTTTTCTACAGTTGCTTGATCTTCAAAGAATAGAACTGTTCCTACACCTGCATGAAAACCTTTTAGTCTTTCTACAGTCGCTTCAAAGTTTTCTGCTGGTACACGGGCTCTTAGTGTTTCTTTAACGATATCCCAAAACTTTTCATGCTCTCCATCCATTAATACAACCATACGACCACTTTGCATATTGAAAGATGTTGGTGCGTGTAAAGCTGTTTTTAACACTTCTTCAATTCTTTCTTTCGTAATTGCATCGTTTTTTGTTACTTTACGAATTGAACGGCGGTTCACGATTGCTTCTTTTAAGTTTGTTGTAGTTGCTGACATTTTAATTCCTCCAAATGTTTGTTTTATAATTTATTTTGTTATTTCATAACAAGCGAATTAGCAATATCCATCGGTATTACATTGCATACCTTCAAATGAATTTGTTTTATCCTTTTCAATTTCTTTATCAATGACCCTTTCTAGTGTTTCTTTACTAGCAAGCCCTTGAATGACTTCATCTCCAATCATGACAGTTGGAACAGCCATAATATTCGCTTCATCATATGCGTGTTGAATTGCTTCTTGATGCTTTTCTTTATATTTACGAGTTACTAAAGCATCTTTAAATTCCGCCTCAGGAAGTCCTACTTCTACCGCTAATTTTGTTAACACATCAATATCTTCAATGTTTTGCTCTTCTTGGAAAAATGCTGTGAATACGCGGTGATGATACTCATTACCTAGTCCACGTTCTTTCGCAAATTGACATCCTTCGAAAGCTAAATGTGTATATGGATGTGGTGAAACACGTGGCAAGCGCATATCAATTCCTAACTTCTTCGCTGTCGGAAGAATGAAAGCATCCCATGAACCTAATTTTTCTGGTTCATTCCATGGATCTATTTTTGAATATGGACTTGGACGTAATTCAAATGGCATCCATTCAATCTCTACATCTTTCTCTTTCGCTACCTCATCTAATGGACCTTTTGCTAAAAAACAAAACGGACATATAAAATCTGAGTATACTTTCATTTTTACAGTCATAACTTTTACACCTTACCTTATCGTTGTAATCAAATTAGTTACATTAATGATAAAAAAATATAAATATTATTTAAGCATTCATTTTTTCTTGCAAAGTTTCAAACAACTGCCCCATCGTAATATTTCTCAAAACTTCTTCCATCGCGGATTGTGCTTGAATTAAAATAATTTCTAACACCGCTTGAATATTCGCCCCAATTGGACAATCTGGATTCGGTTGCTCGTGAATATGAAATAGCTTGTCTTCTTCGACTACGTTCACTGCATGATACACATCTAACAATGTGATTTGATGTAAATCCTTTAGTAATCCCGCGCCACCCGGTCCACGATTTACGTAAACAAAGCCAGCTTGTTTCAAGTACGACATGATTTTACGAATGACTACTGGATTTGTATTGACACTCTCAGCCATATAGTCTGAAGTACAAAGTGAAGATGGATTGTTTTTCAAAATAGATAAAATATGAACAGCTATGGAAAAGCGGCTACTAATTTTCATCGTAATCACCACCTCGATGTAATCATTATAGTTACAACTAAAAAATAAGTCAATCCTTTTCATAGATTTTTTATAAGTAAATTAAAAAGTGTCCCATTATGACATATGA
Organism: Bacillus sp. ME78; assembly: GCF_903970865.1. Classification (NCBI taxonomy): domain Bacteria; kingdom Bacillati; phylum Bacillota; class Bacilli; order Caryophanales; family Bacillaceae; genus Bacillus; species Bacillus sp. ME78. The sequence goes on from NZ_CAJCKK010000011.1 coordinate 61,600, forward strand.
GACACCTCTTTTTATTCTGCAAATAGCGATTGAAATTCTTCAATAAATAGCTGCACAGCGATTGAAGAATCCTTTAATGAAGGAACAGCTAAAGCAATTTCTCTCCATACTTGTGGTTCCAATTCTCTCGTTTGCACATTTTTTGGTAAATTCGTTAAAGATAATTCAGCTAATATTGCAATGCCTAATCCTTCTTGAATCATATTTAAAGCTGTAGTAACTGTCGAAATTACATACTCAGCCCGAAGTGGTACATTTGCTTGTTTAAACATATCAATAATAGGTGGTTCGTATCCGCCCTTACATAATATGATTGGTTCATTCTCTAAATCACTAATTGTAATAGAGTCCTTCTTACAGAGAGAATGATCCTCTCTTAAGATAGCAACCATTTTCCCCTTCGTTAATGGAACAATCTCCATATCTTTATTAGGCAAAATAACAATTCCTATATCAATAACCCTCGATACTAACCAATCTTCAACTTCTTTAATCGTTCCTTCACAAAGAACTACTTCTAAGTTCGGATACTTCTCCTTAAAAAGGTTTATCATTTTGGGTAAGAAATGTGCAGAAGCACTCGGAAAACTACCAATTCGAATCGTCCCAACTTCGTGTCCTTTCTCCATCGCAACTTCTTGTTCAATCTTCTCTACACCGTTCAAAATCTCTCTAATATGTACAAGAATCCTGTTTCCTACATCCGTAACGAGGAGGCCTTTTCGTTTATCACGTATAAGAATAGTAACTCCTAACTCTGACTCAATACTTGAAATCGCATGACTAACAGCTGGCTGCGTCATATTTAATACCCTGGCAGCTTTCGTAAAACTACCTAACTCAACAGTTTTTATTAATACTTGCAGTTGTGTAATGGTCATAACTAATCACTTATACTCCTCATAAAAAAGATTCATTTTATTTATTACAGTCGATATCATATCATAGTGAAATGAATAACAACAAGGAGGTCTTTCAGTGACACAGCTTTCTCGAACTAAGACGGCCATAATCCTTACCTTTCTCGTTTTCATGTGGGGAATCAATTGGCCTTTATCAAAGTTTGCCCTGCATTATACACCACCTGTTTTATTCGCAGGCGTTCGAACTTTAATTGGAGGATTTATTTTACTCCTGTTCGCATTACCGAAATACAAAGAGTTACATTTAAAAGAAACGTGGCATTTATACGTTATTTCTTCTTTACTTAACATCATTATATTTTACGGATTACAAACTGTCGGCCTTCAATATATGCCTGCTGGGTTATTTTCCGCCATTGTATTTCTACAACCAGTTTTACTCGGTATTTTCTCGTGGATATGGCTTGAAGAATCAATGTACGGCTTGAAAATTTTCGGGCTTGTTCTCGGATTTATTGGTGTAGGCGTTATTAGCTCAAGCAGTTTAACAGGACATATTTCTGTTATTGGAATCCTTCTCGCGTTAGGATGCGCTATTGGCTGGGCACTTGGCACAGTATTCATTAAGAAGACTGGTCACCGTGTTAATGCCATTTGGATGGTAACACTTCAGCTTATTATTGGTGGCCTTTGCTTAATTGGATTTGGTTCAGAGTTTGAAAGCTGGTCTAGTATCGCTTGGAGTATGCCATTTGTTAGCGTACTTCTCTTTATTTCATTCTTTGTTATTGCAATGGGGTGGCTTGCATACTTCACACTTGTTGGAGCTGGTGAAGCAAGTAAAGTTGGGGCTTATACCTTCCTCATTCCACTAATAGCTATTATTGTAAGTTCAATTTTCTTACATGAGGCTATTACCATTAGCTTATTCATCGGACTATTATTTATTGTTGTGAGTATTTGTTTTGTAAATATGAAACCGAAAACACTTGCTGTAAGGCAGCAAGTTGAAATGAAATAAACGTAAGAAAGAGCCTACTGTTTGTAGGCTCTTTCTTACGTCTTACTTTTTACGACGTACTACAAGAACACACGCACTTACCGACGATACAATCGCTAAAATAGATAAGACAATTGCTATCGTTGTCATATTACTTGTACTCTCATTTTTTTCAATACTAGACACTTCACCATGTTCTCCGGTTAATGACGTACCTTTTGCAATTGTAGTAAGTGAATGCGGTTTTTCAGCTTTTTCATCACCTGTCCATTCAACAATTTCTCCGTCTTTATATTGTTGATATGCGTCCCAAGCTATTTTTTGCTCTTTATCCGGATTTTTAGCGACGAAAGTAAATCGCTGGAACTGGCCGGTTAAAATCCCTTCTCCTGTCGCTTCCCATACTACAGTTTTAACTTTTCCGGCTGTATCTTTTTGCTCCTCAACTTTCCATCCTGGGACTGGTTCATACTGTTGGAACTCTACTCCAGACGGTATTTTCAGTGTAACTTTCGTCGTTGCTTCATTTTTTTCAACTGGTACTTTTATCGTATAAGTCTCCCAAGAACCAATATCAGAAGTTGCTGGTTTTACAGTGACGTGCGCACTAACAGGTAACGAAAAAATTCCCATTGCAATAATTGTTGCGATCATTGTTGTTCCTAATTTTTTTATACGTTTCATTTTCTATTAGCTCCTTTTCATACATAGCTTCTTTTTATCTGCCACCGACAATAAATTTAAAATCTGTATCGAAACTATCAAGAGATTTTGTTAATCCATGAACATGTATATTCCAGTTTCCTGTCATGTTAATATACATACCTTCTGCTTCATATTCTCCCGGTGAAACTACTGAAACTTTAAATGAACCTTTTCCCATGTTCATATCTAATGATTGAGTCGTCAATATCATTTGTTCCATATCAGTAATAGGCTGTCCCTTTTCATCCTTTAGTGTAATATGGAATTTATTTTGTCCTACCTTATTCGGACTTACATTTAGCGTAAGTTCATATCCATTATCTAATTGCTTACTCTCTGTAAAAGGTCCAGTAGGAGGCATCGGTGGTGTTTGTACGTTTGTCATAAAAGCTACGATGACGAAAATGATAATTCCAATGATAAACTCTACTTTCACCGTAGCTCCTAATCCTTGCTGCGCTCGCATTCTCCCTTTCACATAATGAATAATTCCCAATATCCCCATGAAAATGAATAAAAGTATCTTTGTTAATAAAGCCAATCCATACTTCGTATCAAATAACGAGTGGATTGTTGGAATAAAAAATGTACTGTTAAAAAGGCCTGTTATTAAAATCACGATGACAGCACCTGTTGCCCACGGTGAAAAACGCTTAATCATATCCCAATACATATGCCACTTGTTATCCTCATTACGTAAAAGAAGAATAATAGATGATAAACCACCCACCCATAATGAAGCTGCGAATAAATGTAGAAAATCCATAACGACAGCAATGTCTTTAAACTTTAAACCGTATGCGTGACTATTAAAGGCCTTCATAACAAGTAACCCTATAAACAATAGTATTGGAATACTCCATACTTTAAACGACGAAAACTTCTCATGCTTCACCGCAAAATACGTAACAATTATAAGCGTACTAATGAGAACCATTTGAGTAATCCATACATAACCAAAAACAGAAAGCTGTAATGTTTCTTTTAATAGTAAAGGGTTGAATGCTTCTAGCCATGAAACATCAGCATTTATTTTCGCTTGCAGTGGTAGATTGAATAACAAGCTAATCAATATCCCAAATAAAGAGATCCATATTATGTTCTTACTCCTTAATCGAACCGAGGTTGCATTCCCTTTATACATAATAAGATTAAAGAAGAGAACTCCTAAAAATAGCGAGAAACTCGTATATAGAATCCCACGTTCCATAATCATATCGATTTGCGGGACATACCCCATCTCTTCCACTTGTACATCGTCTGTTCCCGCTTCCGCTAATCCAATACGGAATGGAATAACCCCTTGAATTGGATGCCCATCAGCTGAAATAGCTTTCCACTGAATAGAGTAGAGACCATTTTTGAGATTTTCTTTTAATCCGGCTTCTAATAGTTTTTTATTTTTTTTATCAATATGAGCATCTTTTAAATCGACTCTTTTACCTGATGTATCTCTCACATACAATGTATTAAAACGTGAAACTTGTATGTCCTCATCGAATTCAATTTTCACAACAGATGGTGCTCTCTTCAACGTTTCATTTTCCGTAGGGTTTGATTTCACAACATACGCATGAGCAGATGCACTTTTCGGTATCAATATGATAAGCACACACGCAAGTAATAGCCATATCCCTAATCTTCTCATTACTTTCACACTCATTTCACTTCTTTCTTCCTCATCGCTTTATTTTCATTACTTTAACTTCCGAAGTTTGATTCTCCGGCGAAATATTAACCTGATTAAATATAAACTTCTAGAAAGTATAACTCTTTATTTCTCTTCCACCTTTAAACTTCTAATATGATAGTAACTATCACGATAGATACAACTTACATTTTTAAAGTCGATTGTTATTATATCATAAAATATATTTATGTAAGTTATCAAAGAAGAAAAGTTGTCGTGAATCATTTGTGAAGAAAATGTGAAATACATAAATAAAAAGGTATTACGTTATTACGTAACACCTTTAAAAAAATATCCCTCTTCTATTTCTCTTCCGGATAATCACAATACTCGATAATCGTTCCTTCAGTATCCGCTGGGTTAAGATAAATTAACCTTCTACCGTGCTTATTAATCCGAAGTGTATGCTCTAATGTCCGAATACCTTGTTCTTTTAACTCTTCTAGAGCCACATCTAAATCATCGACACGATACGCAACGTGATGAACACCTTTACCTTTTTGTTTAATAAAACGGGCAATTGGAGATGTCGTATTATTCGTCGGTGCAAGTAATTCAATTCTATCTCCATCCACTTCAAGAATGGCTACTTCGCTTTCCACACCAGGAGCTTCACTTACGTAACGATCTATTAAAGTTCCTAGTAACACATTTTCATAAAAACGTATCGTACTATCTATATCTCGAACTGCGATGCCGATATGATCAATTGTTTTTTTCATTTTATTTCCCCTACTACTTTATTTTTTCTATCCTTATCAATAGTAACAAAAAAAGTTATAGAAACAAGTTCTATAACTTTTTTATTTAACCTATTTTCTTATTCGCACTAGCTGGTTGAACTTGATTTTTTGCTTTTACAACGCTAATGCCATATCCGATAAATCCACCGATAATCGCTGGGAAGATCCAGCCTAATCCTACTTCCTGCATCGGAAGGAATTTAGTGAACACTTGGCTTACTACTTCAATGTTAACTCCAGCTGCACTTAATCCATCGAATAAGCTGATGATAAATGTTACGATTAAGCTCACTTGATAAACTTCAGCTCTTCCTTTGAATAATGAATGGAAGAATGTTAAGAAAATCAATACGATTGCTAGTGGATAAATTGCTGTTAATACTGGAACAGAAACTGCGATTAACTGTGTTAATCCTACGTTTGCAACAATTGCACTAAATACACATAGCGTGATTGCAATTGCTTTGTAAGGAACATTTGGGAATAACTTATGGAAGAATGAAGAACATGCTGATACAAGTCCCACACTAGTTGTTAAACAAGCTACTGTAATCATTAATCCTAATAATACTCCGCCATATGATCCGAAATAGTAGTTAGAAACTTTCGCTAATACTTCTCCGCCGTTTTCTAAATGTCCAAGCTTTGCAACACTTGAAGCACCCATATAAGAAAGAGCTGTATAGATAATTGCTAAAATAGATGCTGCAATTATTGTCGCTTTTGCACAAACGACCATAATTTGTGTTTTCGTTTTCGCACCTTTTTCTTTAATAGCATTGATGATGATAATCCCGAATACGAATGATGCAAGCGTATCCATCGTTAAGTATCCTTCTTGGAATCCTTTAAAGAATGCATGTGATGTATAAGCTTCCACTGGTGCTTGCATATCTCCAATCGGATGTATAAAAGCAACGATTACTAAAATACCGATGAAAGTCAACTTAATTGGCGTTAAAATTTTTCCAACAATATCGACAATTTTCGCGGGATTTAGCGAAAAAAAACAAGTGATGCTAAAGAATATAATTGTGAAAAGAATTAAAGGTGTAGAACCTACTCCCTCTGGCATAAACGGCTTAAGACCAATTTCATAAGATACATTTCCCGTTCTCGGTATTGCAAATAACGGACCGATCGCTAAGTATAAAACTGTTGTAAATACAATCCCGAACACTGGGTGAGCACGACTTGCTAATGACTGTAAATCATCTTTACCTGAAAAACCAAATGCTAGTACACCTAGTAATGGTAATCCAACACCAGTTACTAAAAATCCAGCGTTAGCAATCCATACATTCTCTCCTGCTGATTGACCAAGCATCGCTGGGAAAATTAAATTTCCTGCTCCAAAAAATAGTGCAAATAACATTAATCCAATAACTACTATGAACGAAAACGGTACTTTATTCGCCATAATATAACCCCCATTCAAATTTCCTTATCTCATTTTCCAATTTTAACTAATTGAATTTTCTGAATATTTAATTTAAGTATCAACTATTCTTGAACTCATTATAGTTTGCTATATAATATTTTGCAATACTATTTTCGAACTTTTCTTTTATTTTATAAATATACATTTTTTAACATGAAAAATAGACTAAAAAACCAACACGGTCATCCATGTTGGTTTTTCCATTTACTATCATAAATTAAAATTTCGCTGCTACTTTTTTAACGTTTTCTAGACCTTCTTCAACAATTTGTTGTGAACGATCTGGATATTGATTGTGTCCTTCAATTACAACTGTCTCTGGATTTGTAATTCCCCAGAATCCAAGTACAGTTGTTACGTAATTAACTGCCATTTCCATAGGAGCCATTTGCTCTGAAGAGTAATCTGAACCACGAGCACCTAACACAACTACTTTCTTACCACCAACTAAACCTTCTGGGCCATTTGCTGTATATTTAAACGTTTTTCCAGCTTGAGATAAGTATGAAATATATGTGATTAATGGTGCTGGTACTGTAAAGTTCCATAATGGGAATGCAAATACAACCTTATCAGCTTCTAAAAACTGATTTAAATATTGATCTACTGTAGCAACTGCCTTCTCTTCTTCAGCTGTTAACTCCATGCCTTGGCTACGTTTATATCCACCTGAAATCGCGATATTTCCGTAATAAGGAAGATCTAATGCAAATAAATCTAATTCCGTAATTTCTGTATTTGGATTTGCTTCTTTATAAGTACTTACAAATGTTTCATACATTTTTGAACTAACTGCTTGCTCCGCTGGACGATCGTTTGCTTTTACAAATAATACTTTTGACATTTTTTTATTCCCCTCTACATTCGTATTTTCTTCTTTTTTACCAAATAATGAGCTAAATAGTCCCATTTTCTTCACCTAATCTTTCTTTTCATATTCATTATTCATCATCATAAAAATTCTTATTCTAAGAAAAAGTTCCAATAGATACCTTAAGTTAAGCCGCCGAAACTTTTTGTTATTTAATTACCTTATGTAAGTGATTGTAATATAGTCACTTACTTTAGTCAAGTAACTTTTAATAAAAAATAAAATCTCAATTTAAAAATATTAACTAAAATACAATTGAACACCAAATACATCTTTATTACTTGTATAATAAACTTGGAGAGGAAAATTCATATATAGAAAGGATTTATTCATGAGCACTATAGAAAAGATTCAAACTTTTATTATTCTTTTTGCTGTTACATGCGGCATCGTACTCGGACAATTTAATATGATACATACGTATTCAGACCAGTTTATTGTCCCCTTCTTATTTTTCATGCTATATGGATTATTCCTCAGCATCCCATTAAAAGAAATAAAAAACGGATTTCGTAATTTAAAATTTGCTGGAACAAGTCTTACTATTAACTTCTTATGGACACCTTTACTCGCTTGGGGATTAGGAGCACTATTTCTTTCAGATCATCCAGCACTTTGGGTTGGATTTATAATGTTAATGGTTACTCCATGCACAGATTGGTACTTAATCTTTACTGAAATAGCGAAAGGAAATGTAGCACTTTCTACTGCAATTTTACCTGTAAATTTAATTTTGCAAGTACTACTCCTTCCAATTTATTTATTTTTATTTGCTGGTGTCATGAAAACTGTAGCGGTTTCTGTTTTAGTAGAAAGTATTATTATCGTAATCGTCTTACCATTTATACTTGCACACGCTACAAAATTCATTATGAATAAAATGAAAAAAGCTGAAACTCTCGAGAATAAACTCATTCCGTTTTTCAGCTCTGCTCAAATTGTATTTTTAAGTTTAGCAATAGTAGCGATGTTTGCATCACAAGGTAAATATTTACTGCAAAATATGAATGTCGTTTTATTATTACTCGTTCCTGTTCTATTGTTCTTCATCATTAATTTTTTACTAGGACAATTTATCGGGCGCATCATGCATTTATCTTACAAAGATACAGTAAGTCTAAGCTTAACAACGTTAGCAAGAAACTCACCTGTTGCACTCGCTATCGCTGTAACAGCTTTTCCAGACGAGCCTCTTATCGCACTTGCACTCGTTATTGGACCGTTGATTGAGTTACCGGTACTAGCTTGTGTTTCACAAGTTTTGTTGCTTATTAAGAAAAAACGGCAATACGCATAATAAAAAACCGTCCCATTTTGGGACGGTTTTTATTATGGAAAGATTACATACAACACTTATTTCTTATTTATCAATACAAATGAAATTACCGAAACTACAAACGTAATAATACCAATTATAAAATGATCGGCTCTAAAAATTTTATATGTTATAGAGAATTAACTTTTCGTTACATTAACAGATCCTTTCTAATTAAAAATGATAGGAAACGTAAATATAACGAAAGCTGCCCAAAGTCCGTATATTGGCAAATACTTCGTAACGGCATCTTGGATAGCTTTTGGTCCTGATTTATTTTGCAAGAAACGCATATAGGCAAACATAATCCAAATGAGATTTGCCCAAATCACTATGTTTACTCCTAAAACAGCAAGTCTATTAGGTGTAATCCCGTAAGAAGAAAGTCTAAATACTATGGCTGACAATGCGACAGTGTCAATAATAAGTGCCAGAACAATTAAGGAAAAATTTATATAATCTGAAATGTTCTTTTTCTCGTCCGAGTCACTCTCAACGATAGAAAATATAGTAACAGCCAATACGCCAAGCAGTATTCCGTTGAAGGCCATTAGGAAATTGCGATCCAAGAATGGATTTTTCCCGACCCAAATTACCGTTATAAGATAGATAAGCAAGGTGATCAGGACGAGAGGACTAAAAATTTTAGATATGTATGGTGTAATATTTTTAGCAAGCTTAAGATTCATTGATACTAAGTATGCAGTCACAATAGCGAGAGCGGCCGCTCCAAATAAAACAACATTACTAAAATAGAATTCTCCTATATCTAAGTCAACAAAGCTAAATAAACGCATGGTGAATACCGCTAGTATCATTCCGCTTACTGCCATGCTCCCGTAGAGAAGACAATATTCTAAATTAAATTTTATATAGGCTAATCTTGTACTGCCTTTTGAATATTCATTTCCTATAAACGCAAGCCCTACTAAGACCCATAAAAATATAGGAAGATGTAAATAAGCAAGAATGGTACTGTCTTTATAATTTAATGGCAACGTATTAAGATACATCCCGGAAATTAGGAACAACGCTGCAAGGGAATAAATAATACTTTTTTTGGGAGTATTATTGTAAACAAAATAAGCAGCAATAAAGGGAATTACACCAAAAGCCAAGTTAATTGGAGCAATTGCTTCCTGTTCGACAAAGTGGAAAATGACCCTGGTGCTTATGCCGGCCAGAATAGCTAAAAGGCCCATGAATAAGAAACCTTTTTGAAACAAAGATGTTTTTTCTTTATTTACTTTCTCCTTGAAATGCAACCTTTCATACCAAGCACCTAGAACCTGAGAATCAGGGTTTTGGTCCCATGCTTGTGAGAATGCTTTTTTAAAAGCTTTCGGATCTTTTCTATACATCTTCTCCAACTCATGGGGGTTATCCATATTTTTAACAATCAAATTGTTAATGTTCATAGTTATACCTCCTCTAATTTTAAAAATAAGGTTGTTACCTTTTAACAAAAGCACCTCACTCATTTATTATGATTTTGATTTTAATACAAAATTTATCGTTTTACAATAAAAAATTATTATTTAAAGGATTTTTTTTATCGTTAAATTTTAAATAAAAGAAAAACAAAAGAGCATGACAGTTTTATGTCATGCTCTTTTAACAAATTAATTCTCAAATACAAAATTAATCTTATTATCTTTCCACTCTAATTTCGCATCAAACGTTTTCTCGCCCTTTTTAAAGCCTTTAATTAAATCAGTCTTTTCACCTTTTAAGAGCTTTGTCATATTCTTTTGCGAAATTGTTTTACTTAATATCTTCTTTGAAATGGTGAAATCACATTGCGTTGTATTATAGTTAGAACAACCGTAAAACGTTGACTTATCAATTACATCACCATCACATTTTTTACAGCTACCAACCTTTTTACCCGTTGTAAATTTCGATCCTTTCCGTTCAATCGATTCAACATGTAGTCCCGTGAAATCCCACTTCTCAGACATTTCCACTGCGTCTTCAATAATTTTAGCTGATAGCTTTTTCGTCTGTTCCATAAATGTAGCTGGTGAAGCTGTACCTTCACCAATTTCCGCAAGACGTTGTTCCCATTTCGCAGTCATTTCCGGTGAAGCTAGTATTTTATCACCAATTGCGGTAATTAATACTTTTCCTTTATCAGTCGCATACACTTGGTTTTTCTTTACATCTATATACTTACGGTCTTTCAGCATCGTAATAATACCTGCGCGAGTCGCTTCCGTACCTAAACCTTCTGTTTTCTTTAATACTTTCTCCAGCTCTTCATTCTCTAAATACTTACCAGCTGTTTTCATTAACGTAATAAGTTGTCCTTCTGTATAGCGCTTCGGTGGCTGTGTTTTTCCTTCTTTCACTTTCACCTTTACAACTTTTCCTTCTTCGCCTTCAGCTACAATTGGAAGAATGGTTTCGTCATCTTTATCGTCTTGGAAAATAACTTTACGCCAACCTTCTTGAATTTGCTGTTTTCCTTTTGAAATGAATTCAGCACGTTCATCTACAAGCGTTACAATCGTTGTATAGTCAAAGATTGCAACTTCATAATGAGCTGCAATCAGCCTTCTTACGATCATATCGTATATTTTCTTTTCATCACCTGATAGTCTGCTTGGGTTTGTAACTTGCTCTGTCGGAATAATTGCGTAGTGATCTGTTACTTTCTTTTCATTTACATAACGCTTGTTATTCATAATGGATTCAACCGGAGCCGGTAATAAGCCTTTATATTCATCAAACTGACTCAACTTCTGTAAAATATCAGGGAACGTCGCTGCTTCTCCTTGTGTAACATAGTTAGAATCTGAACGTGGATAAGAAACAATCCCTTTTTGATATAGTGCTTGCGTTATATCAAGCGTCTTTTTCGGTGAAAACTTAAAGGCTTTATTTGCCGTTGCTTGCAGTGATGATAAGTTAAATAAAAGCGGCGGCTGAAACTCTTTACGCTCCGTTTTCATTTCCTTCACAACAGCCGGTTTCCCTTGGCAAAATGCCGCAATTTTATTCGCCATATCAGGATCTTTTAAGCGGGATTCATTATCCTTTTCCCATTTTCCGTCATATTTCTTTCCTTCTATATTAAAGGTTGCAAACACTTCCCAGAAAGGCTCTGACTTAAAGTTTTCAATTTCTTTCTCTCGCTTTACAATCAATGCTAACGTTGGTGTTTGGACACGACCAGCAGAAAATACATCATTCATTCCTTTTTTCTTTAACAAAATACTAAAGACACGTGATGCATTCATACCAACAACCCAGTCAGCGCAAGATCTTGTGTATGCTTCGTAATACGTATTAATTGTATCTGATTCATCAAGTAGATTTTTAAATCCTTGGTAAATAGCTTGCTTCGTTAAAGATGAAATCCATAGACGTTTCATCGGCTTTTGCACGTTACAAAGATTAATAATATTTCGTACGATCAGTTCCCCTTCACGCCCAGCATCTCCTGCGTGAATGATTTCTGTTACCTGTGGATTATGTAACAGCTGTTTCACAACGTTAAATTGCTTATACTTTGACTTTGTTACTTCAAATTGAAAACGTTCTGGAATCATCGGTAATGTATTAAGTGACCATTTTTTCCACTCTGCGTGATAATGCTCTGGATTACATAACTGCGTCAAATGACCAATTGCCCATGTACAGTACGCTCCATTTGGAAATAACTCATTCGCTTCTACCTCTAAATATCCATCTTTCCGGCGATATTTAAACTGTGAAACAAGAGCCAACCCTTGATCTGGTTTCTCGGCAATAATTAATTTCATTTTATAACTCCCTATCTGTATTCCAGTGTTACTTTCATTGTCTATATGTTTAGAAGCGATGATAAAACAACAATCTTATTTATCATTCGCGGTTTGTCTCGCAAATGGGAGACCTATAATATTATACGCTTATTCTTTATGGCTTCACAATAGAAACTCATAATATAACAATTTCTTTCACATGCTTATAATTAAAAAAGACGCCCTAACAAATCAAGCGTTCCTTTGCTTACATCTATGAAATTGTGCAGATAATATGCAGATATTAATAAGCATAAGTACCCTCCATATAAACATATGATGAAATGAACGATAGGACAAGGAGGTATCATAATGTTTGCTTATACGTTAACTACCTTAACACTTTGCTGTACCTCGATTCTTATTACATCCTATATTTCTAAACGTAAGGGTACCCTAATGGAGTATATGGTATTTATTATGTCTTTTAGTATGAGTATCGGTTTAAGTATTGGTTTTTACTTAGGCATTCTCTTTAAGGGGGAATTACTATATTCTACTTTGCTTGCTATTTTAATTAGTGGTTTTATCGGTTTCTTAATCGGTCTACGTTTTCACCTATATACTGCTTTAGAAGGAATGTTCTCTGGATTAATGGCAAGTATGATGGGAGCAATGATTACAGAAATGTTAAACGCTCAACAAGCTCATAATATATTGTTCATTAGCCTTTTACTTACTATAACGATTACTATGTCCTGTGTGATTCAATTATTATCGGAGAACTTTTCTACTTTTATCCAACAGCGTTTTTTGTTATTACTTTCAATTAGTGTAGTAATTATCGTTGCCGTATTCGCGACATTCCCAGATCATACTCCCTCACCTTCATCCGGGCATGATCAACATATACATTAGTACTTGCAACAAAAATGAATAAGCAGCTATCCATAGGATAACTGCTTCCTATTATTCTGGCTTATTAGGAATGTTTTGGTTTGGAACATAGTCAGATTTATAATCTGTATAGTTCACTTCCGTTACCATCCCTGCTGAAGCATGGTGTAAATCGTGACAATGGAACATCCACTTACCCGGATTGTCTGCTACAAAGGCTACTTCATATTCTTCACCCGGTTTTAAGTTCAATGTATCTTTTACAATTGGAGAACCTTCTATCGGTTTTCCATCTTTACTCAACACCTGGAAAAAGTGTCCGTGTAAATGCATTGGGTGATCATCCATTTTAGAACGATTTACCAATCTCACTTTTACTAAATCACCCTTTTTCACTTGAATTGGGTCAATATCCGGAAATACCTTTCCGTTAATTGTATATACCATTTCATTTCCATTCATTTGCGTATTTAAGTCCATATTATATGTGGCAGTATACTCTTGATTTAACGTGAAATTACCTAATTTTTTAGTACCATATTTCATTATATCTACTTTCGGTAATTTTTCTTTTTCGTCAGTTTTATCTTTCATCTCTTTGCTGCCATCATACTCAATAACAGCTTTCATTCCTTTTGCACCTTTATTTTTTGAATGGTCTTCAACATACCATTTCCCAGGATTATTAGCAGTAAATTCAATATCATAACGTTCACCCGGTGCGATTGAAATTACTTTATCCTTTATAACTTTTGGATCGTTTATTGGTTGACCATCTGTCGCAATTACTTTTATATCATGACCGTGAACATGTATATCATGTGATAGATAACCAGCATTAACGAGTCGAAGACGAACTTTATCTCTCTTATTCACTTTCAATGGCACTACTAAATCACCGCTTTTTCCATTGATTGTGAATAAATCATACATACTCATATCATGACCTTCCATCTTCATATTTCCATGGTCCATTCCTTCCATATTACTAGAGTCTTTTTTATCACTGCCCATGTTCATATCAAAATGATCCATGCCGTTCTTATCATCATTCTTTTCCCCATTTTCATTACCTTTAGATTTATTACCTATTTGCCCTTTTGTCATTTCTTTTAACTGCTTATTAATTTCTTCTTTATCTGTAACCCATTCATCCAACATTAATGTGTAATCTTTATCATATTTTTCCTTTTTATCTTCTACAATGAGCGCTCCATACAAACCTCTATCTAATTGATTTACAGAATCTTGATGCGAGTGATACCAGTACGTTCCTGGTACGTTTGCTTCAAATTCGTAAGTGAAACTTTTTCCTGGTTCAACTGCATCTTGTGTCACACCTGGAATTCCATCCATGTTATTTGGGACAGGATATCCATGCCAATGAATAGATACTGGTGCAGATAATTCATTTTTTAATGTCACTTTCACCTTTTCACCTTTTTTCACCCGAATTTCTGGACCAGGAGATGAGCCATTAAATGTCCAGACTGGAACAACAACACCGTTACTTAATTTTTGCTTTTCTTCTTTCGCTATTAAAGTAACTTCTGGTCCTTTTTCAACCTTCAATGGTGTTGTAGCTGTTTCAGTCTGTAGTGTTTTTTTATCATTCATATTTTTATGATCATTTGTTGTATTTGTCGTCACAGAACAGGCAGCAATTAAAAATATTACAGAGACTGTAATGACTGCTAATACAAATCGCTTCATGGAAAATCCCCCCTTTTTCTTTTTCAAAATCATTATAGAAGTTGATTTTCAAGAAAATAAGGAGATGTAATTAGATCTTACGTAAGCTAATTGGAAGATTACTAAAAGCGGAGACATTACAAGAGGCGAATATTTTAGAAATACAAAATGCTTTCCTTGTAGCGACTATATTAGCCGTTCTCGTATTTGTTTTGACGTTATTTCTTAAGAAACAATAACACTGCTATTATTAAATAAGAAAAATGTAGCTAAAATGCTCTTCACAAAAGAACTTAGATTTTTGTATAATAAGAACTAATGTTCTTTACAGACAATGGACTCAAATTACACAAATATATCAAATAGAAGAGGATTGATATACGATGAAAATTGATAGACCAAAAATTTCACCAGAGTTATCTTCAAAGAATTTTCAAGATATTTTTTATGAAGAAGATCCAACATTAGAAGTGTGTGAAATTATAGACTCCACTTTCGAAAATGAATCTGTAGATAGAGTGCGATTGTATGATGCAGTGATAAAGAATTGTAAATTCACTAATACAGACTTTAGCAATATTGATATTACAGATGTTTGTTTTGAAAACTGCGATTTATCAAATGTTAATTTAAGCAATTCTTCTGTTCATAGAGTCGAATTTAAAAACAGTAAATTAATCGGGGTTAATTTTGCAGAATCTAGCTTAGGAAATGTTAAATTTGAGAATTCAATTTTGAATTTAGCGGCATTTGGAAATTCTAAACTAGAAAAAATTATATTTAATGAAACTTCATTAAATAATGCAGATTTTTTTGACTGTAAACTTAAAAAAGTTGAATTCCAATTATGTAGTCTTGATGAAGCTAATTTTGATCAGACATCACTGAAGGGGATAGATATTAGTTCTTCTACCTTTGATACACTTACAGTTTCAGTGAACGATTTAAGAGGATGTAAAGTATCAACATATCAAGCTGTTCAGTTTGCTACTTTATTAGGATTAATAATTAAAGATTAGTATTTCGAAGAAAAGAACCCTATCCCGAATCATGGATTTTTTAATTGTCCACGATTCGAGATAAAGTTCAAATAAATTATTGATGACTCTTTTATTATTTAACTACAGCTTGGTTTCCTTTTACATGTTCATTATTTACACTCATAAATTCTTCAATTTCTTCAACTTCTCTAATGATATCTTTTGACAAGTTTTCATACCCGTCTTTCGTTACAAGAATGTCATCTTCAATACGAATTCCAATTGATTCTCCTTCAATATAAAGACCAGGTTCAATTGTTATAACCATACCTTCTTCTAACACTCTATCTTTATATGTTCCTACATCATGTGTATCTAAACCAAGGAAATGGCTGACACCATGATAATAGTATTTTGATAACTCTTCATCTTCTTGAATTAAACCAATTGCTTTACACTCTTCTGCCAGTACCTTTTTTGTATGCTCATTTAATGCAGCGAACTTTAATCCTGGCTTAATAAGCGCTGTTGTTTCTTTTAATGCTTTTAATACAATATTATAAATTTGTTTTTGACGACTAGAGAATGTTCCATTTGCCGGGAATGTATAACTAATATCAGCGTTATAGTAGTCTTTTTGAGCACCTAAATCTAGTAATACTAAGTCACCATTTTGAATTTGCGCATCATTATCTTCATAATGAAGAACTGTAGCATTTTTCCCACTCGCCAAAATTGTATTGAACGCATGGTGCTTAATGCCAGATGATTTCAGTGTAAAATCAAATTGAGCTTCTAATTCATACTCCATCATGCCTGCTTTTGCATGCTTAAGTACGTTGTAAATACCGTCTTTCGTTATAGCAATCGCTTCTTTAATAATTTCAATTTCTTCCTCGGTTTTAAAAACTCGTAATTCACAAATGTTCGGATATACATTACCAATTGTTACGTGTGGATATTTTTCTCTTACATGTTTAGCAAATGCTAATGTTTTTGTCTCCGTACCATTCCACTCGCGACGTTCTATATCTAAATATAGATGCTTCGCATTTTCTGTAAAGAGTATATTTGACACTGCTTTTTCAAAGCTATCTAAATATAAAACTTTCTTTATACCTGAAATTCCCTCTGCTTCTTCGCTAGAAACTGTCTTCCCAACCCATTTTTCCATTACTGGATCTGATTTTTCAATGAAAAGTGTCTCTTCTACACTATTCCCAAACTTTTTCAGCATAAAAATAACATTTGGTTCATCGATTCCCGTTAAGTAGTAAAAATTACGATTCGGTACAAATTTATAATGTGCATCAGCTGACATATGCGGTGCTTGTCCCGCAAATAAAATCGTAACGGATTCATCAGGTAATGTTTTCGTTAGTCTTTCTCTATTTTGAGCAAAAAATGTTGATTTCATAATAATCCCCCTAGTGTTCTATGTATGCTTGTGAAACTAATCATCAATACAATTCATTCTATTATTGTTATAATTTTTCGTCAATTAATTATACTCATAGCGAAAGGAGAATTTTCATTACTCGGGCCCCTTCCACGCTAAATTATGCATACCACTCCACAATTTCTTGATATTTATTCCATATACTTAAAATCTCATATATAGGAAAGGGGCCATAACTTTGAAACATTATGTAGCAACAGGGTTAGCAATTACTTCTTTATTAATAATTTCAGGATGTTCTAGCAACGTCGAAACAGCACCAGTGAAAAAAGAAACGGTGCAATCTCAGCCAAAAAATATAGAAACAGCAAATACGAGTCCGCAAGACTTCTATAAAGAAATTACATCTGGAAAAATCGAGCACATTCACGGAATTGGCTATGCAGGAAATATGTCTGGGGTTTCTATCGCCACTCATAGCGGGATAAAAGTTTATCAAAATGGAAAATGGCTTGAAACTAAAACTGGACTACATGATTATATGGGCTTTCAGGCAACGAAGAACGGGTTCTTTGCCAGCGGTCATCCTGAACCAGGTGCAAATTTAAAAAATCCTTTAGGATTATTGAAAAGTTCTGATGGCGGTAATACCCTTGAAAAGCTAGCGTTTTATGGAGAATCCGATTTTCATAACCTTGCTGTCGGATATAATACGGAAGCAATTTATTTATACAACGAACGCCCTAATTCTGAATTACAACAAGGTTTTTATTTCAGTACGAACAACGGACAAGAATGGAAAAATAGTAAGTTAAAAGGTCTTTCAAGTACGATTCATTCCTTTTCAGTACATCCGAATCAATCTAGTGTAGTCGCGGTAAGTGCTAAAGACGGTGTTTACTTATCTACAGATTACGGAAATACATTTGAACTATTCGCTAAATTACTTGAATCGACCGCAATTACATTAAGTAATGAAGATGTTATTTACGCCCCTATTAATAAGCAAATCGTAACGAAGAAATCAATTGCTACAAATGAAGAAACAAACATACAAATTCCACCTTTAGATTCTAAAGATGCAATTATGTATATTTCACAAAACCCTCAAAATTCAGCCGAAATCGTATTTGCTACAATGAAATCAAATGTATTCCTCTCTACAGATGAGGGTAATACGTGGAAGCAGATTGCTAATGAAGGAACATTCCAATTTAAGTAGAAGGGTGAATATAACGTGTTTTCAACAATAAGTGAATGGAGCTATCAACTCATGTCTCCTTTAATGGATGCCGCGAATGCTACGAAATCTGTACCTCTTTTATTTTCGTTTTTATTAGGCATAGTAGGTACCCTTGCTCCTTGCCAATTAACAGGAAACATTAGTGCTATTACACTTTATAGCAACCAATCTTTACAAAAGGGACATGTATGGAAACATATACTTTTATTCATTTTAGGAAAAATAATGGCTTTTACGACGCTTGGACTATTAGTATGGTTTTTAGGAAATGAGATTCAGCAAATATTGACTTTGTATTTTCCATGGTTACGAAAAATGATGGGACCCCTATTAATTTTAATGGGGCTACTGTTGTCAGGTATTATAAAAAGAAGATATTTCTTCTCGATTAAATTTATACGAAATCAAAATGAAGTTGGTTCATTTTTACTCGGATTCTTCTTTTCCTTAGCTTTTTGTCCGACTATGTTCGTTCTATTTTTTGGAACGTTAATCCCTTTATCTTTATCATTTAATTACGGGTACTTGTTTCCAACGTTCTTTTCGATAGGAACTGCTCTTCCTATCGTCGTATTAATGTCCTTCATCTCCTATCTGGGATTAAACGGGGCATTACTAAAGAAGAGCAGGAAAATAGGAAATAGCATTCAGCGTATAGCTGGTTTTCTCCTTATTTTAATCGGATTTTATGATACTGCTCTTTATTGGTAATACATACAAAAGATAAGCTCTAGTGAAATGAGCTTATCTTTTGTAATATTATATTCATTTTTTCTTTTGCTGTAGTTGAGCTAATAAATTCTTAACAAACGCGAGAAACAGCGGGTCATTCTCTTTTTTAGGTGACCATTGCATAATAAGTTGTCGTGGAATTGTAATTTCTATCGGCTGTACAATGAAGTCATGAATAATTTGCTTATGTAGTCCTGATAACGGAACGATTGTTATGCCATTAACTTGTATAGTAAGTGCTAATGCTGAACTAATTGATTCTGACTCCATCACTTTATTAACTGTTATTTCATTTTTCATCAAATACGGTTCGAGCACTTCTTTGCAACCAGAAAGTGGCATAATAAAAGGATAATTTTTTATATCATTAATAGTAAGATTAGGCGGAACTTTTTTTGAAGAAACCATAACATACGGATCTTCACCAATGACATCATAATGAAATCCTTGTATTAAATTTTCTTTTATAGAAATAGAAAAATCTGCACTACCTGATGATAGCCAATCTAACACTTCTTGATAGCTTCCTTCTCGAACTGCAAGTACATATTGACTATGATCAATATTCCCTAGTTGAATACACTCCGCCAAACAATATACAGTAACGGAAGGATACGTAGCTAGTACAATTTTATACAAGCTTTTATTCTTCAACTGGAAAGCTGTTTCCTCAAGTTTTTCATACTCCATTAGAAGTCGATTCACACCAACTAAAAATTCTTTGCCATTTTCAGTTAGAATCGTTCCTTGTCTAGAGCGATCAAATAACGTTATAGCATATCGTTTCTCTAATTTGTTAATAATATGGGTTATTGCTGGCTGTGTCATATGTAATTCCTTTGCTGCCAGACTAATACTATTTAAACGAGCCACATATGTAAAGACTTTAAAATCAAAAACATTCATTCTGTTCTCCTTATATAAAATATATTTATATCATCTATAAATAACCTTCATTATATTTATGAAACCACTTCATTTACACTGAGTATACATCATCAATATTACAAATAGATGAAACTTATATACCCTAGAGGAGTGTTGATTAAATGAGTACTTACATTTTAGTACATGGAGCATGGCAAGGTGAATGGGCATGGGAATTAGTAAAACCTCAACTAGAGGCTTTAGGTCACACTGTTATTACACTAGACTTACCTGGAAGTGGGAAAGATACAACTCCTTCACAAAATATAACGTTAGATTCCTATGTTGATGCAGTAACAGCTAATATAAATCAACAAAATGAAAAGGTTATTCTTGTTGGACATAGTATGGGTGGAATCGTTATCACTCAAACTGCTGAACTTATACCAAATAAAATCGATAAATTAGTATATCTTTGTGCTTTCTTACCACGAAATGGAGAAAGTCTTGGTAGTAAATTAGACGGAGAAGATGGCCCGCAATTCACTATAAATGAAAATGACTTGACTGCTGAACTTATACCTAATCTAATTGAACAAACATTTTTAAATGCTACAGAAGACGGTTCTATTAAAGAAGCATCTTTTAATCAAATGCGTCCTCAACCACTAGGACCCTTCCAACAAGAGCTGAAAATATCTGAAGAAAACTTTGGAGCCATAGATCGCATTTATATTGAAACGACTCTAGATAGAGCGATTCCAATTGATTTTCAGCGCCGAATGAATACAGAAACACCTTGCAAGAAAATTATTACTTTAGAAGCTGATCATTCTCCATTTTTCTCTAAAGCATCGGAACTTGTTCATTACTTAAATGAATTAAACTAAATTTTTCATAAAATAAATAGACACTCACAGGTGTCTATTTATTTTACTAATTAAAAGCTATCTTTACTCTATCTACATTGCCATGCCCTTTTGCTTCATCTCCCACTTTTTATACAGTAGTACTGCACCAAATAAAAATACTCCCGCAACAAATGAAGCTACTGGTAACATCTTTATCATTCCATCTGGAAATACGAGCGGCAATAATGGAAATGCATACACTGCTGGAATACGTACACCAACAATTTTTAATAAAATAAGCATTAATATCATATTTAATAAAGTGACTACAATCCATGAATCAATCGCAAAGTACAATATTGTTCCAACAGTTGCAGATGTAGTTAATACTACTATTTGTTTAAAAGCCATTTTTTCATTGTACATCGGCTTTTGAAGTGATTCATATACAACAACTAATATTGGTGGAATAACTGCTAATTGTTCATAACCAGTTATCCAACATAAACTAATCCATACGAAATTTAGTATGAGAAATACAGTCATATATTTATACTGTATTTGCACTTTTCGCTTAATACCGTTATTCAATTTAAATATAAGAACACCAACCATTAAAATAAATGTTAAAGCGAATACCGCGATAACAAATGACCATTCCGTCGCATTTGTTACTAATGGTAATAAACCTGTCGCAATAGATGGTGCTAAATTGGATTGAATTACACGTAAAAAAAGCATCATGAATACAAGCGTTAAACTTACTTTCCCTAAATAAGCAATATCCATTTGATTCACCATAAAACCAATCACAGCTGTTATTGAAGGTGCAATGAAGATTTTTTCTGGTTGCCTTAACCATCCTGGCTCACGATACGCCCATAAAGCAATTGCCATCGCTGCTATTTCCGGCAGAATAACTTCCGGATCATTTAATAACACACCCGCTGTTACCATGGCTAAAATAAATAAAATTGCAATTGTATATGAGATGATTGTTTCTTTCTTTGAAATTACTGCATTCATTATTACATACTCCTTTGTGCTCATTTCTTTCATAATGTAAAACAACAAATTTCATACCCTACTACGGTATTGTATATTAACATCTTTTCTATTTCAAGTATCATTAAGTTATTCACATCCTTTTTCACTCCATACCCTTACAAAAAAGAAATTTTTATAGACGTTGACACTTAATGAAAGATAGGTTACAATAACTATACATTAGTAAGTAACTAATGTGATTAATTCTAACTAGAGGTGAAAACAAATGCAAAACATTTTATTCCGTATTAATGAATTATCAAAAAAAGAAAGAACATCTGGATTAACAGTTGATGAAAAACAAGAACAACAAATGTTACGTCAAAACTATACAGAAACATTTCGTGGAAGCCTAGATTCCATTTTATTAAACACAAAAATTGTTGATCAAAATGGTCTTAACGTTACACCAGTCGCATTACAAGATGCTCAAATACGTTTAAAATTAAGCAAATGAGTTCCGCGCTAAAGAATTTTAATAAAACATAAACAGAGCTGGATTTCCTATATAGAAATTCCAGCTCTGTTTATTGTCTTTTCTAATTTAGTAAACGAGCGATACATCGCAATTCTCCACGACACAATCATCGCAAATGCAAGTAAGAAAAACATGCCGCTTAACTCTGCCAAATCAATTGATTGGCTTAAATATGACTTTAATGCCACGCGTACAGCTAATAAGCCTACTAAAATGAATATGAATGCTTTTGACGGTTTCATAAATATATGTTCGCCTTTTATTTCGAACTTAGTTGTTTTAATAAGAAAAATAGAGAAAATAATCCCTATACTAATTGCCTCGACTATTTCTAACGATGTTAATCGAAAATCTGGTAAAAAGTACATCATCGTGCCTGTACTCATAAAAATTGGCGGCAATATAATTTTCTTTTTCGTTACCGGCTTTTTCGCTGCTTTAAAACGTAGAAACATTACCCCAACAGCCATACAAACCGCTATGACACTTGATAAAAGTGCTATCATACTTTCCACTCCTATCTATTTAAATGACTTTTTTAGCAAAATCATAAACCAATAAGTAACTACATGCCGCATTATAGAATTTCTTCATTATATTCCTCCTGCTGTAAACTTTCCATATTCGCTGCAATCATTTTACGCAAAGTTTATGAACGGAATATGAACAAAAAAGCCATTCTGCAATTAATAATTGCAAAATGGCTTTTTAACTTATTTTAAATCGTCAATTGTGAAAGCACCTGGAAGTAATTGCTCAACAGTCACTTCTTTTTCATCACCTTTTACATTCGTTAGTAATACAGGCATTTTCGGATCACAGAATTCAGCAATTACTTGTCTACACGCACCACATGGTGAAATCGGTCCATCAGTTTCTCCTGTAATAACTAAGTAACTAAAATCGCGCTCCCCTTCTGATACCGCTTTAAATATTGCTGTTCTTTCTGCACAGTTACATAAACCATAAGAAGCATTTTCTATATTACAACCAGTATAGATTTTCCCTTCTTTCGTAACTAACGCTGCGCCAACAGGAAATTTAGAATACGGAATATACGCTTTCAATAACATCTTGTTTGCTTCTTCAATATATTTTTTCTTATCCATATTATTTCCCCCTCAAAGTAAATGAAATGATCATTAGTCAGTAATAACTGTATGAACTAATTTAGGAGCCACTGCTGTTTCAGCGATAGAGATGTTCTCATAAATTTTTGCTTTTACATCTTCTACATTTTCACGATTTGCGTAGATTGTTACGAACGGCTCGCCTTCTTTTACTGCATCGCCAACTTTTTTACGTAACATTAACCCTACTGCTAAATCGATTTCATCTTCCTTCGTTGCACGACCTGCACCAAGTAACATAGCTGCAATACCAATCTCATCTGCAACAATGTTAGAAATAACACCTGAAGTTTTTGCAGGTACATCAATTACATACTTCGCTTGTGGCATTTTTTCTGGATTGTCTACAATTGAGCTATCTCCGCCTTGATTGCTTAAGAACTCTTTAAATTTCGCAGTTGCTTTTCCGTTTTTCATCACTTCAATTAGCATTTCACGAGCTTCTTCTAACGTATTTGCTTTTTTCGCAAGTACGACCATTTGACTTCCTAATACAAGTACTAATTCTGTTAAATCTTCTGGACCTTCACCTTTTAACGTATCAATCGCTTCTTTCACTTCTAGAGCATTGCCAATCGCAAATCCAAGAGGTTGTGACATATCTGAAATAACTGCCATTGTTTGACGTCCTACATTATTTCCGATACGTACCATTGCATGTGCTAATTCTTTTGCATCTTCTTCTGTTTTCATAAATGCACCAGCACCTGTTTTTACATCAAGTACGATTGCGTCAGCACCAGCTGCAATTTTTTTACTCATAATTGAACTTGCGATTAAAGGAATTGAGTTAACAGTTCCTGTTACGTCGCGTAATGCATAAATCTTTTTATCTGCAGGTGTTAAGTTTCCTGTTTGTCCAATAACAGCTACTTTGTCACGGTTTACAATATCAATGAATTGTTCTTTCGTAATTTCAACGTGGAATCCTTCTACCGCTTCTAATTTATCAATTGTTCCGCCTGTATGTCCTAAACCACGACCAGACATTTTTGCTACTGGTACATCTAAAGCAGCTACTAATGGTCCTAATACTAATGTTGTTGTATCACCAACACCGCCAGTTGAATGTTTGTCTACTTTAATTCCTTCAATTGCTGATAAGTCGATCGTTTCTCCAGACTCAACCATCGCCATAGTTAAATCTGCACGTTCGCGATCTGTCATATCTTTAAAGAAGATTGCCATTGCAAGCGCACTCACTTGATAATCAGGAATACTTCCGTCTGTATATCCATTAATAAAGAATTTGATTTCTTCAGTCGTTAATTCTTTGCCGTCACGTTTTTTTGCAATAATATCTACCATTCTCATTACAATCACCATTCCTTTTTATATGATATGAATCTATTAAAATAATAAGCCAACGATCGTTGCTGATAAGAAACTTACTAATGTTGCACCGAATAGTAATTTCAAACCAAATCTTGCGACTACATTCCCTTGCTTTTCATTTAAGCTCTTAACTGCCCCTGCAATAATCCCAATTGAAGAGAAGTTTGCAAATGAAACTAAAAATACAGAGATAATCGCTGTCGTTCTATCTGAGAAATTAAAGTTTCCTTGTGCTAAATCTGTCATAGCGACAAATTCATTTGATACTAATTTTGTTGCCATAATATTTCCGGCATTAACTGCTTCATGCCAAGGTACACCCATAATAAATGCAAATGGTGCAAATGCATAACCAAGAATTTCTTGGAATGAAATACCGATTACACCTTTAAATACTGCATTAATGAATGCGATAAGAGCAACGAAACCGACTAACATAGCTGCTACTGTAATCGCAACTTTAAATCCATCAATAATGTATTCCCCTAATACTTCAAAGAAGGTCTTCTTCTCTTCTTCTTGTACTTCTAACATATCTTCTTCCTCAGTAACTTCATATGGGTTAATGATAGAAGCAATGATGAAACCACCGAATAAGTTAAGCACTAAAGCGGTTACAACATATTGTGGTTTTAATAACACCATATATGATCCAACGATAGACATAGAAACTGTAGACATTGCTGATGCACATAATGTATACATTCTTTTCTCTGGCAATAACCCTAGTTGTTTCTTAACTGAAATAAATACTTCAGATTGTCCTAAAATCGCAGATGCAACAGCGTTATATGATTCTAGTTTCCCCATTCCATTTACTTTACTTAATGCTAGACCGATAGATTTCACAATAATAGGTAATACTTTAATATGTTGCAAAATACCTATTAAGGCTGATATAAATACGATTGGCATTAATACACTTAAAAAGAACGAAAACTCTTTTTGATTTACTAATCCACCAAATACGAAATTCACACCGTCAGCGGCATATTTTAATAACTCTCCAAAACCATCTGCTATTCCGCTAATTAATATATTCCCTACACTTGTATTTAATAATAGAAACCCCAAAATGAATTGTAATATAACCATCGTTATGATTGGACGATATTTGACTTTCTTTCTATCATTACTAGCAAGCCAAGCGATACCTAAAATCAATACGAGGCCAAAAACACCGATTAAGTATTTCATAAGCCGTTTCCTCCCATTCGTATCCGCTTACATTTTTTTCAATTATTAAAGCAATAGATATACTTTAAACGTATATCTATTGCTTTAAGCTTTTATCGATTAGTAGTTATCTGTAGCACCTTTTGCATCATTTAATACGATTGCAACACTAGCACTTGCTCCAACGCGAGAAGCTCCAGCAGCTACCATTTTGTCTGCATCTTCACGTGTACGAACACCGCCAGATGCTTTTACACCAACGTTTGGTCCTACTGTTTTACGCATTAATGCGATATCTTCAGCAGTTGCTCCGCCAGTTGAGAATCCAGTTGAAGTTTTTACGAAATCAGCACCAGCTTTTACTGATAATTCACAAGCACGTACTTTCTCTTCATCTGTTAATAGGCAAGTTTCAATGATTACTTTTACAAGCGCTTTTCCTTTTGCTGCTTGTACTACTTCATAAATATCTTTTTCAACGAACTCGTTGTCGCCATCTTTTAAAGCGCCTACGTTGATTACCATATCAACTTCAGTTGCACCTTTTGCGATAGCATCTTTTGTTTCAAATGCTTTTGTTTCAGTAGTGCTTGCTCCTAATGGGAAACCGATTACAGTACAAACGTCTACATCATGTCCAGCTAGTTCATCAGCCGCTAATTTTACCCATGTTGGGTTAATACAAACAGAAGCGAATTTATATTCCTTTGCTTCTTCGATTACTTTCATAACATCTTCTTTAGTAGTATTAGCTTTTAAAATTGTATGGTCAATTAACTTTGCAATGTTCATTATCTTCACTCCTCATATCTTTTAACAACTTCATTCTAACTCTTAGTTGAACAAATGTAAATACACTTTTGAAATTTTGTTCATTCTTTTTTAAAAGGCATTTTCTTGTAGTAAATAAAGCGCATTCTAACAAAGAACACTTCCTATATAATCAAATTTTCTATGTTAACAATGGTAGTATGTATCTCCATATCCATAATTATTTTTAAAAAGGCAATTTGTGTTCAAAAAAGACTCCTATCATTCATACATAACAAAATAAAAGGAGTTCTCAAAATTAACATTTTGAGAACTCCTTTTATTTCTAACCTTTTTGATAATGTAACAGTTCTTTTGCTGTATGCTGATCGATAATTAATACATTTGCATACCCGCCACGTAACGCACCATCAATTGCTTTTATTTTTCTATTACCACCTGCAACTAAAATAGAGCGTTTCTTTAATTTCAGTTCCTCTAACTCAATTCCAATTGTACGCTGATTAATCTCTTCGCTACTAATATTTCCGTCTCCATCAAAGAAACGTGAACAAATGTCACCGACCGATTGTTTTTTGAGTAAACTTGTTTCATCCTTATCGAAATAACCTAATCGGAATAATAGCGCTTCGTCTCGCACTGTTCCTACAGTGAAAACTGCAATATTCGCTTGTTTCCCCATTTCAATAATGTGATGAATATGTCGATCCTGCTCTACTAATTCTTTTGTCACTGCATTATCAAATATAACTGGAAGAGGTAGATTTCTTGGCGTCGTTTGAAAAGCATCTGCAAATAAAGCTATCGTCTCATTCGCATATGTATTTACACTCGAATGACTAATACCGCCTTTTAACTGGACAACCTCTACCCCTTTTACATGTTGCGGTACGATTTTTCTAGCGATTTCATACATCGTCATTCCCCAACTTACACCAACAATATCACCGTTTTTAACCGTCTTTTCCATATACTCAGCAGCATATTTACTTATATACTCTGTAATCGTTGCATATTCCGGTACTGGAGAAAATACAACATGTGCCTCTAACAAGTTGTACTTTTCTTTCAGTAAATTCCCAACGTTATCTAAATCCGCAAATGGATCGGCGATGCTAATTTGAACAAACCCTTTTTCTTTCGCGTACTTTAACAATCTAGAAATCGTCGGTCTTGAAATATTTAATTTGTTAGCAATTTCTTGCTGACTATAATCTGATTGATAATATAATCTTGCAACTTCAACGCTTAATTGTTGTTTATCTTTTTCCATAGTAACTCATTACAAATCCCTTCCTGTATTTCCCTTTCGTTACAAGCATTATACAGCTTTATGCAAAAAAATTCGACTACCGAATTTTATCTAACTGAACTTCTATTCTACGTATTATATATAATGAAACCTTATTGTGTAGATTTACAAACTCAATATAGAAACACTTACAACATATAAATCAGTTTATATGTAATTCATTCTTTATTGCTTTTCCTGTAGTAACGATAACAAAGCCGTTCAATAAGAAACATGAAACATCGTCTAAAAGCTATTCAAATACCCCTCATAAACAAAAGATACTGTTCATAAGGGGTATGTATTCAATTTAAGTTTATAAAAATCGGATGGAAACACTGCAAGTTCTCACTTATTTAGAATAAGAGAAAAGATGATGTTTTATTTGTTCAATAAAATAATGATGGTGTATATTATCGTTAGATACGCGACTTGCCATAATAGCTCCCTCCATTGAAGATGCAAGAAAAGAAGCGAGCGATATAATATCTATATCTTCTTTAAGTTCTTGTTTCTCTATTCCTTCTTTTATGAGAGAAGCCATTAACATTACTGTATCATCATAACCTTTTGCTGCTGCTTTTTGTAATTCTGGAAATACTCCAGTACTTTCAATTGCGCTATTAAGTAATGGACAGCCTCCAGCAATAGGAGGATTATTAGCTGCATCTTGATATACAAGGAAAATTGCAAGGATTTTATCGATTGCTGTCTTTTTATTTTCCATTGCTTTATGAAAATGACTCCACATAATCTCACCACTTTTGTCATAGGCAGCAAGGACAATTTCTTCTTTACTTTTGAATCTACGATAAATAGATCCTTTAGGTAGTTCAGTAGCTGTCATTATATCCTGTATGGATGTGCGAGTTATCCCATTAGTATTAAATAAATATAAAGATGTTTCAATAATTTTTTCTTTAATCTTATCAACTTTAGTCATACTTTGTAATCCTCCTAATAAAAACGAGCTTAATATTCCAGGTGATATTTACCATCTATTTTCTTGAATTTTTTTGTAAGTATAAATAAGTTTGGAACAAAAATATATTATGTGAACCTCAAACAATACAGTTTGAAAAGAGGTAATCAAATTGTTTTATCTATATCATTCAAATGAATTTTCTGTCAAAATTAACATGTCCAATTATTTAATTCAGTCCTGTTATACAACTAATTTCACCTACAATCGTAGAAGGTGTAAAAATATATAGTTAATTTTAACGTATAGACTATGATTATTATATATAATTTTTATTAATATGTTTAGCTAAAGTGTTTGAACCACCCCACTCTCACTTCATTCTACAAAAGATTAATCATTAATGATTATTGGAATTAAATTGTAACAAAGCAACTGAGATATAAATATATTTGCTTTTTACCATTTTGATTTCGTTAAAAGGGTTTAAAAAACTAGAAACTTGTAGTATCATTAGATTTCGATTCAGACCGAACCGTCCGGTTTTTAATATAAATATATTTAGAAGGAGAACGTTATGCAGAAAGAAAAATCAAAGATTATAGGTAATTTAATTACGGGGGCAATAAAGTGAACTTTATAAAAATCAATAAAAAAGAAATTATTATGCTAATAGTTTATACAATGTTTGCACTACTCCAAATTGGCTTGTTCATATTATTTGGCCTATCACTTTTAACTAACAGTAATCTAGTTGAATCAGAATTTGCTCTTAGTGCCATCGGTTTGACTGTACCTGCTATTGTAGGAATAATTTTCTTTAGGAAAGAAATTATTGAAAGTTTTACTTATTTTAAAGAGAAAACAATTTTGAAAATAGTAAGTATTCCTATGGTGGTTTTATTTACGGTAATTGTGGAACAGTCTGTTATGCATTTTCTAGCAACTGATCAGCCAGAGAACCAAGAACAGCTCCTTGAAACAGGTACGGGGATACCTCTTATTTTTACATTGCTAGTATTTGGTATTCTAGGGCCATTGCTTGAAGAAATTGTGTTTCGTCATATAATATTAAATCGTTTTTCACATTATATTGGTACTGCTATTGCATCTATCATTTCGATTATAATTTTTACAGTTCTTCATACGAACCAGCTTTCGGATATTGCTATTTATTTACCTGGCTCAGTGATACTTACTGTGGCTTATCTTATTTCTAACAGATCCATTGCATATGTTATGGCGATACATATGTTAAATAATTCTATTACTTTTATTCAATTACATATGTCATAACAAGACATATGTAATTGAAGGTTTTGATGCAAAAATACTCTATGTTTCTATCAAGTATTTTTGGCACCAGAACC
This sequence comes from Bacillus sp. ME78, assembly GCF_903970865.1. Taxonomy (NCBI): domain Bacteria; kingdom Bacillati; phylum Bacillota; class Bacilli; order Caryophanales; family Bacillaceae; genus Bacillus; species Bacillus sp. ME78. Next base: position 92,137 of record NZ_CAJCKK010000011.1, read on the forward strand.
ACTTTTTCTAAGGCATAAGAAATCTTATCAAAACTACAACTTATTAGGAGAGTGTCAGTCATGATTGTAACAACAACTTCTGGAATTCAAGGTAAAGAAATTATTGAGTATATCGATATTGTAAATGGTGAAGCTATTATGGGTGCAAATATTGTCCGTGATTTATTCGCTTCAGTTCGTGATGTTGTCGGTGGCCGTGCTGGTGCTTATGAAAGTAAGCTAAAAGACGCTCGTGATATTGCGATGGACGAAATGAAAGAACTTGCAAAACAAAAAGGTGCGAACGCTATCGTTGGTATTGACGTAGATTACGAAGTTGTACGTGATGGAATGTTAATGGTTGCTGTAAGTGGTACAGCTGTACGTATATAAGTAAATTAAAAAACGGTTCCCCCCTTGGAATTTATACTTTGAGGAGGGGCCTGGTTCTGTTGCAGATTTTAAAGAATAAAAAGAGATGTTGATAAAGCATTATACGTCGAAAAAACACAGTTTGAGTGTAAACTGTGTTTTTTTATATAGAGGCCTCATCCCATCACTATCAAGCTAAAATTTTGTGTTAACTTGTACAAAATGTACATTTTTTACTTTGGGGTAATTTTGAATCCTTAAGCTTATGGGCATGTGCTGGTACCCTCTAATACTGTACAAATTTTTTATAAATGGTTGTAAAGTTCTACGTTTTTGACCATTCTGTACAACGATAACTTTGGTTTATTGATTTCACCTGTAATCTGGTAGCCTATCCTCTGATACAATTTAATGGCAAGTTGGTTCTCTTTCTTTACCGTCAGAGAGCATTTGGCAAAGCCTTGCAGCGAAGCTTGTTCCTCAGCAAACTCAATTAATCTGGTACCTATCCCTAGTCCTCGACTCTCGGGCAGTAAGGCAATTGTTCCGATGTGAAACTCGTCATCTTCTCCCTCCTTCAAGGTAAACATGGAATAAAGCATTTTGATATTCAGAATGTTATAAACAACAAAACCCAGCTTTCGGAACGAAAGCAGCTGTTTAAAAGTCGGCCAGGCAAGACGATTTAAAACGGATATGGGATAGCAAGTAATCATCCCTAAAGTTTTCCCATCCATTTGAGCTTCATAGGCGTATTGATGACTAAAACGGTTGTTCTCCTGCCACCATAGCTTACAAAATGTCCAATCGACTGTGTTCTTCTCCTCAGATCCTGCAAGTGGAAACGCCATGTATTCCAATGCCATTACATTTAGCTGGGCGCCGACCATGGATTGATGAACAGCCTTTACAATAGAGATTTTATTCATTATCCTATTGCTCCTTTTCACTTTCTATATTATTAATATTAATTATCATGGATTTGAATCAATTTAGTTCACTTCCCTCTCAATTCATCCTTAGCTTTGAAACCATAATAAAATGTATTTAAAACAAGCTCTGCAGCAGATTTTTTAGCCACATTTCCTTCATGTACCTGTTCCCAGGTATGGAAAAGCAGAGCATAAAGCGTATTCAAAATCCATTCGCTGCTAACTGTTTGCTGAAAGTAACCTCTTTGTTGTAGCAATTCAATAACGCGTCTTAAGGGTTCCCTCAGCTTCTCTTCTGCTTCACCTAATTCTTTGTTGTTAAATACAGATGCATCATGACCTAGAAAATAGATTTTGTCACCTAAAGGGATTAACGCTTCAATGAGTTCCGGGATATAGTTTTCACTTCTTTCCTCATCCAGTGGAATCTGGTTTACAGTATCACTTACCAGTTGTATAGCCCGATGGCCCAAGAACAGCATCAATTTCTCCCTGCTTTCGACGTAGCGATGGAGTGTAGCAATTCCAATTCCCGCATATTCCGCAATTTCATTCATCGAAGCAGTAGGATTTTCAACAAGCAATATAGTAGCTGAATCAAGAATTGCATTAAATCTCGCTTCCTTCAACGCTGACAAGTCTTTCTTCATCGTCAATCTCTCCCTTTTTCTGTATAAAGTCGTCATTTTTGATAGATAAATATATCATTTGATATTATAATAAACAATCTCAAATAAAGTGTCCAGCTGCTGAATGTAGCTTTTCAAAAAGAATTATATTCCTGAAACTGATAGTACTTTGAATGTTTCATTTTTAGCATTTCATTATTTAGATAACGATGAAGAAATTAAATTCTTTAATGTAATAAATACAAGAGCCAAAGGAAATGGTACGAGTTACTTTCTGCATAAAGTTATCGGTTTATTTTAAAATTCACTTCCGGGTATTTGGTTATCAGCCTTTTAAGGGCTGAGCCGTCATCCTTCTGTTTTACATACTGGTCAAAAAATGCCAGGCTGAATTCGTTAATAATACGATGAACTTCCTTTGGATTTTCACCTGGGCTCTGCAACAGAGGTGAGAACAAATGTAAATCGGTAAAGCTTGTATGATCCGTATGAGGAATGACCATTGACATACCACCGCCAGCTAACCCGCGTCCGTATCGCTCCCTCACTTCAAAGGGATCTGCTTCATCAGGCTCTTCTCCATTCATGAGCAGAAATGGTTTTCCAATGCCACTTTCAGGCAAGATTTCACCATACAATGTACCATCCATATTGATAGCTGCTTTGACACGAGAATCTTTTGCAAGTATTTGTGCTGCGGTAGCTCCACCGTAAGAGTGGCCAAACATTCCAATTCGCGAGGTATCCAGTCTTCCTGTAAAGAAACCGGTCTCATCGTTTTCGTTAAGTTTCTCTATCTGATTAAGGACAAAGCTGACATCTTCCTCCCATAATTTTATGTGGCTATCTCCTTCATCAGTTAAATTGATGGGCTGTACGTAAGCAGTTCGACCACCTGGAAAGACGGTAGCTGCAGCATCAAAGGTATGATCGATACTTAGAACAATATATCCTTGACTAGCCAACTCCTCAACTTGAAACGTGTTTTGATTACGAAAACCATTAAAACCATGAGAGAAGAGTAATATGGGATAGTGATTCTCTGAGTCTGAGAGTTGTAAATCCATAAACGAATGAGACTTTACCAATTCCATGTGGCTGAATGCAAATGCAGGAATAGACAATGTTTTTTCCAATCCCTTGGAGAGCTCATTTATGTTACGAATATAAGGTTCTGGATCCCTCTTGCTTTTTTCAGCTGCAGGATACCAAATTTGCACCATCAGTTCGCGCCGATCATTTGGATTTTTCGAATATGGTTCATTTCTCTGATGATCAACCCAATGATATAGCTTCGTACCGATCTTATGTGGACCAGTTGGTTCTTCAAATGAAAATACTGGCATAAGTAAGGGTAGCGCAACTGCTACAGACAAATAGATACATAGTAACGAAGTCTTAACTATGAATATACCCGAACTTCTAAAGCCCTTTTTCCGCCCAGCTAATAAATAGCATAAAATTAAGATAACTGGGGATACATATGCCGGAATCATCTGCCACCTAAAACCTTCTGCCAATAACTGAACTGTAACCATTACAACAGCAATCAAAGTAGCTAATTTAGACCACTTTTTCGTTTCTCTGCCTATTAACAGTATCCAACTCAATAGACTAAAATTCACTACTATCAAAACAACTTCCCAGAAATTCATTGGCCTATCTCCTTTGCATGCATTTTACTTCTAATTAAAGAGGTAGTTTTCAGCCTAAGCAAAAGCAGATGAAACACCTATATAGTTGCACTAATTATGCTTAGTAACCGTTTCATCCACTCTACTCCTTTATTCAAATTAAAAACTTAAAATGCCCAGCTACCTTTACGGAAAATTGGTTCTACAGTTCCATCTGGTAGAATACCGTCAATGTCCATCTCACTGCTGCCAATCATAAAGTCCTCATGTGTTACAGAAATATTTGCCCCTAACGTTTCAAGCTGATCGTTTTCTAAATCTCTTCCATCCTCTAAGCAAGTTGGATAAGCTTTACCAATCGCTAAATGGTTCGATGCATTTTCATCAAACAATGTATTAAAATATAAAATTCCCGATGCTGAAATTGGTGATTCATGTGGTACAAGTGCTACTTCACCTAAATAGCAAGAGCCTTCATCCACATTAATAAGCTCCTGTAATAAATCATGTCCTACCTGTGCTTCAGCTTTAACAATTTTTCCTTCTTCAAATGTCAGTTTAAAGCCATCGATAATATTCCCTTGATAAACTAATGGTTTTGTATTGCTTACATAGCCATTTACACCTTGTTTCATCGGTAACGTATAAACCTCTTCTGTCGGCATATTAGCCATAAAGATAGTATCATCAGGAGTTTTACCACCTCCAGTAACCCATTTATGCTGTGGTGCTAATGCAATTGTTAAATCAGTACCTGGCGCTGTATAGTGAAGCTTCATATATTTTTTATCGTTCAGTAGGACCGCACGAGATTCTAAATTTGTTACATGTTCACGCCATTTTTCAATAGCACTGCCGTCACCAATACGAACAGCTTTAAAAATAGCCTCCCATAATGCTGGTACTTGATCCTCAGTTGCTAAACCTGGGAATACCTTCGATGCCCACTTTGGTGAAGGAACTGCTACCATCGACCAAGCTATTGAATCCTTCATTACGGTGTTGCGATTGTTTCTCAGAGCAGCTCCTGCTACCTTTTGATAGGTAGCTAGACGATCAGATGAAATACCTGTAAATTTATCAGGATCTGTAGCATCTATCATTAATAGTGCTCCTTTACGTTCGATCAGCTCATCATTCATTTTGACTATCCACTCTGGGAAGCGATTAAATTCTTCATCTGAGGCATAATCAAAGTAAGCACGTTCCATTTCTTCATCCGAAAAATTAACATGAACACGCCCTGCCCCAGCCTTATAAGCCTCTTTCACAACTATACGGGCGAAATCCAATGCATCCACTGATGTATTGACTAATAAGTATTGCCCTGGTTGAATATTGACACCGATTTTCACCGTAAGTTCTGCATATGCTTGTAATTTTTCTTCAAAAGTCATATTATTTACCTCGCTTTTATTAAATTGGTTTTGAATTCCCCTCACTAACTTACTTTCATACCATACTTTCTGAACAGGTTTTCTCAGAATTTCCATTTTCTATTTTTCACATTTTTTTATCAGGACATGATAACAACTAATGGATTTTTTCTACTACTCATATATTTAATTTCTAAACTTTGATTCAATTAATATTGATTTGTTTTTCAAAAAATCTAATCGAAGGGTATCAAACACTACATAAAGTTATAGAGTTCTTTATTGCGAAAGCTCACTCAGTTCTTCCCAATCTTTTCAATGCTGCTGCACCTAAAGGCTTACCATCAATGGGGCGTTTAACATTCTCAATCACTCCTTTATCTTTACAAAAGTATTTTTGATAGATAAACATATCATTTGACATAAGATTAAATCATTTCAAACGAATTATCAAGCCATAAAATTTAATTTTTAAAAAATTCGGTAAAAAACCCATATGAAAATGGATTCTATCAAAGGGAGCGATAACAAAAAGATTTTTATACACACATGGATAAAACTCATGACAAACTTATATATAATTGCAAGTTCAACTCTCACAAAAAACAGGATAAAAAAATAAACAGCAGAACTAGTCCACTGTTTACTTTGCCACACCTTCATGTAATTTTTCTGTATAATCCTTTACATCTTTCCAGCTATCTTTCGCTGTATGTAAATCTTCTTTTATAAACGTAAACTCTTCTGGAGTAATTCCTTTTACGTTTTGTAGTAAATTATTATATTTTGCACCTACTGTATACCATTGATTTGATATGTTTTGTAGTGCTGTAATTGCTGCATCAATTGTTTCTGTCATGTTTGTTGTTTTATTTTTTACATCAGTCAAAATTAAGACTTCTGCTTGTGCTCCTGAAATTCTATCTTTTAAATTGGCGATTTCTCTTTCTGCATTTGCGATATCTTTTTTCGCAACCGCAATCATTGGCCCGCCAGCAAGACATGTTATTAGAGCTACGCAAAGTACGCCACCAGCAATGACCATATCATTACTCTTTTTAATCGAATCGTTATATGTATTTATTTGTTGCTCTAGAGCTGGAATACCAGCATTCGTACTTGCCAATATCGCTGTTAACTGATTTGTATCCTCTTTGAAACTATTTGTATCTTTCGCCATTCTATCGCGAAAAGCTTTCAAATTCCCTAATAATCCATCTACCTCATTTTGATTCTTTACAATATCCGCATACAACTTTTCTAAATCCGCTTTTAATTTTCCGCTATCCTTTTGATCAATCGCTATTAACATGTCGTTATAATACGATTGAAAAGTATTATTGTAATTTATAATATTTTGATCCGTTTTCATAATTTGAGGCTTCATATTATTTAACCAATATGCTGCATTAACTTTTGCATCTCTTTGATGCTGAATCATATTCCCTTTAAATTCACTATTAATCGAACTTATTTTACTTAAATCCGTCTCTTGTTGATTTTGAATTAATTTTGCATATGAATCCATTGCAAATATACTTGATGTCGTTTGTGCCATTACATCTTGGAATCCAGCTGGTCCAAGAGAATAGTTTTTCACATTTTCTTGTAGCACCTTTACATTTTGTTCTGCTGCAAAAGGATGTAAAGGAAATGCGTTACTTGTTGCCACCCCAGCAATCATTACCGCTAAAAGACATTTTTTATAAAAACTTTTCTGCATATTTTCCACCTATTCTCCTTATAAGGATATCAAAAGCTCCTGCTCACAACTGAACAGGAGCTTCAAATCATTCATCAACACTTAACGCTCTAACGATTCGTATTCAATTATGCTTTTTTCGTATCTACTACTTTAATATCTTCAGCATAAATCTTTTCTGCATAGTCTTTAATGTTTTTCCAGCTATCTTTCGCAATGTTTAAATCTTCTTTAATGAAAACTAGGTCGTTTGGACTAATAGAATCTACATTTTGAAGTAAAGAATTGTATTTTGATCCCATTGTGTACCATTGGTTTGAAATATTTTGTAACGCTGTAATTGCAGTATCAATTGTATTTGTTAAATACTCTGTTTGTGTTTTAATATTCGTTAATCCTGCTACTTCTAATTGCGCAGTTGTAACTTGTCCTGTTATCTTTTGAATTTCTGCTTGTGCATTATCAAGCTCTTTCTTCGCTAATACGATTCCAGCTGTACCACCGCCTACAGCTGCTGCGCCACCTGCAATTAATGCTACTCCTAGCGGTGTTCCTGCGCCCGTAGCAATAACTACTGCACCACCGATAATTGCAATTGGTCCTAGAGCTGTCGCAACAGATGAACCGATAATAATTGCATTATATTTACTAATTGCTTCATTGTACGTTGTAATTTGATTTTGCAGAAGCGGAATTCCTGCATCTTGACTAGCTAATATAGATGTAATTTGATTTGCATCACCCTTGAAGTTTTGCGTATCCGAAGTCATTTTATTTCGGAATTTCTTCAAGTCTTCTACTAACTGATCCACTTGCGCTTTATTTTCATTAATACTACTTGATAATCTAGTTAAGCCTTTCGTAAGAGTTGCTTTATCCTTTGCATCAACTGCAGCAACTAAAGTATCATAATAGTTTTGGAATTTCGTATTGTAGTTAATGATATTTTGATTCGTTGAAATAAGCTGTGGTTTTAATACATCTAACCATTGCTTCGCATTTCCTCTAGCTGTATCTTGGTGCTGAATTACTTTCCCTTTTAAAGCCGCATCAACAGACGATACATTTCCAAAGTTAACATTACCTTGTTTAATAATTGTTAAAGCGTACAGATCCATTACTAAAGCATTTGAACCTGTTCTTTCCATTGCATCTTTCAAGCCTTCTGGTCCTAATGAGTATTCTTCATAGTCATTATAAGCTTTTGCTACCGCATGAACTGGAGCTTGTTTCACTGTACTTTCAGCTGCATACGTATGAGCCGGCATAATATTTCCTGCTGCAAATACTGCCATAAGTGCTGATAGAGCCATTACTTTATAAGGTTTTTTTGTCATTTTTCTTCTCTCCCTATATCGCTAATTATTTTTCTGTTTAATGTACTTCAACGTTTGTAACGTAATCTTCAAATTGATTTGTTTGCTTATTCATTTCATCACTTACTTTTTTAATTTGATTGAAATGTTTTTGAAGTAAACTACTGTCTGTATACGTGCCTTCTTCAACATTCTTTTGAATTTGAATCATATTATTATTTAAAACTTTCCAATCCGTTAATAACGTTTGTAAAGTTGTAATTTGACGATCAATTAATTCTGTAAAGCTATTTACTTGATCTTCAACGAATGTAATTTGAGTCGCCTCTGCTTCAGTTTGTGATAACTTTTGAATAAGTGGCAATAACTCTTTTTGCTTTTGTTGAATGCGAAGAGCTGCTTCCCTCGTTTGACTATCTGCAGCATTTACAATTTCATTACTTAAAGTACCGATAGAAACAAAATCGATCGTTTTCGTTTGTGCAGTTTGATTTGTGATTGTAAATACTTGTTTACCGATATTAATAGAACCTTTAATGATTTCTTGAGGTCTATTCAAAATAGTAGTTAGTTCAGCTTGAATTTCCCCTTGAATTCTTTTAATATCTTCTCTTAATTTCACAATATCTCCACTTGATCCTTGCATTGTTTTTATTGCTTCATCAGCTTTAATTGATAAGTTGTTACTATCTTTGTCTAAAACTGTTTTAAATCGATTTAACTCTAGTAAATCCTGTTCCATACTCTCTTGGATGCTTTGTACTTGCAATTGTAATTTTCCATATGCACTCATAAAATCTGTTTTTGCTTGCTGATCTTCATTTACGTTTCCTGCTAGTTCATAGAGCTTACTATAATAGCTATTAAATCTAGTGCTGTATCTCATCATCTCTTGATTTAAATCGATTAGTTTCGGATTATATTCATCAATCCACTCTCGTACATTTGCCTTTGCAAACTTTTGATGATTCGTTAAGCTACTCATCGCATTTACCTTAATGTCTGGCTGTTGTAAAATAACTAATCCATATGCTTGAATAAGCGGTGATTGTGATCCTAACATTCTAATTGAATTGGATAATGTATTTGGAGCAATTACATTTTGCGCATATACTGTTTTCACTTCTGTTTGCCCCTCCTTAGCGTAAGCGCTTACAGGAATGAAGCAACTCGTAGATACTGCTGTAACCAATAACCCTGTAATTAAAGTCTTTTTCACTTTAACTCCTCCTATGTATTAGCAACTATTACTATCGCATTTTATTATTCTATTTTCTTGCCCATAATTTGAGATGATTAAAATAGAGAACGTTCTCACCGTGATCCATGTATGAACCACCTCTCTCGTATTGCTACAGTACTTACTTATCGTCACAAAACATTTTATTATTTTTCATATGTGTTTAGTATGAATAATATTGTATGAATTTTCTATTTCATCGAAATTCTCACATTCACATAGTGAATATATTACTTAAAAATATTATTCATTTTAAACTATACAACATGCGTAAATATGAAATTTCGTTTTGTTTTCATATATGTTTTGTACTGTAAGGTCATTTAAACACAGCTGTTTATATAACGTAAAGAAGTATTTTCATTCCCTTTATTTTCAAGCTTTCATGTCCTTATTTCAAAATATAATCCGATTCACTTTATTGATTGAAATATCTACATATCACAACAGAAAACAATACTTGCAAATAACTGATAAAATTATATTAATATAACTTTTAAATCCATATGCAATTATGCATAGCATATACACAAAAAGGATAGCTTCATTTTCACGAAGCTATCCTTCAAAAATCTTCTTATTTTTTCAAATGATATGGAACTGTCGTAATAACAACATTTCTTTTATAAAGTAAATACGCACGTATGAGTAAACTGGATTGATTATGAAGAATGTTATGCCAACCTTTTTTCGGAATGAACTGTGGTATAACGACCGTAACGCGGTAATTCGATTCACTTGCCTTATATTGCACTGTATCAATGAACTTCGTTAGCGGCTGAATAATACTTCTATAATGAGAATGTAATGTAACAAGCCTTACTTCAGGTTGCCACACCTTCCATTTCTCTTCAAATTTCTTTTCCTCTTCTCTGTCAAAAGCAACATATACAGCGATAACTTGATCTGCCGAAAGAGATTTCGCATAGTTCAATGAATTTTCTACTACATGCGTCATACCTGCTACAGGAACGACAATTACATTCCCCTCAATTGGAATAAGAGGTTCACAAGTTTTTAAACTTAATTGATCACCCACTGCATCATAATGCTTCTTAATTCGATGAAACAAGAAGATAATAGCAGGTAAGAAAATAAGAATCGACCAAACTTGTGCAAATTTAGTTAAAAAGAACATGCTCATTACGATAAAACTAATAACTGCACCAATTAAATTAACCGTTAATTTTAAAGCCCATCCTTCAGGTTTTTCACGAAGCCACTTTAATACCATCCCTGTTTGAGAAAGTGTAAATGGAATAAATACACCTACTGCATATAACGGAATTAAATGTTCTGTTTGTCCTTGGAAAGCTACAATTAAAATAATCGAAGCAACTCCAAGTATTATAATACCGTTTGAGTAACCTAGACGGTCTCCTCTAATCGTAAACATTCTCGGTATGAATTTATCTTTTGCAAGGTTAACCGCTAATAAAGGAAATGCAGAATAGCCTGTATTAGCTGCGAGAATTAATATTAAAGCTGTTGTACCTTGTATGAAATAGTACATGAAATTACGTCCAAATGTTTGTTCAGCAATTTGAGAAACAACTGTTACTTCTTTACTCGGCGTCACTCCGTAATAATAAGCTAAAAATACAATTCCTGAAAATAACACAGCAAGTAATGCACCCATTGCAAGCAATGTTTTTGCAGCATTGTTTGGCGCAGGATCTTTAAAGTTCGGAATTGCGTTTGAAATTGCTTCAACACCTGTTAAAGCAGAACTACCTGATGCAAATGCTCTTAACAGTAAAAACAAACTAATACCCGCAACCGGCGTTCCGATCGGCGTGTGTAAAGTTGGTGAAACGTGACCAGTCAAAATATTATATATGCCTACACCAATTAATATAAATAGGGCTAAAACAAATAAATAAACAGGATATGCTAAAACAGAAGCTGATTCCGTTACTCCTCTTAAATTTAAGATCGTAATAAATATAACAAATATAATCGCAATGATTACATTATGTGCATGTAAACTAGGAAAAGCAGATGTTAGCGCATCTGTACCTGCAGATACACTTACCGCAACAGTTAAAATATAGTCGACTAATAAAGATCCTCCAGCAATTAAGCCTGGATTCATCCCTAAATTTTCTTTTGATACAACATACGCTCCCCCGCCATGCGGATAAGCAAAAATAATTTGACGATAAGATAAAATAAGGGCTGTCAATAATACTAATACCCCAACAGCGATCGGAATGGAATACCAATAAGCGATCGCTCCCACACCTGCTAAAGCAATTAAAATTTGTTCTGGACCGTAAGCAACTGATGACAATGCGTCAGAAGATAAAATAGCTAAAGCTTTCGTTTTATTAAGCTTTTGTTCTCCAAGCTCTGTTGATTTTAACGGTCTTCCAATTAAAAATCTTTTAATAGATGAAACCAATGCTGTCCACTCTCCAATAATTTTGTACGAACTTTTCTGCTTGTTACAGCCAGTAAACTATTTCTTCAGAAAACAAAAAATGTCTACAAGCCATAGCGAAATAGACTTGTAGACATTATTTTTTTTGTCGCACAAGCTCCACCTTCCTTCTCAATATAACGCTTACGAGGTTAGCTGTCGGATTCGGGCCTATGAGTAGCCCTACCTTTTTCAAGGATTCACCCCATCGGATTATGTACTAATCCGTAAAAACGGGTCCCCCGTACCATGCGGTTTCAGCGATTTAGAAAATTGAAACTGTGGATTATAATACTCCTTTATTTTCAAAAAGTAAACAAAAATTTTTAATAAGAAAAAAATTAAAATGATTGCGCATAATCCGCTGAGAAATATACATAATGAATATTAAAAATCCGCAAAGGAGACCCATATGTCTAAAGAAAAGAAGCCTATTTTTTCCGATTCATATTTAGATGCAGTAGCAAATGAAATTAATCAGTTATATGGTAAACGTGAACAGGAAATAAATTTGACAGATAGAACAAAAAGAAATAAATAATTTGTCATACAAAAAAATAAAAAAGATAGCAATACACTTATATATTGCTATCTTTTTTATTTTTTCATACATCTAATTCTATTACAGATTTGTTAAAGGTCACCTCTTCATACACCTTTAAATTTTGATATATAGATTCTAATAATGGTGCCGCTATAGAAAATTTCTCTGCTACATCCAGTAAATATCCTTGCAAGTGCTTCCCTTCAATAAACGAACCCTTTTCCATATCACGTTGCATTGATGACTTCATATCATACGAAATTTTATCAATCGTTTTCATATGTTCCTGGGCAATATTAGCCATTACTGGAGCTCCTAATACTCTCATGATTTGTACAGATTCCTCAAACACATTACGGATAAAATCACGGCCGCCTTCACTTTCACGGATTGGTCCAATTGGTGCACGCATTAACGTTGTCACACCTGACATTACAGTAATAAATAAATATTTATGCCACATATCTTGCGTAATATTTTCACTTAAAACAAAACTAGACTTCGTACCTGAAAATGCTTTAGAAATATGCTTTACTCTCTCTGAATTTTGAGACTTAATTTCTCCAAACACAAGTCTGTTGGCAGCGCTAGTTTGTACAATTTCTCCTTGATCGTTTAACGTCGTCTCGATAAAGCATAAACCGCCAATTACTTTTTCTTCGCCGAATTCTTTTTGTAATAGCGATAAATGAGCGATACCATTTAACAATGCAATGATTACAGTATTTTCGCCAACAAACGGCTTCAAATCTTGAATTGCCTCGTTTAAGTGATACGCTTTTGTTGAAAATAAAATGACATCAAATGGAGAAGTTCGCTCTTCTTTCGTTATTAATTTCGGTCGGAAGGAAAAATCCCCGTTAACACTTCGGATTACAAGTCCTCTTTCCTCTAATTGTTTTTTCCGTTTACTACGAACAAGAAACGTGACATCTTCTCCCTTCTCGACTAATCTGCCACCAAAAAATCCTCCGACTCCACCAGCGCCTAATACTAAAATCCGCATACAGCATCCCCCTTTTCAAAATACAATTTTATAACTTTTAGTATACATAACATTATACATGTTCCCTGCTAAATAAGCTGAATTTTCACTCTCAACTGCGTATAAAAGAGTGGTTATTTTCAAATAAATTTGGGCATGTTGTTTCTATAGCATATATGGAAAGGACACAATGTAGATGGAGGCAATACAATCAATTGAGGAAAAAGGTGTAGCAACAGCTATATTCCAATTTATATTCCCGTTTTCGTTTAAAGCTGGATATGAACAAAATATGTTCCCTTTCTTACAAAAAAACGATTTTCGTCCTTTTCGGCTCGATCATCTCGATGATGAAAATACATATTATGGGGAGTTTAAAGTTTCACATCAAAATATGGAAGCATACTATCTTTCATTTACAAATAAAATTCTCTTTCCTCACTCAGAGCATCAAAAGGGCTTGCAACGTTATTCAAAGGACCTTAACTTAACTGGACATTTAACAACAAACCTTATTTCAATCCCATTCAAGATACACTCTATTGATGTAACACTTTGTCCTTATGAACTTGGCTTCTTAACAATTCGAACAGAAGTAAACACTGCTCCAAACATGACTTTATCTGAAGCAATCGAATTCGCTGCTCGCTTCCGTGTACTTGAAACTAAAACTGATACAAATGAGTCTATTTGTATTGAATGTAGCGGAAAAAAGTATTCCCAAGTTGAAAAATTCATTTTTGGTTATTTATTTCATGGCGTAACTGATTTCTTTGAAAAGAAGAGATTAAGAAGTTCATACTTTCAAACCTTCCCTTTCTTTGAAGACCAAAGAATGTACGTTCAAACTTTATTATCACTAAAAGAAGGTATGGAACTTAATGAAGTGGATGTTTATCGTACTTCCAGTCTTTCCGGATTAACAAGTGATGGTAAACCATATGTAAGTGCAAATAACATTCCTTACATTCATGACTATTTAAAAAAACACGCTTACCAGAGATGGGCTCCAAATCGTTATTTCATTATGGAAGAACATATTTTTACATGTGTAACAAATGAAGGCGAACGCGAAATCTCTAAACTTGCTAGTCAAATGTACGGAGAATTTTATTACGCTTTATTATTAAACCTATTCCATAAAATTGTTTTATTAAAAATGGCAAACGCCTATGCTGAGCTAAACATTGAACAAGATACTAATGAAATAGAGAAATTAATTTATTCGATCAATTCGTTCACTGCTAATTATTTTTCTTTAGAATTAGTATCCCAATCACAAAGTGAAGATATTTTCTTCCGCTTAAGAAAACTTTTTAATATTGAGGTTCTATACTCGAACGCGAAACAAAATCTTGATAGTTTGTTTAAATATCAAGAAAATGTCGCCTCTAAAAAAGATAGCCTTTTATTATTAATTTTAACGCTCTACTCTGTAGTGGGCCAAATGTTAGGGTTTACTATGATTGACCTTTTAAGAAACACCGATTCAAACAAAATATCGTCCCCTCTTGAATTTTTCGCTCTATTAATTGCGATTAGCGGCATTGTCATTTCACTTATTTTAGGAGCCCAAAGTTTATATCAATGGGGTCTACAGCATAAACAAAGAAAAGCTTGGGTAAAACAAACGGTACTTTCTGCCGTTAAAGAGAAAGAGGATAAAAACTAAAGAAGGTTATTTTCAAATTCTTGGTGTGCTGCAGTAAGTGAAATTTTTATCAGCGATTTTTAAATATATCGACTTACCGACAAAAAACGACGAATGACAGGACTGGATAATAAAAAAAGGGTACTCCAAATTAAAACTTGGAATACCCTTTTTTATTATACGAATTCAGCTTACTTCCCAGCTTCGATTTTCTCTAATGCAGTAGCTACTTGCTCTTCCGTTAATTCATGTTGTATTACGTAGCGGTTACGTGGACTTACACGACATTCATGAGAACATGCACGTAAATATTTCGCTTCGTTTTCTTCAGAACATAAAATTTTCTTATTACATTCTGGATTTGAACAGTTTACATAGCGCTCACATGGTTCACCTGTAAAGTGATCTTTACCAACGATAACATGTTCTTTTTGGTTTACTGGAACAGCGATACGCTCATCAAACACGTAACATTGTCCATCCCAAAGCTCACCTTGTACTTCTGGATCTTTTCCGTACGTTACAATTCCGCCGTGAAGCTGACTTACATCTTCAAAACCTTCACGAACTAACCAACCAGAGAATTTCTCACAACGAATTCCACCTGTACAGTAAGTTAAAATCTTTTTACCTTCAAGTGTTTCTTTGTTTTCTCTAATCCAATCTGGTAATTCACGGAATGATTCGATATCAGGTTTAATCGCACCTTTGAAGTGTCCTAAATCAAACTCATAATCATTTCGTGCATCAATGATAACTGTATCTTCTTGTTTCATTGCCTCATAAAAATCTTTTGGCTCTAAATACTTCCCAGTTATTTCGTGTGGGTTAATGTCATCTTCTAAACGAAGTGTAACTAATTCTGGACGAGGACGTACGTGCATTTTCTTGAATGCATGCCCTTCTTCTTCATCTATTTTAAATACGATACCATCAAAACGTGGATCATTATTCATTGCTTCCATGTATTTCTCTGTTTGCTCTACAGTTCCAGAACAAGTTCCGTTAATACCTTCTTTTGCTACAAGAATTCTTCCTTTTAATTCAAGTGAATTACAAAATTCTAAATGCTCTGCAGCAAATTCTTCTGGGTTTTCAATTGTTGTGTACATGTAATATAGTAATACTCTGTATGGTTTTGTAGTTGCCAATGTATTTCTACCACCTATCTAATTTTTAAAATCATGTATAAGTTAACGTTCATATCAAAACATATATAATAAGAAAATGAATCCCATTTTCTTTTCTTTATACTATTTTCTATCAGTTAACAAAAATAAAAAACAAGATTACACATCATAACACTATGGTTATGTTGTAATCCCAATATATTATATATCATACAATTGCAATTCCATCAATTAATATGCTGTATTATCAGCTTTATGTTCACATAAATTTCAAAAACAGCCCTTTAATTCACTATGTTTCCCCATGTCACCACACCATAAACTCCCAATTCATTTTACATTATCACACCATCCATTGCATAAAGGCATATAATTTGCATTAAGGAAACTTTCGTGTTCAAATGAAATTATCACATAACATATTTAAATGTATTGAAATAATGAGTAAGAATAAATACAATAATTTCATCAAGTTAACATTTTAAAGGGGAAAACTACTATGAATAAAGATATAACAAAAGATAAACATCTCCCTTCTGAAAGTACAACTGTACAATCAGCTCACTTAGCTTTAAGTGGAGAAACAAAAGGCTGGAAAAGACTGTTACCATTTTTAGGACCCGCTTTTATCGCGTCCGTTGCTTATATTGATCCTGGCAACTTTGCTACAAATATCGCAGCTGGTTCACAATATGGATATTTACTATTATGGGTTATACTCGCTTCTAACTTAATGGCTGTATTAATCCAAACTTTATCGGCTAAATTAGGAATTGCTACAGGAAACAATTTACCCGAAATAGCTCGTGAAAACTTTCCAAAGCCTGTGTCTATCGGCTTATGGATACAAGGTGAACTAGTTATTATGGCTACAGATTTAGCGGAATTTATTGGAGCTGCATTGGGGCTTTACTTACTATTTGGAATCCCCATGCTACCTGCCGCTTTAATTACAGCAGCCGGATCATTTATTATCCTTGAATTTCAACGTAGAGGATTTCGTCCACTAGAAGCTATTATTACAGGAATGATTTTCATTGTAGTAATTGCTTTTGGGATTCAAGTTTTTTATGCAAAACCAGAATTAAGTCCCCTTCTTTCAGGACTATTTATTCCAAAATTCCAAGGTGTAGACAGTATATTACTTGCAGCAGGGATTTTAGGTGCGACAGTTATGCCGCATGCAATATACTTGCATTCTGCATTAACACAACGCCGTGTGGTCGGAACAACTGACGAACAAAAGAAAAAGATTTTTCGTTTCGAATTTATCGATATTATTATTGCAATGGTTATTGCTGGAGCAATTAATGCAAGTATGTTAATTGTAGCAGCTGCACTATTTTTTAAAAATGGCTTGCACGTTGAAGATTTAGATGTTGCTTACACTCAATTTACCAATTTAGTAGGTCCTGTATCGGCTGCATTATTTGGGATTGGACTTTTATCAGCAGGACTATCTAGCTCTTCTGTCGGTACAATGTCGGGTGATATTATTATGCAAGGTTTCATTCGCATGCATATTCCGTTATATTTACGCCGATTTATTACAATGATTCCACCACTAGTAATTATCGCTTTAGGTGTAAATCCAACATACGCTCTAGTCATGAGCCAAGTCGTCTTATCATTCGGTATTGCATTTGCATTAGTGCCACTTATTATGTTTACAAGTAATAAAAAGATTATGGGTGCACTCGTTAACCACCGCATAACAACATTTATCGCATGGATAATTGCTGCTCTCGTTATCGTTTTAAATATCTTCTTACTGTATCAAACATTTGTAGGGTAATGAAAAAAGGGTATTCCAATTTTTATTTGGAATACCCTTTTTCAATTCATTATTTGTATTAATCCTATAAACTCTTTTTAATATAAATTATATAATCTATTTCCAGACAATAATTCCCTTACGCCTTGAATAATCTTTATTTTCAGATTAAATTATATAATAACAAATACATTCTATTTTCATGTGAAAAGGAGCGAAAATATGTTTCCTTTATTAAAAACTGAAAGACTTATTTTAAGAGAACTTACCGAAGAAGATGCACCGCGTATACTACAATGCTTTTCTAATACTAATGTACTGCGCTATTATGGCCAAAAACCGTTACAAGATGTTGATCAAGTGAAACAAATCATTCATAACTTTAAGTTGAGTTACAATGCAAGAAGCGGTATAAAATGGGGAATCGAATTAAAAGACAAGAAAGAACTCATCGGTACCATTGGTTTTCACGATTGGTCTTCTGAGCATAAACGAGCCAATATAAGTTATGCCTTTTTGCCTGAACACTGGGGAAAAGGATATGCGACTGAAGCTGTTTCTGAGGTTATATCATACGGTTTCCATACGATTCATTTAAAGCGGATTGGAGCAATTGTATTTCTTGAAAATGAAGCTTCCAATAAAGTACTATTAAAATTAGGCTTTGAAAAAGAAGGCGTTCTAAAAAATTATATGTATCAAGATGATATCCCATATGATACGAATTTTTACGCTTTATTAAAATCGGTTTAATAGAATTCATGTGTAAAAAACTTGTTTTAGTACAATAGATATAGGTAGTGAATTTTTAATGAAGGATGCTAAGTACTATACATTATAAAACATTAAAAAAGGGCTATGAGTAAACTTTTACTCATGCCCCTTTTTATGTTCTTTTTCTGTTTTCGCAATGCTTTTGGAATATGTACGCAAAAGGCTCACTTTCCATTTAATCCCCCGTCATCGCATATGCTCTAGAACGAGATTCCCCACAAACATACCAAAACTCAAAAATACCACACTTCCCCTTATCCTTATCTGGATTACGAAGGTTTTGAAACACAGGGGAGTTTCGATAAATTTCAGCTAGCGATGTTGTTCTAATGTTCCCGGTTTTAATTACCAATACCTTATTTGGATATGTTTCTCAGTATAAAATTAAGAAATTAGGAATTTTTCATTACTCTAAAAACACGCTCTTTAACTGAAGATTATTAAATTAAGTTTTTTAAAATTATATTTTTAAAGGTTTTCAACATCATTGCCTCTTTTCTAAAACCATAAAGAAAGTACTATCTGGTAGCGCAACCGCATTCCCAGACTCATCTGTAAACTCGATTTTCTCGCTAAGATGGTTTGTATATCCATCCTGCAAATAGTTCATAGCTTGAACGATGTTTACTTTATCTCCAAAGATACTCTTTACAAAATCCTTATAATCGTTTGGCGTAAAGATTCCAAACTGCTCCTGCACTTCATGAACGAAGGAGTCCTCGCCCCAAGTATATGTATATAAGAACTCCATTGCATCGTTAACAGGCATTTTGACTGTATTTTCTGCAATTACTTCATACTGGATTGTACGCCCCTTAAATTCATGGGCATACTGCTCTAAGAACTTCATTCCATCTGCATCTTTAAAACGAATCAACCGCATTAACTTTTTATCTTCGGTCATGATGCCATCACGAATGATAATACGACCTCCTCGCTTTAACACCTTATAGGCACTCTGCAGCCCCTTTTTAATAACTTCATGATTGAATTTCTTACCTTCATACTCGATATAAGAGAACAGCTCATGAAGGATAGAAGAATATACAATCGTATCAACCGATTCTTGTTCAAACGAGCTGCTTAAGTTGATTGCATCTCCTTTAATGACGTCCCAAGAACGCCCTTCGTTCTGCTTCTTCTTTTTCAACGTATCAATCACGTTTTCAGAAATATCGATACCGTAGATTCGTTTATTCTCGGTCTCTTCTTCAATCATGTCTAGCATGACACCACCACCAGCTCCGACATCTACAATCGTATCTCCCTTTATATAATCAAGAATAATTCGTTTATCATCAGCCGAGCTATTCATATGCTCCAAATACACTTCTTCGTTATGGAATCTATCATATGCATCCTTTCGTAACCCGAAGAAATCAAACAGCAGCACATTTGCCCGAGCATGCATCATATCTATCTTTTCTGCCTCTACACAGAAGGTAATTAACGCCTCACCTACAGCAGAAAACTGAAACGACACATACACAGTCTTCATATCTTCATCGACTTTAACCTTAAAAGAAACATGCGTTGTATTCGGTTTCTCGTTCTCACGGTACTCCCGTAGATACTTCTCAATAACCCGCTTACGATACACGTTGTCCTTTTTTTCGCCTTTGAAATCATAATGCAGCTGTTGCATCAATTTCTCGAAATGTATATGCTGAACTTTTCTAGTGCCTATCTCATTCTTTAACATAACAAAAACTGTCCAAATATCCTCAAAGCTAAGAGCATGCATAGACGGTTCTACATACCATAAATCCTTATCAAATAAAAATGTTTGAACGTCACTCTTCTCGCTCCCCATAATTATATCTTTTTCAAATGCTGACTCCTTATGTTTTGGCGTGAGTCTATGTATGCGAGAAGTAAATGGCTCCATATAACCATCAAACAAACCATCAATTGTAATCTTCACATCGTTCTTCACTTCACTCCACAAAGCTTTTGATACGCCCTCAATAATGCATTGGTTAAGATAGTATAGAATCTCCTTTAACCTAACGTCTCCGTATTCTTCTTTATATGTGTTAATTAAATCAATATGGGAGTCCAAACGAGCCTCTCCGCGGATATACTGCCCGATTAATCCATGTGTTCTAATTAAATCTCGAATAAACAAATATTCAATAGCGTTTAAGTTTGTCTCTACACGTTCAATAAACTGAATGTCACTAAAGATATCAGCAGAACCCTCATTATGTACCAATAGATTAATCCCTTTTTTCTTCCATTGCTCCCGCTGTTTTAAAGATCCTACCTTTGCAAGTTCACTATACGTTAGTACCTTTTCAATAATATGATACGCTTCTTCAGCTAAAGGCAATCCATCTAGCACTTGCAGCGTACGGTGTACATAGTACAACACTGCATCTGTTTTTAATGCACCAAGTGCTTGTACATTCTCATAGTTTTGATGTATCTCCTCTGCCTCAATTAGATGTTTTAACCACGTAGGGATTGCAACAGAAATCCCTTCAATGTATGTATTTAGAACTTCAATGCTTTTCAACTTATTTCCCTCCATATATAATCAATATCTGTAGTAAAGTCTGGGACACCTTCTCCAAAAAGAGCATCACCTTATGTCCCTCCCCCTAAATACTACTACTTGCTTTTTACCATCTACATCTCTTTCGAATAAAAATGCATCAAACCCAGTCTTTTTATCATGTAAAAGAGAGGTATCAATTTCGTTACTAACATGCCAAGGTTGTAACATATTCTTGTGTTCATCTCTTATTTTAACTTCATTTGTTTTAACAGAATCAACTGAAAATGGAAAAGGCAAGTGGGTGCACTCCACTTGCCTTTTTTTCATAGCTTAGTATGTATTTGAATTTCTTTTGCTTTCTCTTTTTCACCCTTGACGCGTACAATTAAATCATATGATCCGGATTTTGGAGCTTCAAAAGAAAGCAAACCTTCTTTTTGAGAAGTGATTTCTTCTTCATAAATAACCTTATCATCTTTTGTAACTTGTAATAAAATTGTACCTTCTTCAACAGCTGCTTCATAAGGGATTTCCACATTTCCTTTTTCAGCTTTAAGCGTTTGTACATCGTAATACCCTTGCAGAGAACCAATTTTCAAAGTCGTTTCGCCATTTTTTTGAACCTTTGTAACTTGTGTTGCTGTATTGCACGCACTTAACAATACAACAAGAGTGAGAATCATAAATAAACGTAATGATTTCATAGAAATCCCCCTTTTTTTATGTATATGAGAATTAAAATTCATTCTTTAACTATTTCAAAAACACCAACACCTAAAAAGAATCACTGCTTTTCTTCAATTTCTTTTTTAAATAATTTTTGAAACTCTAATTCTGTTTCATTAATAAAACCAAGATGTAACACACTAGAAATATCTTCATGATTCAAGAAGATATTGTACTCTGAAGAAATATTACCATGAGGGAATATACGAAGTAATTCATCTTCTATTTGCTTTATAATATTAAGAAAAGATTCATGTGCTTTATTCATTCTAGGTAGATCATTATAAAAACTTAAACTGGAAGCACCAACCCATCTCATTTGAAGCTTTAATAATTCCCCTTGAATTTTAGAATGACGATTCGATTCTATATTACTAGCATATTTAAAATTCTTTGCAATTCTTCCGGTCTAACTTGTATATTCCCCATGGATATCCCCCCTATCCCAATAACGCATTCAAAAAATTTCATCACACAAATTTTTAACCCTAATCATTAAAAACCCTACTTTTTCTTACTTTAATTGTTTCTAAAATGTAGAAAAGAACCCCTAAACCAAATATCTTTTCAGCATTAGAAATATTATTACCTAATTTAATAATAGGTACATTTAATCCGAATCTTTCGCTCCATTCCAAAGGCATATATCCTCTTTTACAATTTATTAATATCCGGTTATCCATTGTACGAAAAGAAGTTTCGAAAAAATTAAATTCAACTTCTACTTCAGAAATTTTCATCTCTTTTTCATTCATTAAAGAACCACGTACCATTCCAAATCCTTGTATCATATTTTCTTTAAACATCCCTACACAATTATAATTTGAGTCATAAATAGCCCAATCATAGTTTTCAACTTCACTATGAAAATATGCAAGAATTTCCCCATCCTTTGCTTCCAATCCAACAACTTGCTTGTTTTTTAAAAAAGGTAATTTTGAAGAAATTATATCAGTTGGAACCATAGTTGTTCCTACTATATAGGCGCCATCGGGAGTATATAAACCGTAATGTTTATTATTTTGAGGTAATTCTAGTAAAACATAAGTATCAATATCCCAAAACTTCAAATCATTTTTAGCTATATTCTCTTTTAATAAATTCCCTTTTCTTAATTGCCAAAATCCAATTCCCCCAAAAACAAACGAAGCTATAACCATAAATATTATTTCTCCCCAATTAACATCACTCCAACTATTATACAGACAATATAATCCAAAGAGAAAAATCCCTGTCCCAATTAAACACTTAAACCGTCCCCTTTTTTTATAATACTCAAATAATTCCACACAAACACCTCTATCAACTCATCTTAATACCCCAAATTACCTTTTAAGTATATCAAGGACAAAATATATAATCTAATATTTTTTTTATATAATTAAAAACAAACATAGTTACAGAAAGAGAATGTTTGTATGCTGATCTGTACTACATTTCCTTACTCCTTGTATGCTATATTTCTATTCTTCTTTTTACTTAAACAAACTGCTCAATCTTATTTGTTGCGACTTCTTATGAATGTGTACCTACAATTTTGCATTTATCTTCTTTATATGCAGGGAACACCACCAAAGGATTTCCCTGCCCCCTGTAAAAAAACCTTACTTTTAAAAAGTAAGGTTTTTTTTATTTATTCATTAGCAATATAAGCATTCTTATAAGTATAAATACCACCAAATTGATGTTTTTCAATCCCTTTTACATAATCCTTTTGTACATACGCTGAGCCAATATGATAAAGCGGTGCCACAGCTGCATCTTCTAATAATACCTGCTCGGCTTCTCGCAACGCTTCCCATCGTTTTTCCGTATCTAGTACAAAATCCGTTTTCGCTTTCTTTATTAATTCATCGTAACGAACATTAGAATAATTCATTTTATTATTCGGATTCCCTGTCGTAAATAACTCTAAATAACTAATTGGGTCTTTATAGTCAGGTCCCCAATTTGCCATAGTTATATCGTAATCACCTATTTGTTCTAACTGTAATTTTTGCTTAAATGGCTGTTGTTTAATTTGTATCGTTAACCCTTGCAAATTCTTCTCTAAATCACCTTTTATATATTCTGCCATACGTATTGCATTATCTTGTTCGAACGTTAAGAACTCTAGGTTTACTTGTTCTACCCCAAGCTCTTTTTTCGCTTCTTCCCAAAGTTTTTTCGCATTTTGCAAATCATATGAGGAAATATCTCCATTTTCTTTTCTAAAATCTTTACCAGTCACTTCATTTACATGACCAACTGGTACAAGTCCACTTGCAGGTTTTGCTCCGTTATTAATAAAGTGAGCAACGAAATCATCTTTATTTAACGCTAATGAAATAGATTGACGCACCTTTTTATTTGCTAACGCGTTATTTTTTTCATTAAAACGAAGCATAGCAATTCCAGGATCACTCGACATATGTAATTCCTTATTCCCTTTATACTTGTCTACAACTTGCGAATTAATAGGTACTCGATCCAAATCTCCGGCTTCATATAAATTTACAGCTGTCATTGTATCCTTTAGGATATGAAAGTTTATTTCATCTAATTTCACTTTCTTTCGATCCCAATATGTAGTATTTTTCTTTAATTGAAACTCTTGTTCATGCTTCCATTTTTCTAATACAAATGGACCGTTATATATGAGATTACTAGGTTCCAATGCATAATTGTTTCCTTGTTCTTTCAAAAATGATTCATGCTGTGGTAAGTATATAGGTAGTGCTAACAACTGTAAAAAATACGGAACTGGCTGTTCGAGTTCAACTTCTAACGTATAATTATTTATCGCTTTAACCCCAAGTGCATCAAGAGGCATTGTTCCCTTATTGATCTCTTTCGCATTTTTTACATAAAAGAGCATGGACGCATATTGAGAGGCTGTTTCAGGGTTAATTGCACGTTTCCAAGCAAATATAAAATCATTTGCTGTTACATTATCCCCATTGGACCATTTTGCATCTTTACGCAAGTCAAATGTATATTTCTTACCATCTTCACTTCTTTTAAACGATTTTGCTATGGCTGGAGTAGGCTGATCTTGATCGTTTAATACATATAACCCTTCAAATATATTCTGCATAATGTGTGCTGATGTACCATCTGTTGTTTTCACAGTGTCCAGAGAAGGAATTTCTTCTGATACTGTTACATTTAACACTTGTTTTTTAACCTCTATGTCACTTTTATCCGCTTTATTATTACAAGCTGTTAATAATAAAGATGTAACAAGTGCCATTACCATTAAATGGCTCTTTTTTCGCTTCATGAATTGTTCTCCTTAAATATAAAATATTATAAAGCGTAATATATTATAGCAGAAATACTAACAGAAAGATGCGACATTCTTTTGAATATTTATTCGTTCAAGAAAAAAGTTTTTTTTTAAAAGGGTACGGACTATCTTGGAATCTTTTTGATTTTCAACAAAAAACACATATAAAATAATAAGGTGAATTTTTTGGTTATAATCCCCAAATATCCAACTGGCCATTCATCTTTAATTTTAATTACTCGTGTATCTTCTCACAGCGTATTTACAGCATGTGAAAATAATCATGATCCTGAAGAAGATGAAAACGAAGGAAACGCAAAAGATTTCAGAGAGTTATTCACTCCTGAAGCGAAGAAAACCGTTGCTTTTGTGGGGGGAAATACAGATCTAATGAAATCAGTTAGCAAAGATCTTAAAAACTATAAAATCCAAAAAAGTGAAGAGAAAAATGAAATTGCTACAGTAACTGTTAATGCTGTATATAAAGGTAATCCTAAAAAAGTAATCGTAATTGAACTAGAGAAAACGGATGATGGTTGGAAAATTAGTAAATCATAAAAAAACGGTCTAGAATTCTAGGCCGTTTTTTAGTTTCCTCAATCTTCTTCTTCGAAATCACGTAGACTAGCAAGCAATTCTGTAAATGTTGAGCAAACAGGATATATTGCTTCCTCTATGTTTTCTTCTTCATGATCCCAAAATACTACTGTTGGTGATTCGGGATTGCTACGGTAATCAAAACACAGATGATTCCCAAATGAATCCTTACCAAAGGGATATACTTTATTTGCTAATCTATCTTTTATATCATCATAAACTTGGATGATTGAATTTCTACTTTCTAAATCAAAAGTTAAAAGCTTGCTAAATACATTCTCATCCTGTCCGGGTACATCAAATATTTTGGGTCTTGGATAGCCACTATCATATTTTTTTACACATTCTATAAAATCCATAGGGAATTTAATATTGAAATATTGTTCTACTTTCTGAATGTTTTCATCTGTAATTTCTTTTTTATTTACTCCAATCCAAGTAACGTTGCTCATATATACTCCTCCTTACTTATCGCTGTCTTTTCCCCAAATTTTATATCCACCAGTGTGACCTGTTTTCCTATGTGTTTCATAATCAACAAGTTGCATTCGTCCTGCTTCTTGATGATGATGCCATGTATAATTCTCTGGTACCTCGCCTAGCTTAAATAACTCTATTTCTTCTTCTGTGAATTTTGCAGCTAACTTAGGGTCTTTCATTATTTGTTCGTATAATGCTTTACTACATATTCTATCATGTGTTGGTCTAGATTTTTTAAAATCTGCTTCTTTTAATTTAACTTCAGAAACAGGTTTAAAAATAGGGAAACCATCTAAATCATACGGAATTCCTGTAACTGGATGTTTATTTCCCGCTAACTCACCCAATCTTA
The DNA here is from genome assembly GCF_903970865.1 of Bacillus sp. ME78. Lineage (NCBI taxonomy): Bacteria > Bacillati > Bacillota > Bacilli > Caryophanales > Bacillaceae > Bacillus > Bacillus sp. ME78. The sequence continues at coordinate 118,520 of NZ_CAJCKK010000011.1, forward strand.
ACCTTATTGTTTTCGGACCATTTGGACCCTCATAAGTATATGGGGCTGCTTTCTGCAAGTACTGTTGAATACTTCCGACTCCCGCATATGAAAGATGATTACCACCCTTAAATTCATAGTTATTTAATATGTGTAATGCATTTCTATATGCCGGGGAATTAATTACAAGTGATTTTCCTTTAGTAAAACCTGTAATAGCAGCTACCTTACCTGCTTGTCCTACTTTATCTAGACCTTTGCTACCAGCAAAGCCTGTTAGTAGTGTAGTGACTGCGTAAGCTGCATAATGTTCTCTGCTTTCAAGATCTCCATTCCAAAAATTATTCATAAATGTATCTGATACAGTGTTCCATGCAGCAGGAAGAGTCTCCCTATAGTTTACAATCGCATCTCGCATATTTAACCAGGTTTCTTTATCTCCTAAAGCTACAAATCCTTCCCATGCATCTACAGCACCATCTATAAAACCAGTAGAAATACCAGTCCACGCAGCATTTAAATCCTTTTTATTCAAAAATGACTCTTCTGATTTTGGAGGGAGTTTTCCACACATGGCTCCTTCTTGAATATTAGAATCAACTAAATTTTCGCCATACAATTCATCCGCTTCTCGGAATTTAACAGCTGCACGTTCTAATTCTACTGCGATTTTATCTAATTCTTGCAAAATGTTAAACATCATTGACTTTGCTTCATTAAACATCTGATAGAAACGATCACTGCTTGCTCCGCTCCACTGAGAAGCTATATATTCAGTTTGAGAGTATAAGTCTTTATGTATATATTCTAATGATGATCTCGTATTTCTTACTGTTTTAGCAACTTCTTCTAATTGTTCCGGTGTTACCTTAATTTGTGTGCTCACTCCATCCCTTCTTTGCATATATATTATAAAAATTATGACATATCATGATTTCATGAATGGTTATCATTTAAAAATATCCGTTCCTAAAAGAGACAGTATGTCCCATCATAAAAACAGCTCCAATTCCTCATTAAAAATTGGGGGCTGTTTTTGTTTTAAATGCACTTTATTTTATAAATTTCGATAGTTTTACATTTTAATTCCCGCTAATGTATCATAATTTTTTCAAAATTCCTTAATAAAACCAAAACGAATTGTTATTTCAATCACACGAAGGAAATGATTTTTGTGGAATTAACTCTTCAGACACAAAAACAGGATGTGGAGAAAAGTTTCTCCACATCCTGAATATATCTATCTTTGCAGACCTCGTTTATATCGACTTGCTTCAAATATAATACGCTCTTCATCTAACGTTTTACATTCGCCATTCCAAACGACACGTTTTCCGTTAATAATTACATCGCTTATATCTTTTCCACTAGCAGCATATACAAGGTGTGATAACACTTCATCCGCTGGTTGTAAATGCGGCTTATTAGACGGGTCAATCGTAATAAAATCAGCACACTTACCAGCTTCTAGTGACCCTGTTTGTTTCATCCCGATTACTTCAGCAGCCCCTTTAGTCGCAAGTGTAAGAGCTGTTTCAACTGGTAATGCTGTTGCATCTTGGTGAATACCTTTTTGTAATAAAGTCGCTATGCGCATTTCTTCAAACATGTCTAAATTATTGTTAGATGCAACACTATCTGTTGCAATTCCTACTTTTATTCCTGCTTCTAGCATCGCTTTTACATTCGCTATACCAGAACCTAGTTTTAAATTACTATTTGGGTTATGTGCTACTCGAACATCATGTTCTGCTAAAAATGCACGCTCATCATCATTTAATACTACACCGTGTGCAATAACTGTTGGGCGTTTAAACAATCCGCAGCTCGCTGCATATTCTACTGGACGTTTTCCGTACTGTGCTTCAATATCACGTACTTCACGCTCTGTTTCAGAAAGGTGGATATGAACCATTGTTTGATTCTCTACTGCAATCCGTGCGCACTCTTCTAACAATTCTGTACTACATGTATATGGACTATGTGGTGCAACCATCGTAGTTAACATGCCACTTTCGTTATAGTAACGCTTCACATATTTCTCAGCTTCTTCAATCGCTTTCTTTTCATCGTCTTTCGTTCCGAAGCTAAATAAAGTCCTTGAAACAGCAGCTCGCATCCCGCTCCTTGATACCGTTTCCATAATTGCGTCTTGATCTACTCCAATTGGATTAAACATGTCAGAGAATGATGTTGTACCACTTTTCACCATCTCAAGTAATCCTAATTCCGTACTAGCGACCGCAATTTGGGGAGTAAATTGACTTTCCAGTGGCCAAATTCTCGTCTCAAGCCATGGCTGTAATAACATATCATCTCCAATACCTCTTAGGAGACTCATTACAACGTGTGTATGTGTATTTACAAGCCCTGGTAAAACCCACTTTCCTTTCATGTCAATTACTTCATCTACTTCAAAATCATTTGCAAATTCTCCGCTCTTTACATCTATAATTTGATCATTTTCTACAATGATATATCCATTTTCTATCACTTCGTTTTGTTCATTCATCGTTACAATTGTAGCGTTTACATAAGTTGTTTTCAAAAGTATTTCCCCTTTCAACTCTATGAAGTTCCCTTTAATAAGTTACCACCATTATAGTAACTTATTAAAGATTAAGAGTCAAAAGATAATTTTAATTCTTTCGTTATTTTTCCCTTCAAAATGCTATATTGTTTTTCATTTGTATCTGCAAATGCTTCTTCCCGATTTGACTTTTCATCCATATAATTCAATTTCCCATTGAATTGAGTCTCTGTAAAATCAAATCTCTGCCCATCTATAAAGTTATAAAAGTGCCATACCTCTCTTACTTTTGTCTTTTTAATTTCTCCTCCGTATATGTCTTGAACGACAAGAGCTGTAACACCACATTGTCCCTTTGCTGGGTTTTCAATTGTCCACTTTGAACTTGTTTCTATTGACCAAGATCTTATTAACGCCTCATATATTTGCTTTTTCTTTACATCATCCATTCTAATCTTCCCCTACTATTAATAGTTTTACACATCATATTTCAAAAGAGGCAGTAAACGACCCTTAAAGACAGTTGATGGTGTCTCTCCTATTAACTGTGCTCCCATTTTCAAGTAATATCCTTTTGCATTCGGATCACTATCAATTGTAAAACTTTTTAATCCTAGTTCATTGGCTTTTTCTATTACATACTCCCAAAGTATTTTCCCGTAACCTTTTCCTTTGTAATGAGGATGAATGTACAAGAAATCGAGAGCTTTATCATTACGTAAAAATGAGAAAAAACCAATCTTCGCATTATCGTTTACTAAAACATATACAAAATTATTTTTTATGTACTCTTCCGTAATTGTTAAATCTTCCTTACAAGCAAGTATGAATTCTTCACTATAATTCCACGTTGCTTTTGAATGTAGTGCGAGTTCACTTAATTCATTTGCTTCTCTTAATAATGCTTCTCTTATCTTCATGGTTCTTTTTCCTCACTTTCAATATGTACACTACTAAATTGATTCGGAAAGCACTTCAAAAAAACCTTTAATTTCCATAAGTTAGAAATTATTTTTATAAATCTTTATTATAATCAGTACGATTTTCAACAATTTTTTTAAAGAAAAAGAACGCCATCCCTAAAAGTTGGCGTTCTCTTTTTCTAAATTTTAATCTTCAAGCTCACTCATTCGTTTTACTATTTCGTACGATACAAACCTATACAGTTTCTACTACCGCTTCAAGCATTGTTCCATTTTTAGCATAGTTCGTATGCCAAGAAAAAGCTTTTTCTAAAATATGAGGAGTTTGTCCACCTCTTATTTTTGCTTCTTCGTAATAAGCTCGTAGCTGTTCACGATACATTGGATGTGCGCAATTCTCAATAATAAGTTCCACTCTTTCTCTTGGCGCAAGTCCCCTTAAGTCGGCATATCCCTGTTCAGTGACGATAACATCTACATCATGTTCAGTATGGTCTACATGAGAAACGAAAGGAACGATACTTGAAATGTTACCACCTTTCGCAATCGATTTAGTAACAAAAATAGCTAGGCGGGCATTTCTTGCAAAATCGCCAGACCCACCAATACCATTCATCATTTTTGTACCTAAAACGTGAGTAGAGTTAACATTTCCGTATATATCTAATTCTAATGCAGTATTAATTGAGATTAATCCAAGGCGACGAATAATTTCAGGATGATTGGAAATCTCTTGTGGACGTATCATTAATTTGTCACGATATTTTTCAAAGTTAGAAAATACTTGTTGCATTTTCTCTTCAGAAAGCGTGATAGAACAACAAGAAGCAAAATTGACTTTTCCAGCATCCATAAGATCAAAAACTGCATCTTGTAAAACCTCGGAATATACTTCTAAATCTTCAAATTCTGAATCTAACATTCCATGCAATACGGCGTTAGCCACTGAACCAATTCCTGATTGTAACGGCGCTAAACGATTTGTTAATCGGCCTACTTTGACTTCTTCTCGAAGGAATTCTATTAAATGCTGTGCCATAATAACAGTTTCTTCATCCGGAGGAACAATTGTCGATGGCGAATCCAATTGATTCGTAAACACAATTCCCTTTACTTTTTCAGGATCAATTGGAATACCGATTGTTCCAATTCGGTCATCTGTTTTCACAAGCGGAATTGGAAGCCTCTCCCCTTGTTTACCTGGTTCATATAGATCATGTAGCCCCTCTAATTGCGCGGATTGAGCCATATTCATTTCAATAATAATAGACTTAGCATTTAAGGAAAACGCTAAGGAATTTCCAATTGAAGTGGTTGGAATAATCATTCCGTCCTCTGTAATCGCAACCGCTTCCAAAATAGCGAAATCTATATCCAGAACGTCAGCACGGAGTAACTCTGCTGTATGAGACAAGTGTTGATCCACAAATAAAAAGTCTCCGTTATTAATTCCTTTTCGCATAGTCGCGTCAGCTTGGAAAGGTAATCTTTTCCCTAAAATTCCTGCCTCAGCAAATAATTTGTCTACATCCGATCCTAAAGAAGCCCCAGTATAAACATTTACTTTAAAAGATTCATCATTCTTAACTCGGTTTACAAGCGCAAATGGGACTGCTTTTACATCACCTGCACGTGTAAACCCACTTAAGCCTAAAGTCATTCCACTTTGAATCCAGGAAGCTGCTTCTTCAGGTGTAACTACCCGATCTTTTAGACGTTGATCTCTGATTCTATCTAAATTGTTCTCCATATGTAATCCCTCTCTCATTGAATATTCATAATTATTTTACACATTAACACTATCAAAATAGGGATTTTAGTATACAATGCCGAAAATTCAGACAGAACAGCAAATCTAGGTTCTAAAGCAGAAAAATTTAGAATCCTAGAAGTTTACGGAAATAACTAGCGTATGATTGACTAACTGGTACTCTCTCACCATTATCCATCGAAAGTACAAAAGTAGAATGGGTATCAGGATAAATCGCTTTAATATGATTAACATTTACAATAAACGAACGGTGACATCTAATAAATGAATCTTTCGGAAGCAAGTATTCGAATTCTTGCAGAGAGTATTTATGTGTTCCTGATAACTCTTCTGAATTCACATACGTCTTTTTATCTTTAGCCTCTAAATACATAACCTTTGAAAAAGGAACCGGAATCCAGCCGTCTGTTGTTTTTAAAGTAACAACTGACTTTCCATCCGTTAAAGCTGGATAAATTGCCGTTACGCACCCTTCAAGCTTTCCATTGTTTGAAAATGGTACAGCCATTCCATGATAAGGAATACCAAAAACATCCCGATTAATAAACTCAGAGGTTTTTTGATTCATCACCATCGCTTTATGAGCAATCGTTCCTTCCTTTATAGGATCCCCGACACTAATCTTTAAATCAATTCGTTTACTTGGCCGATAGTAAATATATTCTTTCGTATTCGAAACAGCAATTGAAATTTCATCTGAAAATAATTCCCCAACAACATCTAGTAATAAACCTAACGTTCTATCTTCCATTCTATTAACACCTCATTCACTATTATACTACTATTATGAACGAGCATCTGTTGCTTTATAAAAAGTTTGATTTTAGGTTACTTTTAAAATTAGTTTTATTCACTATTACTTCGTTACTACAAAAAACCTCACTTCAGAAAAGTGAGGTTTCCTCTCATACAATATTTCTTTATTTTTTGAACGACTATAGAATAAGATTTATTTTTTATTAAGTAAAGTGAATTTAAGAATTTATTGCCCCTATTTCTGTATAATAGATAAGCCCAAACTACAAACAGTTTGGGCTTATTTTTCTCATTTATTATGCTCATCTAACCACGAAATTAAATCTTTAAATACTTCATCCTTATTTACTTCATGAAACATTTCATGTCTACCATTTTCATATAAACGTAGTGTCACGTCTTTCACACCACATTTTTTATAATTTTCATATACTTCTTTTACACCTTTCCCCATATCGCCAACAGGATCACGATCACCAGAGAATATATGTATTGGAAGATTCTTTGGCGTCTTCTTGTATTCTTCTAGTTTATTTACTTCTAATACTCCAGAAAATAATTCTCGGTAAAAACTCGTCGTACAAATGAAACCACATAACGGATCCGCAATATATTTATCAACTTGATTATTATCTGAAGATAACCAATCAAATTTTGTACGATTTGGCTTAAAGTTCGAATTGAAGTTTCCGAAAGATAAAAAGTTTAACATTGGACTTTTCGTTTTTGCCCCGCGCAATTTCATTTCGATTGTTGCTACTTTATGACCAATAGCTCCTAAAAGCCCTGGATTTCCACCTGTTCCTGAAATTAGAAATCCATCATATAGTTCACCCCTAAGTTGTACAGCACGTCTTGATAAAAAAGAACCCATACTATGTCCAAGTAAAAACAAAGGACTTGACTGTTCTTCTTTTATCCTTTCTGAAACAAAGATAACATCCGATACAACTTGATTCCACCCTATATTTGGTTCAAAATGACCATAATCTTCTTCTTTTTTTACTGTTTTCCCATGTCCTTTATGATCATGCGCATAAACACCATAACCTGCTTCCAATAAAGCATCTACAAATTCTGTATACACCCCTGCATGCTCTGTCATGCCATGTGCAATCTGAATAATTCCTCTCGGATCTCCTTCTGGTAACCATTTACGCAAATAAATTTCCGATCCATCCAATGCCGTAACGAAACTTTCCTGTACATTCATTTCGTCAGCCCCCAAATTTATTATGTATACCTTTAAGAAAAATGAATATCCATTCACTTTTCTTATTTTATATTATATGTAATTGCTTTCATTATGACAAATGATGTATTTTTCAGACTTGCTTTCAAACTAATCTCTTGACGAATCAAAAATAAAATTATATAGTTACTTACATAAAGTAATTATATAATTTTTAGGAGGTTTCTACTGTTATGATGCCATCACTATTTTTAGCACATGGTTCGCCTATGCTCGCTATTCAAGATACAGACTATACACGATTTTTAAAAACACTTGGAGAAACATATAAACCGAAAGCAATTGTTATTTTCACTGCTCACTGGGAAAGTGAAGTATTAACGATTTCCTCATCAGATAACGAGTATGAAACAATTTATGATTTTGGAGGTTTCCCCCCTGAGTTATACGAAATCAAATATCGTGCGAAAGGCTCTTCTAGCATTGCATCTATGTTAGAAACAAAATTTAAGAACAAAGGTATTCCAGTCCATCATAATATGACGAGAGGTTTAGATCATGGTTCATGGACACTCCTGCACCGCATGTATCCAGAAGCAAATATTCCTGTCGTGCAAATATCAGTAAATCCATTCCTTTCTGCAAAAGAACAATTTGAAATTGGAGAAGCACTTAAAGGACTCGGACAAGAAGATATTTTAGTAATCGGTAGTGGCGTTACCGTTCATAATTTACGAGCACTGAAATGGAATCAAACTACACCTGAAAAATGGGCAATTGAATTTGATGATTGGATTATTAAACATATGCAGAATAACGATAAAGATGCATTGTTTAATTGGGAGAATAATGCTCCTCATGCACAATTAGCCGTACCAAGAGCAGAGCATTTTGTTCCTTTGTTTATTGCAATGGGAAGTGGCGAGAATAGCGGTGAAGTCATTCACCGTAGTTATGAGCTTGGTACATTAAGTTATCTCTGTCTTCGATTTTAAAGAAAAAGGATGAAGCACATGTTGCTTCATCCTTTTTCTTTTTCATTCACTTAGTTAACTAACTTCCAAACGTTGTTTCTCTGATACTTCTTCGTTCTTATTATGAAAATAAACCCAAATACACGCAATAAATAATAGTGATGATGTAGAGAGGAAAACATATTGGAAGCCTGCATGCGCTGCAATTTGTCCCCCGAGCACTGGACCAATCATATTTCCTAAAAACTGAAACGACTGATTATATCCAAATATTCGTCCCGTAACATGGGTTGGTGTATGTTGTTTTAGTAGAGTTTGTACGGAAGGCAATAATCCTGCTTGTGCGATACCTAATAAAAATCGAAGAATTAATAGTTGCCAAGCTGAGGTTACAAATGCTTGCGGGATAAAAATAATTCCTGCTGCAAATAACGCTACAACTAACGTTTTTTGAGGACCGATATGATCTGATAATCTTCCTAGTCTTGGTGCTGCCAAAATAACTGCTAATCCTGTCGCTGACATAACTGCTCCCGCAATTGTTTCAATATGTGCAGTATGAGGACCTACTAAATTTTTCACGTACAATGTAACAATGGGTTGAACTGACATATTAGCAAGTTGAATAATAAATGTTGTTACAAATAAACTAATAATTAAATGCTTCGCTGGGACCATCGTCCATACTTTTTTCGGCTGTGTTTTTTTTGCTTGAGCAGAGTGATTTTCTTCATGCAGGAAGAAAAAAACGATGAGAAAGGAAAGGAATAAAAAAGCTCCTGTAACAAGAAAGACATGACGCATTCCAATTAACTCAGACAAATAACCTCCAAGTAACGGGCCAAGTAACGAACCGCTCACACCACCAGTTGAAATTGTGGAAATCGCCCAACCTGAATGTTCTTTCGGAGTTTCTGCTGCAATAAATGTCATTGCGGTTGAAAGGAAACCAGATACTGCTCCCATTAAAAATCTTAGTGCGACTAGTTGATACACATCCGTTACAAACCCCATAAGGGTCATAATAATCGCCATGCCAAGGCTAGCACGAATAAGCATCAATTTCCGTCCATGTATATCACCAAGCTTTCCCCATATTGGCGATACGATCGCACCCATTAAAAATGTTACACCAAATGCAAGTCCCGACCACTGTGCAATGCTTGAAGTGCCAGTTACTCCTAATTCCTCAATATAAAAAGATAAGAAAGGAATTACTAAACTCATACCGGCTGCAGTGGTAAAACAACCTAGCCAACAAATCATTAAATTCCGTTTCCAGCTGGCCATTTTCACACCTTCTTTCTTTAGATACCCATTCTACACCCTTTCTTGTAAAAAGTTTAGTAATTTGCTTTATATGCAAGATTTACTACAAAACCCGCTATTTTCCAGTAAAAACCACTACATCTCTACATCATTTTCATAATAAAACCAACTCCCCTAAATGAAGTTGGTTAATAATCCATTAAACCGTAACCATAAATAATTGAAACAATTACACCCACTACCAATATACCTGGAAGTAAATTTGCCACCTTGATTTTAATAATACTAAGCAAGTTCAATCCAATAGCAGATATCATAATGCCGCCCGTAGCCGTCATCTCCACTATAAATTGGTTCATTAATTCTTTCGGGACAAAACTATTAATTTGTGTTGCAAAAACTGCAATACCACCTTCATATAAAACAACTGGAATCGCCGAAAATACTACGCCAATTCCTAGAGTTGTCGTTAATATAATAGAAATAAATCCATCGATAATCGCCTTTGTAAATAAAATATCATGATTTCCGCGAATCCCACTGTCAAGTGCACCAAGTATCCCCATCGCGCCAATTGCAAAAATTAAAGTAGCTGTTACAAAACCTTCTGATATGCTACCTTTCCCTTTCGATCCAACTTTATTTTCTAGCCAATCCCCTAAATGTTTTAACTTTTCTTCTAATTGTAACCATTCTCCAATTACCGTACCAATCACTAAACTCAGTATGACAACAAGAAAGTTTTCACTTTTTAATGCCATTTGAAGCCCAAGCACAGTAACCGCTAAACCGATTGCGTGCATTATCGTCCCTTTCATACTTTCTGGAATCCTACTAAATAATTTACCAAGTAAAGTACCAAATATAATACAAATCCCATTTACAACTGCTCCTAATATAACCATTTCTCATTCTTCACCCTTCGAATTCTTTATTTCTATATTTTGGTTTATACATTGATTTACAGGTTATCTATATGTTAACTTAATATTGAGAATATTAACAAATGTTTTCCACTACATAACCCGCTATTTTTTGTAACTTTAATTACCTTTAATAGATTCAGTGTTAATTTAATTGCGGGATAATATTAAAAGGGAAGGTATATATGAAAACTTTACTAAAACGATTTTTGTTAATAGCCTTTTTCATTACACCGATTGTTTTATTAATCAATTACTCTTTTATTTCAAAAGCAAAAGACAAACCCGATTTGCAAAACAAATCTAGTAAAACCGCTTCAAAAAGCGAAAAGAAAATAGAAGACCAAGAAATCACACTCACCTTCTCTGGTGATACAATGTTTGATTGGCAATTACGTCCTATAATCGAAAAGAATGGGGCTGATTACCCATTTCAACATGTAAAAGAAGAAATAAAAAAAGCTGATATTTCTTTTGTGAATTTAGAGTCGGCATTTACAACGAAAGAAAAGAAAGCACCTGGGCAACTGTTTTGGATTAAAAGTGATCCATCTACACTACAAGCTATTAAAAACACTGGATATGACATCGTAAATATTGGGAATAACCACACACTTGATTATGGGCAAGATGGATTATTAGATACGATTTCTCACGTAGAAAAATTAAAGTTCCCTTACATTGGAGCCGGAAAAAATGCGAAAGATGCATATACAGCACGAGAAATGACCGTAAAAGGGAAAAAGTTTAAATTTCTTTCCTTCGTTCGATTTATGCCTGATTCTAATTGGGTAGCTGGTGAGAATAAACCTGGCGTTGCGAATGGCTATGATTTAAATCTTGTAACAAAAACAATTAAAGAACAAAAACAAGATGCAGACTATTTAATCGTCTATATGCATTGGGGCGTTGAAAAATCAAATCGTCCGGTAGAATACCAAAAGCAATATGTACCTAAAATGGTTGAAGCAGGAGCTAACGCAATTGTCGGAAGCCATCCACATTGGTTACAAGGGTTTGAGTATTATAATAAAGTTCCTATCGCTTACTCATTAGGTAACTTTTTATTCCCGAGTTATGTGAATGGGAAAAGCGCTGAAACTGGCGTATTAACTTTAACTTTTAAAGGAAAGGATGTCCAAATGTCATTCAATCCTTATATCATTCGCAACAACCAAGTTTCCCCTGTAAATGAGGGAGAAAAGAAAAAAGCTCTTCAATATTTACAAACAATTTCAACTGATGTAGAAATTGATGATACAGGGAAAATAAAAAACAAACGAAACTAGACAGCTCAAGATCTATTTCTCTGTAATATACTTTACAGAATAGGTGATAAACATGCTGAAAGACTTATTAGAAAATGTAAGTTTGTTAGAGAACGTTTATAAAATTTCTATAGCAGTTCTACTTTTATGTTCCTTTTATTCTGTGAGACTATTTAAAAAAATAAAGCGAGAGAGAAATCTTACTCCTTTTGAATTTACAATGTATGTAATCATTCGTATTGCGATACTCTTTTGGTTAGCTAGCTTTATTCTTCTTGAATTTAATGAGTACCTAGTTTAACTATAAAAAAGATAGAACAAGCACTATATTCCCTCGCTTGTATCTATCTTTTTTATTTACATTCTAACTCTTTCCTTCTATTAAATAAGCAAATCAAACAAAACAGGGTTTTTATTAAGTTCCATAAATTGAATATTATTTTCTTTAAAGCGAGTAATTAATTGCTCATAATCTTCTTTATGTTTTAATTCTACGCCGACTAATGCTGGACCATTTTCTTTATTATGTTTCTTAATATACTCAAAGCGCGTAATGTCATCTTCTGGTCCTAATCCTTTATCAAGAAATTCTCTTAGCGCACCTGAACGCTGTGGAAATTCAATGATGAAATAATGCTTTAACCCTTCGTAAATGAGAGAACGTTCTTTCATTTCTTGCATTCTATCAATATCATTATTTCCACCACTTAGCGTACATACAACTGTTTTACCTTTTATTTCATCCCTGTATAGATCAAGGGCTGCAATAGAGAGTGCACCAGCCGGTTCAGCTACAATCGCATTTTTCTTATACAGTTCTAAAATCGTCGTACAAACTTTCCCCTCTGGTACTAAAACAATGTCATCAATTACATCTCTACAAGTTTCAAAAGTTAACTTTCCTACCTTTTTAACCGCTGCCCCATCAACAAAACTATCTATTTTCTCTAATGCGACATTATCATTTTGAAGAAAAGCCTCTTTCATAGATGCAGCTCCCATCGGTTCTACACCAATAACCTTTGTAGTAGGACTAACACCTTTTACATATGTACCAACTCCTGATGCTAATCCACCACCGCCAATTGCTGTAAAGATATAATCAACTGATTTCTCCATATCATGCATAATTTCAACTGCCACTGTCCCTTGACCTGCAACGACATACGGATCATCAAACGGATGAACAAATGTCATCTTATTTTCTTCACAATAGCGCTGTGCTTCTTGGAAAGAGCTATCGAATGTATCACCAACTAATACAATCTCTGCGAAATCACCACCGAAAAATTGTACTTGTGATACTTTTTGTTTCGGTGTTGTTGTGGGCATAAATATTTTTGACGTAATCTTCAATAAATTACACGTATAAGCAACTCCTTGCGCATGATTACCAGCACTTGCGCAAACAACACCGTTTTGTAATTTTCCTTTCGGTAAGCTTTGAATTAAATTGTACGCACCACGAATTTTGAAAGAGCGAATTAATTGTAAGTCTTCTCGTTTTACATAAACGTCACAATCATATTTCTCAGATAAAACTGTATCACGTTGTAACGGTGTTTTAATAACGATATCTTTCAGGCAATTATGAGCCATTAAGATATCTTCAATTTTCACTCTCTCCTTTACCTTTTGCACCATTATATATCATCCTTATCTCTTTTAAATTGGCTCAATCAAAATGTGGGATTTTCAGGACAGCCCCTGTATTCGCCGATGTTACCATTTGTGCATAACGTCCGAGCCAGCCAGTTTTTACTTTCGGTTCTGGTCGTTTCCATTCTTTTTTACGCTTATCTAATTCTTCATCACTCACTCTTACTTCTAGTAAGCGTTCTTCAACATCAATACATACAATATCCCCTTGTTCAAGAAGTGCAATCATCCCGCCCGCTGCTGCTTCTGGTGAAATATGTCCTACTGAAATTCCACGTGAAGCTCCAGAGAAACGTCCATCCGTTAATAATGCAACCTCAGCACCTAATCCCATTCCAGCAATTGCTGATGTTGGTGCTAACATTTCTGGCATACCAGGGCCACCTCTTGGTCCTTCATAACGAATGACAACTACATCTCCTTTTTTCACTTTCCCAAGCATAATGCCAGCAAGTGCCTCATCTTGTGAATTAAAAATAACGCAAGGTCCTTCAAAACGCTTTACTTCTGTTGCACCGCTTTTAATAACTGCTCCATCTTTCGCAAGGTTGCCTTTTAATATACGCAATCCTCCTTCCTCACTATGAGGGTTTTCGAGAGAGTGAATAACTTCCTTATCTTTAATCTCTGCCTCAGCAATATTTTCTCTTAATGTTTGCCCAGTAGCAGTTATTCGATCAAGATGAAGTACTCCTTCTTTCCGGCTCATCTCTTTCAAAATTGCACTAATCCCGCCCGCACGATCAATATCTTCCATATGCCAATTTGAGGCTGGACTTACTTTACATAAATGAGGTACACGTCTTGAAACTGCATCAATACGGTTCATATCATAATCTAGCCCTGCCTCTTGTGCGAGTGCTAGCGTATGTAATACTGTATTCGTTGATCCGCCCATCGCCATATCAAGTGCAAAAGCATCGTCAATTGCTTCTTCTGTTACAATATCACGTGGCTTAATATCTCTTTCAATTAAAATTTTCAATTTCTCTGCTGCTTGTTTAATTAACTCTTCGCGTCTTGGATCAATTGCTAAAATACTCCCGTTACCAGGAAGAGCTAAACCTAACACTTCACATAAACAATTCATAGAGTTCGCGGTAAACATACCCGAACAAGAGCCACAAGATGGACAGCCATGATCTTCAATATCTTTTAATTCTTCTTCTGAAATTTTCCCAGATTGATAAGCTCCTACTCCTTCAAAAACGGAACTCAGATCAACAACTTCTCCTTTAGATGTTTTTCCTGCTGCCATCGGGCCGCCTGAAACAAACACAGTCGGAATATTAATACGTAGTGCAGCCATCATCATACCTGGTGTAATTTTGTCACAGTTTGGGATACAAATCATGCCGTCAAACCAGTGTGCATTTACAACCGTTTCTACTGAATCTGCAATAATTTCACGACTCGGAAGAGAATAACGCATACCGATATGTCCCATCGCAATACCATCGTCAACTCCAATTGTATTGAATTCGAATGGTACCATACCTGCCGCGCGAACTGCCTCTTTTACAAGTTTCCCAAACTCGTTCAAGTGTTTATGCCCTGGAATAATTTCAATAAAAGAATTACAAATCGCTATGAAAGGTTTATCAAAATCTTCATCTTTCAAACCAGTTGCTTTTAATAAACTACGGTGCGGTGCTTTATCAAAACCTTTTTTAATCATGTCACTTCTCATCTTGTCAAATCCCCTCTTACATATTTTTCATTTATACTTTCTTACCCTATTTCTTTACTAATTCTTTCGGTGCATGAATCCAGCTCATCATTTCACGAAGCTCTGCTCCCACTTTTTCTAATTGATGATTTTGTTCTGCTTTTTTCATTGCGTTATACGTCGGACGCCCTGCTTGATTTTCTAAAATCCATTTCTTCGCAAATTCACCTTGCTGAATTTCTGTCAGAACACGCTTCATTTCCTTCTTCGTTTCATCTGTAACAATTCTCGATCCTGTTACATAATCTCCAAACTCTGCCGTATCTGAAATAGAATGGCGCATAGTCGTTAATCCACCTTCGTACATTAAGTCAACAATTAGCTTTAATTCATGCAAACATTCAAAGTATGCAATTTCAGGACGATATCCACCTTCCGTTAACGTTTCGAACCCGGCCTTCACAAGTGCAGTTACCCCGCCGCAAAGTACAGCTTGCTCACCGAATAAATCCGTTTCGGTTTCTTCTTGGAATGTCGTTTCAATTACCCCTGCACGTGTACACCCTACACCTTTTGCATACGCCAGTGCTACATGTAGCGCTGTTCCCGTCGCATCTTGATGCACTGCGACTAATGCTGGAACACCATTTCCTTCTTGAAATACACGGCGAACGAGATGACCTGGACTTTTTGGCGCGACCATCGCTACATCTACGTAACTTGGCGGATTAATTTGTCCGAAGTGAATGTTAAATCCATGTGAGAAAAGTAACATTTGTCCTTCACGAAGATTCTCTTCTACCTCTGCTTTATACACATGAGCTTGCTGTTCATCTGGCAATAACATTTGTACAACTTGTGCGGTTCGAACCGCTTCTGAAACAGACATTACTTCAAATCCATCCGCTTTCGCTACTTCATACGACTTACCAGGACGAACACCAACTACAACCTCTACACCAGAATCACGTAAATTTTGTGCTTGCGCATGACCTTGTGATCCATAACCAACTACTGCAACAGTTTTTCCTTGTAATAACTCTACATTTGCATCTTTTTCATAATATGTTTTCATATTCCATACACTCCTTATAATTTATTTACTTGCAGAACATCAATTAATTTTTTCAACTGACTAACAAGTAATGTCGCTTCATTTTCAGTACAAACTGCTGTGAGTTTCATTTCAGAAACACCACTAGTATCTCTTTCTTTTAAATGTAAAGAAGAAATATAATAACCACGCCGAGCAAAAATCCCACTTATACGTAATAAGACGCTTGGCTCGTTATGAATAACGAGTGAAAAAGTATGACTCATTCTTCCCACCTCTTCATAATCATTTCGTTATTCCCTTTGTTTGGCGGAACCATCGGAAATACGTTTTCACCTTCTTCTACACAAAAATCAACTACGACAGGACCTTCATGAGCAAATGCTTCTAACATCACTTGTTTTGCCTCGGTTGAATTTGTTGCTCTTAATCCCTTTACTCCATAAGCTTCTGCTACTTTCACAAAATCTGGTGATCCAATTTTTGATTCTGATAAACGATTTTCATAAAACATTTCTTGCCATTGCCTTACCATCCCTAAAAATTTGTTATTTATGATAAATACTTTTACAGGGATGTTATTTTCAGCAATTGTTTGTAGTTCTTGAATGTTCATTTGAAAAGAAGCGTCACCTGCAATACAAATGACAAGTTCTTCTTTTTTAGCTAGCTGAGCACCAATTGCTGCTGGAAAACCAAACCCCATTGTTCCTAATCCTCCAGAGGTAAGGAACGTCCGAGGTTTTCTTGCTTTATAGAAGTGAGCAGCCCACATTTGATGCTGACCTACTTCTGTTGTGACAATCGCTTCACCATTCGTTAATTCACTTACTAAGTTGATCACATGCTGTGGTTTTAACTCAGATTCTTTTTGCTTATAAGAAAGTGGATATTCTTCTTTCCATGTCTTTACTTTCTGAAGCCATTCGTCTGTTTGTGTATAAATAGACATATGTAACAGCATGTGTAACGCTTTTTTTACATCACCAACAATCGAATGTTCTACAGTTACATTTTTATGAAACTCAGAAGAATCAATATCAATATGTACTTTTTTCGAGTGCGGAGAAAAAAGTTCTAATTTTCCTGTTACACGATCATCGAAGCGAACAC
Source organism: Bacillus sp. ME78 (assembly GCF_903970865.1). Lineage (NCBI taxonomy): Bacteria > Bacillati > Bacillota > Bacilli > Caryophanales > Bacillaceae > Bacillus > Bacillus sp. ME78. Next base: position 135,600 of record NZ_CAJCKK010000011.1, read on the forward strand.
CTAATGCAAGTAGTAAATCACAATCTGTTACCGCCATATTAGCAGCGTATGTCCCATGCATACCAAGCATCCCTAGAAACAATGGATCATCCGGTGGATATGCACCAAGTCCCATTAAAGTTGAAACGACTGGAATACGGTTCTCCCTTGCGAATTCGAAGAGTTCATCGGATCCACCTGAATGAATGACACCTCCTCCAATATAAAGAAGTGGACGCTTAGATTTTGAAATTGCTTTAGCCACCTCTCTAAGTTTCATGTTGTCTGGTACAAGTTCTGGTTTGTACCCCGGAATATCAACTTCTTCATTAAAGAAACTGGTGACTTTTGCATTTTGAACATCTTTTGGAATATCAATTAATACTGGTCCCGGGCGCCCGCTTTTGGCGATATAAAAAGCTTCTTGCACAATTCGTGATACATGATTCACATCACGAACCTGGTAATTATGCTTCGTAACAGGTACTGTAATTCCGACAACATCCGCTTCTTGAAATCCATCTTTACCAATTAAAGGCGTTGCAACTTGCCCGGTAATGACAACTAAAGGAATCGAATCCATATAAGCGTCTGCTAAACCCGTAACTAAATTTGTCGCCCCTGGGCCAGAGGTAGCAAAGACTACCCCAACCTTTCCAGAAGCTCTCGCATATCCTTCAGCCGCATGAATGGCAGCTTGTTCATGACGAGTTAAAACATGTTTCAAACCACTTTCGTATAACGCATCGTATACTGGTAAAATCGCTCCGCCTGGATAGCCGAAAACGGTCGTTACACCCAATTTCTTCAAACATTGAATCACGTGCCCAGCGCCTTTCATTTCTTCATACTGTAATTTCTCATACGCTGTATACTGCTGCTTCATTTCCATTAACTCCTCTCCTTATTTACGCTAAGCTTTCCGTCAGCCCGGGAACACGTACTCCTCTTTCTCTCGTTAATTTTTTAAATTCTTCGGTCAATTGTTTCGTTACACTTCCTGGTTTCCCATCTCCAATTTCTCTGGAATCAACTTTTACAACTGGAATTAACTCCGCTGCTGTTCCTGTTAAAAATACTTCATCCGCTACATATACATCATGGCGAGTGAACGGTCTTTCCTCACACGGAATACTCAGTCGCTCACATAGCTCGATAACACTATTTCTCGTAATACCTTCTAATGCTCCTAAATAGGATGGCGGGGTTAATACTTTTCCATCTTTCACAACGAAAACATTATCACCAGAACCTTCACAAACATATCCTTGTTGATTTAACATAAGAGCCTCTAACACTCCTGCTTGTGCTGCTTCAATTTTTACAAGTACGTTATTTAAATAATTCATTGACTTAATACGTGGATCTAACGCATCTGGCGTATTACGTCTTGATGCAACCGATACAACGCTTAGCCCATTATCATAAAATTCTTGTGGGAATAACTTTAATTGTTCTGCAATGATAATTACGCTCGGCTTCACACAACTTCTCGGATCGAGCCCTAAGTCACCTTTTCCTCTTGAGACAATTAAGCGAATGTAAGCATCAGTATATTCGTTTTTTTGGAGTGTATGTAAAACTGCTTCTTCCATTTCTTCTACCGTCATTGGAATTGTTAGTAAAATAGATTTCGCTGATTCATACAATCGTTTCACATGTTCTTTTAAACAAAATACATTTCCTCCGTAACTACGAATCCCTTCAAATACACCGTCTCCGTATAAAAAACCGTGATCATATACTGAAACAACTGCCTTTTCTTTTTCTACAAATTCCCCATTCATGTAAATGTACTGGTTTCCCATCTCACATCGCTCCTCTTTTTTTCTCTATTTTTTGCAATCTATTTCTACATCGATTGCTGAGATGAGTATTTTTAACAGAATATTCAGTATATAAACCTTAAAAATATACTCGTCTCAACAATCGATTACTTACATACTTGTAGCAATCCATTGCTGAGACGAGGGAATCGTGGTACCACTCAGCTTCCTTATACTTCTCACGAAATATAAGCTCTGCAAGTCCAATTAGACTTTTGTTTTTCTATCGGGAACAACCCCGCTACTTTTTACTAGTTTTCAAAAGTAGTGCTCCAAGGTGATTTTCAATGAGTGAATTGTTACCACCCTCACAGCCTCGGGGCAGCTCTCTGAAACAATCTTTATCATTTACTCTCCTCTTCTACGCATTCTCTTCTTCTATTTTTAAAAATAAAAACTCTCGCCTCAGCAATCAACTACTACAATTTAGTAGCTTTGATTGCTGAGGCGAGAGTTTCGCGTTACCACTCAGCTTCCTTATACTTCTCACGAAATATAAGCTTTGTAGGTCCAATCAGACCTCCGTCCTTTTACCGGAGACGATGCCGCCGCCCTCTACTCAGTTTCCCTTTCGCAAGCGATGCTCCGAGGTGATCTTCAATGATTCGATTGTTACTACCCTCACAGCCTTGGAGTAGCTCTCTGAAACGATCATAATCATCTACTTTCCTCTTCTTTGCATATACAACATATAAAGTTAGAAAATTCTTAATTAACTTTTATTTGTTACACGTATTATAGGACGTTGTTCTTTTCCTTGTCAACATGTTTTTTCAAAAAAATCAAAATTCATTCTATTTATTTTTTCTCAAATCAAAATTGGAATGCATTACTTACATACACTCATATATTACTTAAGTATGTTTGCATTACTACATAAAGAAAAACTTATAAAGTTTATGAGGAGATGAGGAAACTATGTTAAAAGGGAAAGTAGCGTTAGTTACAGGAGCAAGCCGAGGAATTGGACGAGCAATCGCTAAACGTTTAGCAAATGACGGTGCATTGGTTGCTGTTCATTACGGTAATCGAAAAGATGACGCTGAAGAAACTGTTCATGAAATTCAATCAAATGGTGGCCAAGCTTTTTCTATCGGCGCAAATTTAGAATCCTTACACGGTGTAGAAAACCTTTATAAAGCTTTAGATACTGAATTACAAAAGCACACTGGTGAAACACAATTTGATATTTTAATAAATAATGCTGGCATTGGTCCTGGTGCTTTTATTGAAGAAACGACTGAACAATTTTTTGATAGAATGTTTTCAGTAAATGCAAAAGCACCATTCTTTATCATTCAACAAGCACTGCCACGTTTACGTGACAATAGCCGAATTATTAATATTTCATCCGCTGCCACCCGCATTTCTTTACCTGATTTTGTTGCATATAGTATGACGAAAGGCGCTATTAATACAATGACTTTTACGCTAGCAAAACAGCTTGGAGCACGAGGAATAACGGTGAATGCAATACTTCCAGGATTTATTAAAACAGATATGAATGCAGAACTCTTGAGCGACCCGATGATGAAGCAGTACGCTACTACTATTTCCGCTTTCAATCGCTTAGGTGAAGTAGAAGACATTGCCGATACCGCTGCATTCCTTGCTTCTCCAGACAGCCGCTGGGTTACTGGACAATTAATTGATGTGAGCGGAGGATCTTGTTTGTAAAAAACATATATTTTCAAATCTTTTTTATTGCGCAATAAAACAATTTATATAATACTATATAAAACATATACATTTAGGAGGATTACAGCAATGTCCGAAAAAACATACGAACTCGCAACCTTCGCAGGCGGTTGCTTTTGGTGCATGGTAAAACCATTTGATGAACTTCCTGGTATTCATAAAGTACTTTCTGGCTATGCAGGAGGTCATGTAGAAAACCCAACATATGAACAAGTAAAAGCTGGAACATCTGGACATTTAGAAGTTGTTCAAATTACATTCGATCCTTCTATTTTTCCTTATCAGAAATTACTAGACTTATATTGGCCACAAATCGATCCAACTGATGATGGCGGACAATTTTTTGACCGTGGTCCATCTTATCGTACCGCTATTTTTTATCATAACGAAACACAAAAAGGGCTTGCTGAAAAATCAAAACAAGCTCTTGCAGAAAGCGGTATGTTTAAAGATCCAATCGTGACTGAAATTCGTCCTGCTGCACCTTTTTACGAAGCAGAGGAATACCACCAACATTTCTATAAAAAGAATCCAGAGAAATATGCTACTGAGCAAAAAGAATCTGGGCGTGAAGACTTTATAAAAGAAAATTGGCAAAAAAAATAATAAAAACGCATCGTGCTTTTTGAGTACGATGCGTTTTTATTTTTGATAAAAGTACCATACAATTAATAGAACAATTGCTGTTAGTGACCAAAGTACTATCTCGTTTTTCACTCTATTCTTTTTCTTAGTCATTTCATTCCCTCCTAAAAACTATTGAACATATTCAATTTTTTCTTTGTTTAATTGTCCATCTTATATACGTGAATACATCCTTACAAATTCTAATAGCAAGACCACCAATAATTCCGATTGCAATGGAAATTACTAGCATCTGTCCAAAACTAAAAGAATTTGTGTACATTATGTAGAGAACGATACATATAAGTAAAACATCCGGTAAAGAAAGTAAAAACCTTTTAAGCATTCCTTTATCTCCTCTATACTTTTTAATTTATATCTTCTACTGTAATTTTGAAATAAAATTTGTTCAAAAATTCCATTTACACCCTCATTTTATGAAAAATAATAAGAATCCCTTTTCAAAAGAGATTCTTATTCAGCAGATTTAAGTTTAATTATTTTCTACATATCCTATTCCATAATTACCCCTAAAATAGAATAATATTACTAATGATTTATTGTAAATTGACTATTTGCCAGGCAACCGAATGTCGCGCCAGCTACCTACATCGCATTGGCCAAATTCATTATTACCTACCGCGATCACCGTGCCGTCTGATTTTAGTCCGACTGTATGTGCACAACCAGCCGCTATCGCTACAATATCTCTCCAATCACTTACGTTACATTGACCATACTCATTCCAACCCACTGCCACCACGGTACCGTTTGATTTAAGTCCGATTGTATGATTCGTACCAGCCGCTATTGCTACAATATCTCGCCAGCCACTTACATCACACTGGTTATGTTTATCATTCCCCACTGCTGTCACCGTACCGTCTCGTTTAAGACCAACAGTATGAAGATACCCAGCCTTGACCGCTACAATACCTCGCCAGCTACTTACATTGCATTGACCATATCGATTATTCCCCACAGTCGTCAATGTGCCGTCCAATTTAAGACCGACTGTATGCCAGTCACCCGCTGTGACTGCCACAATACCTTGCCAACTGCTTACATTGCATTCTCCTTCTTTATTTCGGCCCACCGCTACTACCGTGCCATCCGATTTCAGGCCAATAGTACGACGCCACCCTGCCGCAACTGCTACAATATTATGCCAATCGTTTATATCACATTGTTCATGCTTATTCCAACCCACTGCTACCGCAGTACTGTCACATGTAAGACCGATTGTATGAGCATTACCCGTGTTCGTTGCCATATGAACATTGCCCACTGCGACTGCTTCAATATCTCGCCAGCCACTTAGATTACATTCCCCTTCTTTATTCCGGCCCACCGCTACTACCGTGCCATCCGATTTCAGGCCAACTGTATGACAACGCCCCGCCGCTATCATATCTTTGGGCCATCGCTTCACTTTTTCTTTCGATAAAAGGTAATCCATGTTTTACCTCCTTGCATATAAGCAACTGTATCATAATAGATATTTTTATCAAATTTCATTATAAATCTACATTTACAAAGAAAGCTTATTTTACTTCTTCAAAAAATAAAAACCTCCAGTTTAAATACTAGAGGTTTTCTCGTTATTTCTTCAAGCGTTCAATAAAATCGTTCAATTTATCTAGCGATTTCATATTCTGATTGCAAGCTACACCATCTTTGCAAATGTAGTTTCCCTTTTTAACGAAAGTTCCTGGTACATCGCCTTTAATTTCAACTAAAAACATTCCTACTTCTTCATGTCCATGACATAACGAACAAATGCTTTTTTTATTTAAACTTTGGAACGTTCCTTGCAGACCAACAAATTTATTTTTATCATTTTTCGCTATAATAAATTTCCTGCTTGACCCCTTATCAATCCAGCTTAAATAAGATATTTCTTTCATATCCATTTCTTCCATATCAGGAAGTTTTAACTTTTTCGCTTTAGGAAATAATTTTTTTAATGTTTGTGCTGTAACTTCTTGAAACGGAATTACATACGGATTTATTTTCATTAAAAATGATTCTGCATCTTCTCTATTTTGAACTGTTAATACCGTATCAATTAACTCTTTCTGTTCATCCGTTAAATTCTCAAATACATGTATTATCTTTTCAATCGCAAGCGATTTTAACGCTTGAATTACACCTCTATCATTTGCCGTTGCATGCCCGTTTGCTAAAATATAAGCTTGTGATTTTATAAAATTATATTGATCACTTCTAATAAACGCTTCCATCTTTATCACTCCATACAAATTGTTGATCTAGTTTTATTGTATACAATGATTACGTTTTTTGATATGTAAAAGATAACTTAGAAACAAACATTACATATATCACTTATTCTCTACCGCTGCATTTCCTGACAAAAGAAGCCATCATCTGTTTTCCATTCCGCATATAATACGTCTTCAAATTTAGTAATTCCTTTTTGCTTTATTTGTTTATAAAGCCATCCTTCATCAAATCCCGCTTCCCTCAAATTATCCTTAACTACTTTTCCATCACTAATTAATGAAATTGGTAAGTATACAGGCTTATGTTTTAAACTTAAATCATTTATAGTAGGAGATTCGTATTTACTTTTTTTCAGAACGCTTATGTTTCCGTTCGGTTCCAATATCATATATTCAACTTCTCGGATTGAAAATATATCTTTTTGTTGCCTAAGCATTTGTTGTAATTGGTTTATATCCAAATGATTTACGCTTAATTGTTCACGATCAATCTTTCCGTTACGAATAATAATTGAAGGATACCCTTCAAAAAACCTTCTTGTTCCTCTTACTTTTTGTGTTATCACTTCTATAGTATAAATTAAAATTACCCAAACAAATACTGAATATAAAATAGACCATACTTTAATTTTAGGATCATATATTGAATTTCCAACGAGCTCACCTAGGACGATTGCAGAAATAAAATCAAATGGCGTTAGCTGAGATATTTGTGTTTTCCCTAATATTTTTGTAGCAATTAATAGAACAAAAAAACCAACTAAAAGCTCTATCGTTATTTGTCCAATATGATTCATATATGTTCACCTTTCTACTTTTCAAGTGCTCTGTATACCATTTAATAAAAAAACGGCACATTTTTTCTATTATCATGCCCGTTCACACCTCATATATCCAATACACATAAAACAAAAAGAGTCTGATTCAAAGTAATATATGAATCAGACTCTTTTCCTCTTATTTAGAATACACAATCTTTTTAATCGTTTCCCCAGAAAGAAAATATTCTTCTGCAAGTTGATGAATAGCAATCCCACTTTTAAACGCTTCTTTAATTGCTTTATTTCTTTCATCTAGTTGTTTTCTTCCGCCAGATCGTGTACCCCATTTATAATGTTTCGTTTCTTGTTTCGGAATGTAAATTGTTTCACCTTGTATATACTTTTGAATTTCAGTAATTAAACTCTCTGGTAAAACAGCATTAGCTTTTACGTATTTCATTTCTGCTCGCCCCTTATTTTTTATGGTTCATTTCAATAAGGTGCAAAGCCAAATATAAAAAATGATACGAGCTCATATAGGCGATTGTATATTACTTGTCTACCTCACGCAAAGTATCGCCATTTCCATACTTGGCTTTGCATGAGACGTTGCAGTGTCTGGCAATTGAATTATAATCGCCATATAAACACCTCCTAATATACCTTTTGTATTTTATTATATGATAAATTCCTTCTCCTTGCATCCACACCCTTCTTAAAGCACGAAATTACTTAGTTTGATATAATACTTTTTAATTGAATCAAAAAACATTGTGAGGTTACATTATGAGGAAAAAAATTATCATTACAATCGTTACACTATTCTTTATTATCACGGCATTATTTGGAACATACAAATTGATGAATGCAAGAAGCTTTCAATTATTTGGAGATTTAACACAACGCGTAGAAACAAATGAAAAAGTGATTGCTTTAACTTTTGATGATGGCCCTACTAACAATGTAAAACAAATATTACCGCTACTAGATAAATACAACGCTAAAGCTACTTTCTTTTTAATTGGAAATGAGTTAGAGCAAAGTTTATCGTTAGGAGAAGCTATCGCGCAATCTGGGCACCAACTTGGAAACCATACATATTCTCATAATAGAATGGTTTTCAAAATACCTTCTTTTATTAAAGATGAAATAGAAAAAACGAATTCATTAATCCGCCAAACAGGATTTACAGACGAAATTGATTTTAGGCCCCCTAACGGTAAGAAGTTAATAGGGCTGCCATATTATTTAAATAAAAACAATATCGAAACAATCACATGGGATCTTGAGCCCGATACTTTTTATAAATCTGCGGCTGATAAAATTAAATACGTTAATAAAAATGTAAAACCAGGTTCTATCATTTTACTGCACTCTATGTATGATGAGTCTAATGAAAATTTACAAACGATTGAAGGTATTTTAGATTCTTTATCTAAGAAGGGCTATCAGTTCGTAACAGTAAATGAATTGCAAAAAAGAGCAAAATAAAAAGGTAGCGTATCTTTGTATGATACGCTACCTTTCTTTTTATATAATGCCAAGTACATTTAAGAATACGATAATAATCGCAATTGGTGCGATATAACGAAGTAAGAATAACCATAATACGAATAGTTTATAACCTTTATTTTTACTTACACCTAGCTCTTTCATTAATACATCTTTCTTCATTTTTAAAGGAACAAAGATAGAAACTAATAATACACCAAGTGGCATTAATACGTTGCTTACTGCATAGTCCGCTAAATCAAAGACTGTCTTCCCGAAAATCTTCAGATCACTTAATATACCGAATGATAATGCTGATGGTACCCCAACAACGAAGATTAATAACCCTACGATTAAGGCCATTTTTTCACGTTTCCCTTTACCTTTTGATGTTAACGATGCAACACTAATTTCTAACATCGAAATTGCTGATGTAATCGTAGCGAAGAAGAATAGTAATAAGAAAACAATGAAGAATAATTTTCCGAACGCCATTTTACTGAAAATAGCTGGCAACACGATAAATAATAGTCCCGGCCCTTGAGATGGTTCCATTCCAAATGCGAACACAACTGGGAAAATTGCAAGTCCTGCAAGTAATGTAATAACAAGAGTTAAGGCTACGATAGAAAATGCTGAACGTGGTAAGCTTTCTTCTTTCGGTAAGTACGAGCTATACGTTACCATAACGGCTACCCCGACAGATAATGAGAAGAACGATTGCCCCATTGCGTATAATATAACTTCTGATGTTACATGTGAGAAATCAGGTTGTAAGAAGAAACGAACGCCTTCTCCAGCACCATCTAATGTAAGTGCACGAACGATTAATACAAAGAATAAAACGAATAATGCTGGCATGAAATATTTATTTACTTTTTCAACACCATTTTGTACACCTTTACTTACGATGAAAATAGTAATAAGGATGAATAATAGCTGTGATCCAACTGCTAAATATGGATTGGAAATGATTTCACCAAACGTAGCTTCGTATGCTCCATTTCCTTCCCATAGTCTACCTGTAATTGCATTCCATAAATATAATAAAATCCAGCCCCCTACAACACTGTAGAAAGAAAGTAATATGAAACATGTTACAATTCCTAATTTACCTAACCAAGGCCATAACGTTTTAGGAGCAATCTCTCTATATGCATCGACAGCCTCTTTTTGTGTACTTCTTCCAATAACAAATTCAGCTAATAATAGCGGTAAACCAATTAATAATGTGAAACCGATGAAAATTAGGAAGAACGCTCCGCCTCCTCCAATGCCGGCCATATATGGGAATTTCCAAATCGCCCCAAGACCAATTGCCGAACCTGCTGCAGCTAATACGAAACCTAATTTCGATGTCCATTGCTGTGAATTCATTTGTTAATCTCCTCTCTATCTCTTTTTCTTTGTTACAATTTGGTATTTATATTGTTCTATCAATACTCTTTTCTAATACGTTCACTTCCTCCCTAATAAAAAAACGTCCCTACGTAAATACGTAGGGACGACAAAAATATCGCGGTACCACCCTAGTTGTGAAGAACACTAAGAAACCACCTAAATAAAAACGCCCCTACGCAAAAACGTAGGGACGATAAAATATCGCGGTACCACCCTAGTTATGAAGACACAACAAAGTTAGGACCTAAATAAAAAACGTCCCTACGTAAATACGTAGGGACGATAAATATCGCGGTACCACCCTAGTTGTGAAAAAATCTTCACCACTTTATTTGATAACGGTATAAACTACCGTCTTTCATTTCCTCATAATGCGAGATTTATGAAAGATGCTCCAGGACGAACTTCATGAATAATCTATATACTGATTCACACCAACCATCAGCTCTCTGAAATAGGGAGATATTCACTACTATACCCTTTCATTGCCCAAATATTATTTTCCGAATTGATTACTATCATTTTTATCACACATTAAAAATAGTGTCAACTTATATTTCGAATTTTTATGTATTACAATCTATTTCAAAATTCGAAATGTGAGTTTTAGTTTAGAAAACAAGTGGATTAGTACATAACGAATTCTAACAGGCAATAGAAAAAGAATTACGTATTATTGATACTTATTCAATAATACAAATCATCTAGAAACATAACTTGTCTCTCTGTATTAATTTTTTAAGAGTTTGATGGATACCAAGAAAATTTCGCATCACTATCCAGTGGTCTATTTTTCGTTTCTTCTTTAATTACACGAAACCATTCATTTAGAATTTGAGTTTTGGGCAATTGAGCAGCAAGGTTATCTTCCCAAATTATATGTGAAAACCAGGCTTTCGTTTCCCATTCAAACTGCAATTGCGCAAACGAAATTATAGGGTGAGCAGCTTCATGAAATTGCTCATTTACTGCATTTGAAACTTCTGGAGCTTGCGGTAACAACTCGTTCTGAATTCTATTTCTTATCGTCTCATTTTCTAGCTGATCCCAGAAATACAATTGCCCATTTATTTAATAGAAAATATCAAATGAAGCCTCACCTTTCTTCAAATTCAATAATACGAAGGCACGTTCCACATCATTGTCAGCCGCCTTTACAGCATTAACAATTATATTTTGTGCCATTGATACCCAGTAACTAGTCGCTTCCTCTACCGGTGATTCAACATACAATTCTTCACTTAATTCATGAAGAGTGGCTTCTTGCTCATTTACTTTTTCAACTTTTTTAAAAAACCTATTAAAAAAACCCATAACTTCCCCCTTATTACTATTTTCTATTTCACAAAATAAAAAATAGATTTTTCTTGCTCATCCACATTTACTCCTGGCGCGTATGTATGAACTTGTTGCAACACTTCTTCTATTAGCAACTCTAACTCCTGCACACTTTTTTCTGGATTCCCTATTAATGTGTCCGCCATACGTTCATATAATTTTTCAGGTTTAATAGTCATTCGTTCCACATTATTAGGCATCCATTTAAACGCTGGATGATGTACGTACATTTTATTCAAACCAAATAAAACACCGAATACGTTCCTTTGTACTTCGCAAATAACGTCATAAAGCATAAGTCAATCTTTCCGTTTTAAAAGCGCCTTTCGATTGTGCCAACGATTACTTAACCATAGATTTTCTGAAATCATCCGTTTTGCTAGTTCATCTGGATATGCCGCTACTTTTTCTTTTAATTCATTCACTTTCCCTTCTCCATACAAACTAACACCATCATGAATGGATGATACAACACATTGTTTTTCATAACTTATATCATATTGATCCACCACATCCGAAATCACTTTCTCTACTGTCTCTGTTAAAAAGTTACTAATCTCTAATTTAATTCCCTCTTTCGTTAAATACGTTTCCGACCATTCTTCTTCCTCATACGGATGATACGATAATATTTTCCCATCAATATGATAAATAGGGGCCCTACGATCCTCATCTTCCGGCGGTGTTGACCATAAAATATGTAATTCTATATCTGAATGTTCATCTTCAAGCTTTCTAGCTACTGAACCCGCTAAAATAATAGCTTCTACTTTCGGATTTTTCCTATAAATCTCTGACATCTCTATCGCTTTCTCTTTTAATCCCATTTCATTTCCCCCCTAAAATTGCAGTAATCCCCTATATTTCATTTATCTATTTCGATATTACAGCTTGCATTACCTTTTCAAATTCCTACTTAATCATATTTCTATCCAATAGCGCTGAATAACTTCACCAGTACGAGAAGAAACTACTTCATTTTCTAACACACCTCCAACCTTTTGAATCGTTTTAGCAGAACCGATATTAGATTTATCGCAAGTTATTAATACTTTCTGCAATCCTAATTTTTGCGCTTCAGCTAATGCAAGTTGTAGTTGTTTCGTAGCGTAACCGTGGCGACGTTTATTCGGATGGACACTATATCCAATATGACCGCTTTCCCGTAATAATTCTGGATTTAATCTATGTCTAATATTCACAAAACCTATAAGTTTCCCTTTTTCAAAACTTAAAAACTGACTAGATGGCACTCGATTAGCTAGTAAATTTTCTCCTAGTTCTTGTTTACTCACTTTTTCAAACCATTCATCAAGAGAATCAAAGTTTTGTAAAGAACTACTTCCATGTGGTTGTTTCCCTGAGTGTAAAAACGCTTGTCTATACGCCGTAATATGCTCACTATATTCATGGATTGGTTTTAATAGTTTCATTGTTCTTCTCCCCCTCTTCATTCCATAAAACAAACACCTTAATAGCAGCTATTCACTATTAAGGTGTTTCTATCCTTTTTATTCAAATAACCCCACGCTCAAATAACGTTCACCTGTATCAGGCGCAATACATAAAACTTTTTTACCAACGCCTAGGCGTTTCGCTATCATGATTGCAGCGTAAACAGATGCTCCAGAAGATGGCCCAACTAATAATCCTTCTTGTCTAGCTAAGTTTCTCATTGTCGTTAAAGCCTCTTCATCTGCAATTTGAATAATTTCGTTATACACTTCTGTATTTAAGTTTTTCGGAATAAATCCTGGGCTTGTTCCTACTAGTTTATGAGGACCTGGTACACCACCGGATAAAACGGGAGATCCTTTCGGTTCCACTACTGCAATATATAAGTTTGGCAATTTCTCTTTTAACGTTTCACCAGTCCCTGTAATCGTTCCGCCTGTTCCTGCCGTTGCAACAAAAGCATCAAGCTCTCCATCCATTTGTTCGTAAATTTCAAGTGCAGTCGTATAACGGTGAATATTCGGATTAGCTGGATTTTCAAATTGTTGCGGGATAAAACTATTCGGTATTTGTTTTTGCAGTTCTAACGCCTTCGCAATTGCTCCTGGCATTCTTTGTTCTGCTGGTGTTAAAACTACTTCTGCTCCGTATGCTTTCAATAAATTAATACGCTCTTTTGACATATTATCTGGCATAATTAAAATCGCTTTATACCCTTTAGCTGCTGCATTCATCGCTAAACCAATCCCTGTATTCCCGCTTGTCGGTTCAATAATTGTATCTCCTGGTTTGATGAGACCATTTTCTTCTGCAACGTGAAGTAAATTATAAGCAGCACGGTCTTTCACACTGCGCGATGGATTAAACATTTCTAGTTTCACATACACATCTGCTGCGTCTTCCGGAATAAATTTAGATAATCGGACGACAGGTGTATCTCCTATTAATTCCGTAACGTTTTCACACAATTTCATAGCGCATCCCCTATTCTATCGTTTTCTTATCACTTGGCAGTAACCATGAAGTGAGTCCAATTAATGGTAGACAACTACATAATAGCATAATAAATTGCAGGCTATATATATCTGCTAATTTCCCAAGAACTACAGCACCTAATGCTCCAAGTCCAAACGCAAGACCTACGATTAATCCTGACACCATTCCCACTTTTCCAGGTACAAGCTCTTGTGCATATACAACAATTACACTAAAACTACTTGAACTAATAAAACCGATACATAAAAATAACGGTACGACCCACACAAGTGAGACATGTGGTAATAACAGTGCAAGTGGCGCTGAACCTAACATTGAAAATACGATGATATTTTTCTTACCAAATCGATCTGCTAACGGTCCTCCGAAGAAAGTTCCTAACACACCAGCAATCATAAATGCGAATACGAAATACTGGGCATTTTTTATAGATAAACCATAATGCTCTATTAAGTAAAATTGATAGAAATTCCCGATACCAGCACCGTACCAAGAGCGTACAAAAGTAAGAAAAACAAGAAGTATAATAACGAATTTAATGTGTGTACTTACAATTGCATTTTCCGCCTCAAGTGCAGCCCTCTTCTTCCTTCTTACAGCACCGGTTGCTAATTCATTTTTGTACCAATTCGATACGAAAATTAATAATACAATTCCTACTGCTGCAAATGCTGTAAAACCTAATGAACCAATTTGACCGAGTGGAACGAAAATTAGCGCTGTAAAAATAGGAGCTAGAGAATTCCCCGTGTTTCCCCCAACTTGATAAATTGCTTGCGCTAACCCTCGTTTTGCACCTGCCGCCATATACGCAACACGAGCGCCTTCTGGATGAAAGACCGCGGAACCTAAACCAATAAATAAAACAGAAATAATAACAATAATAAAGTTTGGTGCAAACGCGAGTCCAATCATTCCAAGCATACTTGAAAACATGCCGAGTGGTAATAAAAATGGTGACGGCTTCTTATCTGAATACATACCAAACACCGGTTGCATAATCGATGACGTCATATTTAATGCAAACGCAATCCACCCTACTTGCATATAGGATAAATTCATCGTTTTTTCCAAAATAGGAAACAACGCCGGCACAACTGCTTGCATCGAATCATTTAAAAAATGCCCAAAGCTAATCGCAAATAAAATTCGATATATTGTCGGTGTTTCTACAGTTTTTTTGTGTGAAACTGCCTGCATATGTGAATCTCCCCTTTCTGTACAAAATATATATTTATTACAGTAGGTGTAATAAATTCTGACTTTTGAAACATTTCTATTCTATACTGCTTTCATTTCTTTTTCCAGAAATATAACTTAACTCCCGTCATTGGCTTGCATCCTTGTAACTTTCAGCGGTAAAACAGTACAAAAAAAGACAACCCAATCACATACTGGGTTGCCTCTTACATTAAATTGCAAAATGCTTATACTTCTCGTAATCACTCGTCTTACATTCTATTTCTAATTTGGTACCTTCGTTTTCGTAACTCGTAGATAAAACGTGTGCATGATTATTGAAATACGAAACTACCTGTCCTTGATCATATGGAATTAACATTTCACACTTCGTATATTCTTTATAGATGTGTGAGCGAATCATTTCTACAAGTTCTTCAATTCCAACATGTTTCTTCGCTGATAAATAAACGCGATCTTCTTGCACTTTCGGAATTTTAACATCTACCATATCTGATTTATTATAAGCATAGATCGTTGGAATATTTTCTACTCCAATTTTCTTTAACGTTTCATTTGTAATATCAATTAATTGTTCATAATTTGGATTTGCGTAATCTACAACGTGAATAAGTAGGTCTGCTTCCGCTACTTCTTCTAACGTTGAACGGAACGCCTTCACAAGATGATGTGGTAATTTACTTACAAATCCAACTGTATCTGTTAATAAAAATGATTTATTATCTGGCAAATCAATATTTCGTACAGATGTTTCTAACGTCGCGAATAACATATCTTTTTCAAATACTTGTTTTTCTTCTGTACCATTATAAATTTCAAGCATTGCATTCATCGTCGTTGACTTTCCTGCATTCGTATAACCTACTAATGCTACAACAGGTATTTCATTTTTCTTACGCTGCTTTCGCTGCGTTTGACGCTGGGCAACGAGCGCTTCTAAATCTTTATTCAACACTGAAATTTGTTCTTCAATTTTACGACGGTCTAACTCTAACTTCTTTTCACCGACACCTTTATTTTTCGTACCAACGCCGCCGCTCTGTCTCCCTAACGATTCACGAAGACCGATTAAACGAGGCATCATATACTGAAGATGTGCTACTTCTACTTGTAGCTGTGCTTCTTTCGTTTTCGCACGTTGCGCAAAAATATCTAAAATTAAAATGGTACGATCAATTACCTTACAATCTAAATCCTCTTCTAAATTTCGAATTTGTGAAGGAGATAATTCATCATTAAAGATAACCATATTCGCATCTATTTCTTGTACATACGCTGCAACTTCTTCAATCTTTCCTTTTCCGATATAATGCGATGGATTTACTCGTTGTAAATTTTGCGTTACTTGCCCAATTACCTCTACATCACAAGCTTCCGCAAGATTTGTTAACTCTTCCATCGAATATGCAAAATCATCTTCATTACCTACATTTACTCCAACTAAAACTGCTCTTTGTAATACTTCTTCCATATATTTATTCCTCCATTTCGATTACGTAAAATAAAAAACACAGGTCGCTGCCTGTGTTTTCGTAAACGGATAAGGGTTCACCAAAGAAATAGAAGAAAGCTATGCTTTCATCCTATTTTATAGTCAAAAAGTCCCAAGATTGTATACGTATCCACAGTAAGTGTTCACTTATACAATCCCATTCTATTTATAAAGGCAAAACAAAAAGAGGGCGTATTCGTCCCTCCCTCTTTTTCACATATAAGCTTAATAAAGGGTTCCTTTAAAATAGGCAGACCAATCCCGTTCACTCTGTACACAGACAGAGCCTTTGAGCGCTATTCAATTATTGGCACAAAGTATTGAGACGTAATCTGATTAAGATCAAAGGAAGCCCCTCCGTTCATTTTAAGTTACATAAAGTGTAGCATAAGTAATTCGCTTTCACAAGGTTTAACAACCTATATCACACTAAAGAAAATCTTTATATTTTTACTTTAATCGTCATTTTTTGCGAGTTTTTCTCACAATAAAAATAACAAAAGCAATTATCAATTTTAGAAACTTCTCGTATATTATTTTTACAGCACTCGCCAAATTCCTTCATAGTAAGTTAAGTATTATCGTTTTAATACAACAAAAATCTTTATTGACATTTTTATAACCTGATATTAGTATCAGGTTATAAAAATAAAAATTAGGAGATGTTCCTATGCATTCTAAATCTCGTATTACTGCAATTGGTACTTATGTTCCAGATCAAATATTGTCTAATAACGATTTAGAAAAGATGGTCCATACGAATGATGAATGGATTGTACAAAGAACAGGAATGAAGGAAAGAAGAATCGCTAGCGACGAAGAATACTCCTCAAACTTAGCCATTAAAGCAATTGAAAATTTATGTACAACATATAAGAAAAACTTAGAAGATGTCGACTGTATCATTGTCGCTACTACTACTGCCGATTACGTTTTCCCTAGTGTTGCTTGCCAAATACAACAATACTTCAACATACCTCATACACTAGCTTTTGATTTAAATGCAACTTGTGCTGGTTTTACATATGGACTACACGTCGGTAATAGCTTAATCACTTCTGGTTCACATGAAAAAGTACTTGTCGTAGCGACAGAGACATTATCTAAAGTTACTGATTATACCGATAGAACGACCTGTATTTTATTCGGTGATGGTGCTGGTGCTATTTTATTAGAAAGAGATGAAAACACCCAAAGCTTTATCGCTGCTCACATGGGAACAAACGGTGATGGCGGCATTCATCTATATAGAACAAACTTATCTACTACTATGAATGGCACACCACTGCAAACAAATGAAAAAATCGTTCAAAATGGAAGAGAAGTATATAAATGGGCAACACGCACAGTACCAAAAGGCATAAAAAATTTATTACATACCGTAAATATGCAAGTAGATGATATAGACTGGTTCATACCCCACAGCGCTAACTTACGAATGATCGAATCTATTTGCGAAAAATCTCAAATTCCAATACAAAAAACATTAACGAGCGTGGAATATATGGGGAATACCTCTTCAGTCACCATTCCACTCGCTTTAAATTTAGCTATAAAAGAAGGAAGGTTAAATAACGGAGACACACTTTTACTATACGGATTTGGTGGCGGACTTACGCATTTAGGACTTATTATAGAGTGGAATTTAATTTAAGTGTATAAAAAGAGGTTCTAGTCAGTAACTAGAACCTCTTTTTCATTTAATTTCTTGCCCCTTTTCGAGACCATATCACAACAGGAATAAGTAATAACGCTAACACGCCTCCAGCCAATGACAATGCCGCATAACTTGAATTCGCTACTACCATACCTGACATCGCTCCACCAGAAGCTCCAGCTAGCGCAATAAAAACATCTATTTCCCCTTGTGTTTTAGCACGTGTAGACGGTGTTGTGGAATCAACGATTTGTGCTGTACCACTTATCAATCCGAGGTTCCATCCTAGCCCAAGTAAAGATAGAGCAACGATTAATAATAATAAAGAATCACTTGGCGCTATCGCAGCTATGACACCCGCTGCAAGTAAAATCACTCCACCAGCTATGCTCATTGTAGTTCGGCCAATTTTATCAATTAACATTCCTGTAACGAGAGATGGAAGATACATTGCACCTACATGAAAACCTATCACAAGTCCTACTGCACTTAAACCGTGACCGTGGTGTCCCATATGAACTGGTGTCATCGTCATAATCGCAACCATCACTATTTGCGTAAGTATCATTACGATTGCTCCAACTGTAATACCTCGTTTATTTTCTTTCGCTTCTTCTGTTATTGGTTGTCCTTTATATGTATGTTCCTGTTTATATCTTTCTATTATGTTAGCAATAATTAACGGATCTGGACGAAGCATAACAAAAAGAACTAGACCTGCCAGTATAAATGCTGCTGCCGATAGTATGAACGGACCTGCAAGTTTAGGAACTCCAATTGAATGAGCAAAAC